>NZ_JBHSLL010000025.1:0-278262 GCF_042656785.1 Aquamicrobium segne
AAATCAGCGTTGAATCTGATTTGCGACCGGATGGGAATCCCAAAACCTTAAATCGTCACCACAACCTAGAATAACGCCTCATCAAGGTCGTCACTCTCATCGCCACCGGCAGTTTCCATCTGATAGCTCACCGGCGTACGCCCGGTTTCATTGACGCTCAGCCTGAAAATATCAGGGCGCGCATAATGGCCCACAACATCAAGGTCATATTTGGCGCGGATCGTATCTGTCAGGTCAATATCCGCACTCAACACGGCCTCCTGATCATAGACCGGACCGGCCAGCACATCCCCAAGCGGCCCCACAATCACACTTCCGCCGCGGATCAGCACGGTCGAGGGATCATTGCCCTGCACACAATCATAGTCAGGCGGGGCGTCGGCGCGTGTCATATATTGGCAGGAGCTAAGCACAAAACAGCGCCCTTCATAGGCGATATGGCGCATTGACGCCTGCCAGATATCACGCTCGTCCACGGTTGGCGCACACCATAAATTGATGCCCTTGCCATACATGGCCTGACGAAGGGCAGGCATATAGTTTTCCCAGCAAATGGCCGCACCGATATGGCCAATATCGGTATCAAAGACAGGAATGGTCGAGCCATCGCCCTGTCCCCAGATCAACCGCTCGCTGGCCGTCGGCATCAGCTTGCGGTGCCTGCCAAGCAGGCTCCCGTCCGGCCCAAAAAACAATGCCGTACAATAAAGCGTGGCGCCATCACGCTCGATCACACCAGTGACCAGATGCGCCTTCATTTTGGCGGCAAAAGAGCCGATGCGCGCCACTTCCGGTCCCGCAATATCGATGGCCGACTGCCAGTAGCGCAAGAAATCATCGCGGCCAGCTTCGGTGCGGGTTCCAACCCGTGCGCCAAAATCCAGCCCCTTGGGATAGCCGCCAACATAGGCTTCGGGGAAAACAACAAGCTCCACGCCATCAGCCGCCGCCGTCTGGCAATGCGCCTCCATACGCTCCAGCGTACGCGGCGTATCAAACAGGCTGGTTCCGGCCTGAACCACGGCAATACGGGTCTGTGTCATGGCAGCCTCCCTCCTTCCCCGGATAGAAATGTTTAAATAGGCGTGTTGAACGTATCGCAATCAGACAGTTTGCCGCTTTGATAGCCACGCGCAAACCACTTCTGCCGCTGGGCCGAGGTGCCATGGTTGAAGCTTTCCGGCACCACATAGCCCTGCATACGCTTTTGCAGCGTATCATCACCGATCTGCTGGGCCGCATTAAGCGCCTCTTCCAGATCGCCTTCCTCCAGAATGCCTTTTTGCGCCGTAAAATGGCCCCACACACCGGCAAAGCAGTCGGCCTGGAGTTCAACCCGCACTGACATTTGATTTGCTTCGCTTTCGCTCATGCGCTGGCGCATCTGGTTGAATCTGGGCAATACCCCGATAAGGTTTTGCACATGATGGCCAACTTCATGGGCAATCACATAGGCTTCGGCAAAATCGCCGGATGCGCCAAATTGCCGGGAAAGCTGCTGAAAGAAGGATGTGTCGAGATAGATCTTCTTGTCGCCGGGGCAATAAAATGGCCCGGAGGCGGAAGAAGCAAAACCGCAGGCCGAATTGACCTGATCCTCAAACAGGGTCAGGCGCGGCTCCTCATAGGTCAGGCCATTGGACTTGAAGATACCGTGCCACACATCTTCCGTCTCGGCCAGAACGGTCGCCACGAACTGTCCCATTTCATCATTGCGCACAGATCCCGAACCGGATTCGGTTGAACTTAACCGTCCATGGTCATCACCTGGCAGGAAGCCGCCGCCGCCGTTCAAAATCTGTATCGGATCAATGCCGCAGGCTTTCAGGCCAAAAAACAGCACGATCAGGATGATGATAGTTGAAATGCTGCCGCCACCGGCACGCCCGCCAATGGGAATACGGATACGACCGGGACCACCACTGCCAAAGCCGCCGGGCCTGCGCAGTCCGCCGCGTCCACGCTGATCATCAATATTGCTGCTTTGACGGCGGCCTCTCCAGCGCATCGCATACCTCTTTGTGGTGCAGTCCCTCAAGCAGACAGATAGCCGATCTGCCGGACCATGTCATGATCAATATCGGAACTGGTTTTGCAGCCCGGTTCTTCAACGCGCAAGCTGCCTGTTTGATCCCGCAGCCATCATTTATGCGCAAGCTATGCACATCGGCTGGGCAAACATGCATTTTTCGGGGTTACATCATGTCAAACTCTGCCCTATAAGGCCCTCTTAGCCAGATACTGATATGCCACGCAGTGCAAACCGGCCCGGAAAATCCGGCGTCGGTGTTTTGCGCGCACAACAATGATGGAAAAAACCATGCCAAAACGCACCGATATCAAATCCATTCTGATCATCGGTGCCGGTCCCATCGTCATCGGTCAGGCCTGTGAATTCGACTATTCCGGCACGCAAGCCTGCAAGGCGCTGCGCGAGGAAGGCTACCGCGTCATTCTGGTCAATTCCAATCCGGCCACCATCATGACCGACCCGGAACTGGCCGATGCCACCTATATCGAGCCGATCACGCCTGAAGTCGTTGCCAAGATCATCGCCAAGGAACGCCCGGATGCACTTTTGCCGACCATGGGTGGCCAGACGGCGCTGAACACGGCCCTGTCGCTGCGCCGCATGGGCGTGCTGGAGCGCTATAATGTCGAGATGATCGGTGCGGATGCGCACGCCATCGACAAGGCCGAAGATCGCGCCCTGTTTCGTGAGGCCATGGCCAGGATCGGGTTGGAAACGCCCAAGTCGATGCTGGCCAACGCCACCGAGGTCAAGGATGCCGACCGCAAGACCCATGAGGCAGAGCGCGCAAGTCTGAAGGCATCGGGCGCTTCCGACAAGGAACTGGACGCGCTTGAAACAAGCTGGAACCTGGGCGAAGGCGACCGCAAGCAGCGCTATGTCGCCCATGCCATGGGTCTGGCTGCACAGGCCATGGATATTGTGGGCCTGCCTGCCATCATCCGCCCTTCCTTTACCCTTGGCGGCACCGGCGGCGGCATTGCCTTCAACCGCGAAGAATTCTTCTCCATCGTCCAGTCGGGGCTTGATGCTTCGCCCACCACCGAAGTGCTGATTGAGGAAAGCGTTCTCGGCTGGAAAGAATATGAGATGGAAGTCGTGCGCGACAAGGCGGACAACTGCATCATCATCTGCTCCATCGAAAATATCGATCCGATGGGGGTTCATACCGGTGATTCCATTACGGTTGCACCGGCCGTGACTCTTACCGACAAGGAATATCAGATCATGCGCAACGCCTCAATTGCGGTGCTGCGCGAGATCGGTGTCGAGACAGGCGGCTCCAATGTGCAATTTGCCGTCAACCCCGCAGATGGCCGTCTTGTCGTTATTGAAATGAACCCGCGCGTCTCGCGCTCTTCCGCCCTTGCCTCCAAGGCCACCGGCTTTCCCATTGCCAAGATAGCCGCCAAGCTGGCCGTTGGCTATACGCTGGATGAGCTTGACAATGACATTACCGGCGGCGCAACGCCTGCTTCTTTTGAACCCACCATCGACTATGTGGTCACCAAAATCCCGCGTTTTGCCTTTGAAAAATTTCCCGGTGCTTCGCCCATCCTGACCACCGCCATGAAATCGGTGGGTGAGGTCATGGCCATTGGCCGAACCTTCCAGGAGAGCTTGCAAAAGGCGCTGCGCGGTATGGAAACTGGCCTGACCGGCCTTGATGAGATTGAAATTCCCGGCATCGGGCAAGGCGACGACAAGAACGCCATCCGTGCAGCACTTGGCACACCCACGCCTGACCGCCTGCGCATGGTGGCACAGGCCATTCGCATGGGCACCTCACTGGAAGATGTGCACACCATGTGCAAGATCGACCCGTGGTTCCTTGAACAAATCGCCGGTATCATCGCCATGGAAGCCCGCATCCGCGAACATGGCCTGCCCGATGATGCGGCCAATCTGCGCATGATCAAGGCCATGGGCTTTTCCGATGCCCGTCTTGCCTCACTGACCGGCAAAAAACCCAAGGAAGTGGCGCAATTACGCAATGCGCTTGCCGTTCACCCGGTCTATAAGCGCATTGATACCTGCGCTGCCGAATTTGCCTCGCCCACCGCTTATATGTATTCCACCTATGAGCAGCCCTTTGCGGGCGCACCTGCCAATGAGGCCGAAATCTCAGACCGCAAGAAAGTGGTGATTCTGGGCGGCGGCCCCAACCGCATCGGTCAGGGCATCGAGTTTGACTATTGCTGCTGTCATGCCTGCTTTGCCCTTGAAGAAGCCGGTTATGAATCCATCATGATCAACTGCAACCCGGAGACGGTTTCAACCGATTATGACACCTCCGACCGCCTCTATTTCGAGCCGCTGACGGCTGAAGATGTCATTGAAATTCTCAAGCTGGAGCAAAGCCGTGGCGAACTGGCCGGCGTTATTGTCCAGTTCGGTGGCCAGACCCCGCTGAAACTGGCCGAAGCGCTGGAAAAGAACGGCATTCCGATCCTTGGCACCTCACCCGACATGATCGATCTGGCCGAAGATCGCGACCGCTTCCAGAAGCTGTTGCAAAAGCTCGACCTGACCCAGCCTGAAAACGGTATTGCCTATTCGGTCGAGCAGGCGCGCACCGTTGCCGGTGAACTGGGCTTTCCGCTGGTGGTGCGCCCCTCTTATGTGCTGGGCGGGCGCGCCATGCAGATCATCCATAATGAGACCATGCTGCAAACCTATCTGCTCGACACCGTGCCGGAACTGGTGCCTGAAGACATCAAGCAGAAATACCCCAACGACAAGACCGGCCAGATCAACACGCTGCTGGGCAAGAACCCGCTTTTATTCGACACCTATCTGTCGGGAGCAACTGAAGTTGATGTTGACTGCCTGTGCGATGGTGAAAATGTCTATGTCTCGGGCATTATGGAGCATATTGAGGAAGCGGGCATCCATTCCGGCGATTCAGCCTGTTCACTGCCCGTCCATTCGCTTTCCGATGAGATTGTCGATGAACTGGAGCGCCAGACAACAGCCTTGGCCAGGGCGCTCAATGTCGGCGGGTTGATGAATGTGCAATATGCTATTCAAAACGGCACCATCTATGTGCTGGAGGTCAATCCGCGCGCCAGCCGCACCGTACCTTTTGTCGCCAAGACGGTTGGCAAGCCGATCGCCAAGGTTGCAGCCCGCATCATGGCCGGTGAAACTCTGGATGCTGCCTTTGCCCATTATGGCGAGAAGCCGGATGCCCGTAATCCCGGCCATATCGCGGTCAAGGAAGCGGTGTTTCCCTTCTCCCGTTTCCCCGGCGTGGATATTCTGCTTGGGCCTGAGATGAAGTCCACCGGCGAGGTCATGGGGCTTGATCGTGACTATGCGCTGGCTTTTGCCAAGGCCCAGCTTGGCGCAGGCGTTGATCTACCACGCTCCGGCACCTTGTTTGTCTCGGTGCGCGATGACGACAAGCAAGGCGTGCTGGCGCCGGTGCGCCGCCTGTCGGAACTGGGTTTTCGGGTGCTGGCCACCGGCGGCACCCAGCGTTTTCTGGCTGAAAACAACATTCCAGCGGAAAAGATCAACAAGGTGCTGGAAGGGCGTCCACATATTGAAGACGCCATCCGCAACCGTCAGGTGCATATCGTCTTCAACACCACGGATGGCCAGAAGGCGGTGTCGGATTCCAAATCTCTGCGCCGCGCCACGCTGATGCAAAAAGTGCCCTATTATACAACGCTGGCAGGCATGGGAGCCGTGGCAGAGGCCATTGCAGCCCTTAAAGCCGGGTCGCTCGAAGTGCGCCCCTTGCAGGATTATTTTTAAATTTTGCAACCGAAAAACAAAAGGCCGGGTTTAGCCCGGCCTTTTTAAAGCTTTTTGGAAAGCAAAAATCAAAACTCGTTGAGTGCAACCGGCAGATTGACCTGCTGCGGTGTCTCGATCGCTGACGCCTTTGCAACCACAGGCTCACGGCGGCGCTTACGATCCTTGCCAAGGCCAGTAATTTCCAGCATTCCACGCTTCTTGGCATGGTAATAATACCCGGTCTGGTAAAGCCGATCGGCGCGGTTTTCATCGCCATCAGCCACAAGCCATGCACCACGCAGATATTTGACCGAATATTTCAGATTGGTCTCAGCATCGAGCAGCCCCTTGGCCGGGCCATCATAACCCATGCCGCGCGCGGTCGCGTGCTTGATCTGCATCAGGCCCCAATGGCCATTATTATAGGCTTTCGGATTAAAAGTGCTCTCACGATTGACGACGCGGCGCACGAAAGCCTCCGGCAGGCCGTAAAAACTGGCATATTTGGCAATCAGCCCATCGACCTCACTACGCGAGGCGGTGCGGACTTCAAGGTCGGTAGCGGGTGTGGGCGCCTCAACAGGAACCATGGAAGCAGCAGAAGCCAGTTGCACACCAGAACCAACGCCTTGCGCAGCCAGCGCCATGACCGGGACAGCTTCACCCGGCACTTGCGCCAGATCAGCATTTTGTCCGCTATAACCGAGCGCGCTTTCAGGAAAAACAGCTACCGTTTCAGGCAGCGTCAGGGTAAAGCCCGCATCGCTTTCTGCTTCACTCGCCTGGGCAAAGTTTTGCATGGTCTGCGAGGTGGTGCAGCCGGAAACGCCCAGTGCCGCAAACACAACGCCGAAGGCGGTCATTTTAAGCTTCGCTGACAAGAGCAGGTCAAAGTCCGTTCATCGGTTACCCGCTCCTTTACACCAGCCGATTTTATGCGGCAACCTGCACTGCTGCGGTTTTCAGGCCCCCACCATGCCTGCCCACAGCACCCCACCCGCAAGAGCAAAAATAACCCAACAAATGCAATGCGTTAGAAAAGAAGCGATAAAACCGAAGCGACAGGCCCTGTTTCAATGAGATATTGTAACAGAATGTAACACGAAAACCTGCCCCTGAACCGGAACCAGTTTCAAGAGACCGGCTCTAACCTTGATGAATAGGGTATATTTTTGTTTATCAATAAGGAAATGGGAGAGTAATTTTCAAAGACAATATCTCGGTTACCGCCCTCTTTTGCGATGAGAGAAAAGGCTGCAAGAATACGCTCAACAGCTACATCCAGCCGCGACATCGCCTGATTGCCCGCCTGCTCGTAAAATCGCGGCATCTGTGTCGATGTCAGATCAATGCCTGCCAATCCGATCTTTGCCGGCTGCATGGATAGCGCAAGTTGAGCGGCTGTAACAGCCACCGAACCTGCGGCAACAATTCCTGACCTTGGCTGAAGGGAAATCGCAACCTCACCATCGTCAGACCACATAAGAAATGGCAGTTCTTTCTGGTGCTGTATATTGCGGCGTGGGGCCAGATAGGGCCGGTGAACGAAATCCAGATGGTGAATTCTCTGTCTGGCCAGCCAGTCCGGGGCAGTTTCGCACAGGCTGCGGATCACACTGGTTGAAAAGTAAACGTCAGCAGGCTCAGGCACCAGCCGACACAAATCAGGCCAGTGCCGCCAGATGAACCGCTCATCTTCAATCACGATCGCATAAGGCCGTTCATCTGTTTCCGACAGAAGATGAACAGCCCCATTCAACAGAATGGCCGATGACATGGGAATTTTATCGATAGCCTGACTTGCAAGGGAGGGGCCAGAACCGACAATGATCAATTCTTCGAGCTTTTCCTTTGCCGAGAAAGGAAGCAAGGGCGCCAGCACCCGCCCTTTATATTCGACAGATCCGGCGGCGCCATTCAAGCCGGGCTTTTGCAATCGCAAGCCCGGCCACCATTCCTCATTATGCGACCGCAAGGCTCCATAGCAAAGGCGGCAATAGATCCGGGCAAGATAGCGATGGAATGGGCGGTTTTGCTTTAAATAAGCCATAGGAAAATTATCTACTCGTTAGGGTCAGCACTCCAAGCCCGCTTTGTGTTGTCAGATTTGAGTTTCAGTTTGGAAAGATACTTATGCCTCAAGGCTATTATTTTTTCTTCAAGCAGCCGTTTTTTCTTGGCAAAGCTGTGATACCATTTGCGACCATATTTGTCGCGCTCACCTTCGTCCGATGCCATGATTTGACTTTTCGCATCAGTAGCGGTGATTGGCGCTGGCCAAAAAGAATATCCATGCCCCTGACGGGTCAACCAAAAACGAAAATAATTATCGATGGGTGCAAAAATAGTGCGGTGTTTTGCAACAAAATTTCGGGCTCCCTTGCGCGACCAGACGATAGCTCTGGTCCCCATCGGAAAATAATGAGCGGCAGCCAGCACATAATTACGGGCATCAACATTGTAACGTGACAGCGAACTGGAATATTTTAGCTTACGGTTGCCGATATTCATCAGTAGCCAGTCAGGATCTATCATTTCAAGATCAGGCAGTGCCTTGGCCAGTAACTCCAGTGGATTACACAGAAGATGAGCATCATCTTCAAGCACCAGCGCATAGCAAGCATCAGAGGCAAGGAAATGCTCAGCAGCAGAGAGATGGCTGCGGTAACAGCCAATTTCTCCGCCGACGAGTTCACGCCCCATATATCGCATAGATCGGTCAGCATCGTAGTCTTCAACCTTGCTCAAATCGAGCTTGCGACCGTCAAATGCAGGAACGCGCGCAAAGGCAATGCCTAAAGAGTCAAGCTGGCTTCTGATCAGATCAAGCCGCTCTTTGCTGTCTTCAAGATTGATAACATATACCGCGATCGATAATTTTTCTCTGTCCCGAACAGATGTCAAACTCCATCGCCTCCGAATAATGTTTAATTGAGCAAGCAAGGAATGAGTTTTCAGGAATAGCGCCGCCACATTTTTCTTTTATATGCTGACGTAGCGCCTTCCCCCACAAATGAACTGCATAGGTTTGCTCGCCAAAGGAGTCCATCGTCAGATCATATGGCTTGGCAAAACGTTCTACCTGCCGATAGCTGACAGGATAAAAGGCTTCTTTCGGCAGGGCATGGGTTATTTCGCCTGTCTGCTGCAAGTAATAGGTCAGAGCTCTTGGTCCGATTGAACCCCATGGCCAATCAGAAATATGCAAGCCTCTTCCCAGTGATTTGACAACATAACGAAAATAACGGAATCCGGTCAGAAATGGTGGATAGCCGTGCGTGTCAACCTTAAACTTGGATAATAGCGCGAGCGTAGACGACCCTGCTGGCAACCGTAGCACCGCACCATTAACTTCCTCTGCACTCTCAAAGCCCACGAGATAGTCCATATTGTCAGGCAAGGGGCGCAATGCGACCATATCGAGGTCAACCCAAGTATAATCAGTCTGGTTCAGTAGCGCATAACGAAAAAGATCAGAATAAAGGGCCGCACTACCTGTCTTTCGATGTGTAACAATATGCTGCGTTGAAAGAATTTCATTAGCGTCACGCAATTCGACACCCAGAGGCAGCCCCTCAACTGGACCAGTCGAGTAAACCGTCAGCTCATGTCCAACAGAAAGAAACGACAACGCGCTTATCTGTTCAATTGGTCCCAGTGGTGCACCAGTCCAGAATGAGGCTAATTTTCTTTTCATATAGCATTATCCTCAGTCTCTCCACCCAGAAATTCATGATAGATATCACCCAATTGCCGAGCTTCGCCCGCAAGCTGAAAATGGGTATGCACATGATCGAGTGCAGCTTTTCCTGCTTTTTCCAACGCCACTTCATTGCCCATCCAGTGCTTTGCCGCGGCAATCATGGCCTCAAGATCATTACGCACAATCAGCGCTCCGGTGACATTTTCTTCGATTAATTCGGAAAAAGCACCGACATCGGTGGCGATAACAGGCACGCCAGTGGCCATGGCTTCCAGTGGCGTCAGGCCAAAACCCTCCCAGCGCTGCGGAGCGATGAACAGCGACAATGGCTGATACCAGCGCTCAATATCCTTGTGCTCACCCACAAACAGGATGCGCTCAGCCAGACCTGCCTTTTTGACGCGATCCCGCAACTGCGCTTCAAAATCCTTATGCTCAGCTGTTGCCCGTCCAGCCACAATGGCTGACCAGCGCGGATGGTCAGGCAAAAGCGTAATCATTGCATCAACAAAAAGATCCGTGCCCTTTTGATGACGCACCCGGCCAAAGCATCCGACATAAAGCTGGCCGGGATCAAGGCCGAGTTGGCGCGCCGCCTCTGCGCGATCAACCGGCGGACAAAAGCGGTCGGTGTCAATGCCATGCATGACGACACTATTGGGCACTTTCAGATAGGCAGAGGTCTTGACGCTGGTGGCGATCACCGCATCCATGCGGCGGATCAAAAATTTCGTCCAGCCTGTGTGCTGGCGCTGCGAGGCCGAGGTGAAAACAAGTTTCAGCGGCGCCCGAAAAATGTCCCTGAGGATAACACCGGCCAGCATTTCCGGGTTGCGGCGCGCGTGCCACACCCGCACCATGGCTGTTTTGGGGCGTCGCAACAGCCCCGGCACCTGCCACCAGCGCAGTTTCGGCAAATGGTCGGGAAGCCCCGGCCCCAATGTTGCAATGCCGATCTGTTTTTCCTGAAGGGGCACGAGTTGAATAATCGTGCTCGTGACACCCGACAGGCGTTTTTTAAAATTGGGGACCACGACATGGACCCGGGACAGATCGACTGGCGCAGTCATCGCCGGCCCCTTCCTGATGCGCTTGTTCAGGCCCAGCGCAGTTCGAGGATTTCGTAACCACGTGCGCCACCCGGCGCATTGACTTCAATGGCGTCCCCCACTTGCTTGCCGATCAGCGCACGCGCGATAGGTGATGAGATGGAAATGCGGCCCGCCTTCACATCGGCTTCCTGATCGCCGACAATCTGATAGGTTTTTTCTTCCTCGGTGTCTTCATCCACCAGAACAACAGTCGCGCCAAATTTCACTGTAGCGCCGCTGAGCTTGCTGATATCGATGACTTCGGCGCGGGCAATCAGATCTTCCAGTTCACCAACGCGGCCTTCATTGAGGCTCTGCGATTCCTTGGCAGCATGATATTCGGCATTTTCCGAAAGATCACCATGCGAACGCGCTTCGGCAATTGCCTCGATGATACGCGGCCGCTCCTCCTGCTGACGCCAGCGAAGTTCTTCCTTGAGCGTCTCAAAGCCGCCAGCCGTCATCGGCACCTTGTTCATAGCCATTCCTTTCCCTGTCGTTCGCCTTTTCTCAGACGCCTTTCGACAAAAATAAAACGGTCCACCAGAAAACTGGCAGAACCGTCACATTTGGATTCTTCCATAATATAGCAATTATTCTGGGCTTTTCACGTCCTAAAATGACAAAGGTTTTGTGAGTTGAATTCAGCCTGTAAGATGAATGACTATTTTCCTGCAATCGAAAGACAGGGCCTGCTTTAGCAGACAGAAAGTGGATCACAGTGCCTGAGAACTCGTCTCTTTCTCCCACCCCGGCCATATCTGCAACAGTTGAAAATTTGTTTGTCGGCTCACTCGCGCCGCTGGGGCCACGGCAGGTTGCAAGCGGCATCGATAAAAAACCGGTGCAAGGCTATCAGCGCATTACGAAGGTCGGGCTGGCAAATGACCAGCAGGGCGATACCCGCCATCATGGTGGACCGGAAAAGGCCCTGCATCATTATCCGGCCGACCATTATGCAGCATGGGCCAGCGAAGGGATTGTGGCAGACGTACCGGGTTTTGGCGAAAACATCACGTCATCGGGGTTGCGCGAAGAAAACATCTGTATTGGCGATGTCTTTCGCCTGGGCACAGCCTTGCTGCAAATCAGTCAGGGGCGTCAGCCCTGCTGGCGTTTGAATGCGCATTTTGAGCGCTCCGACATGGCGTTTCGCGTTCAAAAAACCGGGCGCACCGGCTGGTATTATCGGGTTCTGGAAGAAGGCGTGGCACAGGCCGGAGACACACTTATCCTGCAGGAGCGCCCACAACCGGACTGGGTTCTGGCACGCATTATCGACCTTTTCTACACCCGCACCCTGGATTTTGAGGCGCTGGAAAAACTCAGTCAATTGCCGGAACTGGCTCTTTCCTGGCGCGAACTGGCGGCGCGGCGCATCGCCAGCCGGAAGGTCGAGGACTGGAGCACCCGGTTGCAAGATGCCGCAATTGCGCCATACAGATGAATGGCGGCGCTGATCTTTTCTTTACCCTTGGTTGATAAACACAAACTCCCGAAGGAGCAAAGTTTGTCACCATGGCCGGGCGTTTTCCACACAGTGCTGATGGCATTTGCGCTCTGCGACGTCGCGTTCGATTGCTGGCAACTGCCGCGGCGCTGGTGATGCTTGCCAGCGTTTCAGCCTGCAACACAGGCAGTGTGCTGAACCTTCAGCCCGCCATTGATGTCGGCAGCACCGCAACCATTCCAACTGTTTCGTCCCTTCCAGTCACAGCACCTGAGGCCAGCTTGCAGGCTCCTGCCACGCTTGATCCTTATGTCACCGCTGCCTATCCGCGTTTTGATCTGCCACTTTCTTTACCCTCTCAATTGCCAGCAAGCGAAGAGGCCTGCCGCAAGGAGCTAAAACGGCTGCGTGTGGCCTATACCGATATTGACCCGATCCGTGATGGCGGCCAGTGCGGCATTGACCATCCCGTCAAAGTAACCGCCATTGGCAAGATCGAAATGAAACCGGCAGCCACACTCACCTGCGCCATGGCCGCAAGCTTTGCCACATGGACAAGCGATGAATTGAACCCTGCTGCACGTTTGCGGTATTTGAGCGGGGTGCGCTCCATCCGGCAAGGGTCAAGCTATTCCTGCCGCAAAATCCGTGGCGAAGGCGTGCTTTCCGAACATGGCAAGGGCAATGCGCTTGATGTGATGGCAATTGAACTCAACAATGGCAAGGTGATCGACGTGCGCAAACCCGGCCTGTTTGCCTTTCGTGAACGCGGTCTGCTCAATACGGTGCGCGCCGATGGCTGCTCTTATTTCACCACGGTGCTGGGTCCGGGCTATGATCATGATCACCGCGACCATTTCCATTTCGACATCAAGACCCGCAAAAACGGCTATCGTGCCTGCCGCTAAAGCCTGTCTCCCGAACCGGGAACCGGTTTCGGGGTAAAGACATGCGTAAAAACAAAAATTTAAAGCAAGCTCGTGAATCTGAAAGATCACGACACGCTTTAAAACAAACAAGGCAGCTAGTGGTTCTCTTGTTTCCAACATTTGCCCCGCGCCCGATACAAATGGGATGCAAATGTTGGAAACGAACCACTAGGATGTGTTTTGCCATCTTTTCCAAATAGCCTCGACAATGCTAATGAGCATTCATGCTCTATGTTGAAATCGTTATTGTCGTCGTCCTCATCTGCGTGAACGGCCTGCTCGCCATGTCGGAACTTGCGATTGTTTCTTCGCGTCCGGCCCGGCTCAAGACCATGATCGACCGCAAGGTCAGGGGGGCAGCGCGAGCACTGGAACTGGGCGCCAATCCCGGAAAATTCTTGTCGACCGTGCAGATCGGCATCACGCTGGTCGGTGTTTTATCCGGCGCCTTTTCAGGCGCGACACTGGGCGACCGGCTTTCCAAAGTCCTGATTGAAACCGGCATGTCGGTGGGGGTAGCCCAGACGCTGGGCGTCGGCATCGTGGTTGCCGTCATCACCTATGCCTCGCTCATCATCGGCGAACTGGTGCCCAAGCAGATTGCATTGCGTGATCCGGAGCGCATCGCCTCAAAAATTGCCGGTACAATGGGCGTTCTGGCCGCCATTTCTGCGCCGCTTGTCTGGTTGCTGGATCTTTCCGGCCGCTCTGTTTTGTGGCTGCTTGGGCAGCGCGGCGAGAGCGATGAAAAAATCACCGATGAAGAAATCAAGATGATTGTGGCGGAAGCCGAGCATCAGGGCACCATTGAATCCGATGAGCGCCGCATGATTGCCGGCGTGATGCGGCTTGGCGATCGGGCGGTGCGTGCGGTGATGACCCCGCGCACCGATGTGGACTGGCTCAACATTCAGGCGGATGAAGAGGCGGTACGCAAACTGTTGCTGGAAAGCCAGCATTCGCGCCTGCCGGCGGCTGACGGCACTGTCGATCATATGATCGGCGTCGTGCAGACCCGTGACATTCTCTCCAGCCTGCTGGAAGGCAAGCCGCTCGATGCCCGCAAACATGTGCGCGAGGCCCCGATTGTCCATGACCAGGCCGATGCGCTGGATGTGCTGGCCAGGCTCAAGGAATCCGACATGCCGATGGCTCTCGTCCACGACGAATACGGCCATTTTGAAGGTGTGGTGACCCCGGCAGATATTCTGGAAGCCATTACCGGCGTTTTCCGCTCTGACCTTGATGAAGATGATGTGGAAGAAACCGCTGTCCGGCGCGAGGATGGTTCCTGGCTGCTGGCCGGTTATATGCAGGCTGATGAAATGGCCGATGTCATAGGTATCGAACTGCCGGAAAACCGCGATTATGAAACCGTGGCGGGTTATGTGCTGTCGCATCTGCATCATCTGCCCACCACGGGCGAGGCGGTCAATGCGCAGGGCTGGCGTTTTGAGGTGGTTGATCTGGACAACCGGCGCATCGACAAGGTGCTGGCGACCCGTCTGCCGGATGAGGAGTAAGATTTTATCTCCCGAAACCGGTTCTCACATTCAAAATAAAGGCTTTGTCAGATCCGCACAGGTGCTTCGTCCTTGACCTTGCGAATGGTCAGCGCGGTGCGCACCGTATCGACATTGGGTGAAGAGGTCAGTTCCTCGATCACAAAAGTCTGAAACGTGCCAATATCGCTGGTGCTGCAATGGAGCAGAAAGTCGGATTCGCCTGAAACCATCCATGCCTCACGCACATGTGGCCAGTTGCGGGTAAGTTCGGCAAAGGCTTTCAACTCATGATCGGCCTGATGTTTCAGGCCGACAAGGCAAAAGGCGACAACTTCCATGCCAAGCGAGGGCCCGTTTAAAAGCGCACGGTAGCCGCGTATGACGCCATTTTCCTCCAGCCGGCGCACCCGCCGCAGACAAGGTGGTGCAGAAATACCCACCCTTTGCGACAATTCCACATTGGTCATGCGTCCATTATCTTGCAATTCGCGCAGAATTTTCCAGTCAATGGCGTCGAGGTCGGCGTTCAGGGTCATGCGATCATCTTTGCGCAACAATCTGTCGTATTCAGTCATTAGCCGACTTTTCAGCTTTTGCACCAGCCTCTTTCTGCATTGCAGCTTTCCGGGGACACTTTATCCAGTGTCTTGCTGGCGCAAGGGCCAGCCCTTACATTGACGCCATACTGATTTCTTTATCCGGCAGGCAGTTCTCAAGCCTGCTTTTAGCAAGGCTCAACCATGACCACCAAGCATGCTCCTGTTCTCATCATCGGCTCTGGTCCGGCGGGCTATACCGCTGCCATTTATGCGGCACGCGCCATGTTGAGCCCGGTGCTGGTCACGGGGCTTCAGCAGGGCGGGCAATTGACCATCACCACGGATGTTGAAAACTATCCCGGTTTTGCCGAAGCTGTACAGGGACCATGGCTGATGGAGCAGATGGCTGAACAGGCGCAACATGTGGGTGCGGAAATTATCCACGACATCATCGTTAAAGTGGATCTGGATGCGCGCCCCTTTGTGGCAAAGGCTGATTCGGGCACTGTTTTTACCGCTGATGCCCTCATCATCGCCACCGGCGCGCAGGCCAAATGGCTGGGTATTCCGTCCGAGCAGGTTTTTATGGGATTTGGCGTGTCGGCCTGCGCCACTTGTGACGGCTTCTTTTATCGGGGCAAGGATGTTGCGGTGATTGGCGGCGGCAATTCGGCCGTGGAGGAAGCGCTTTACCTGTCCAATCTGGCGCGCCGTGTTACGGTTATTCATCGCCGCGATGATTTTCGCTCCGAGCGCATCTTGCGTGAACGTCTGCTGGCCAAGGACAATATCGATGTTGTCTGGAACACTGTGGTCGATGAAATTACCGGCCGCCCGGGACAGGCGCCATTGCCGCCTTCAGTCGAAGGCTTGAAACTGCGCAATGTACTGACAGGTGAAGAAAGCCGCTTTCCGGTTGATGGTGTGTTTGTCGCCATTGGCCATGCTCCGGCAGTAGAACTGTTTTCCGGGAAACTGAAGCAGAAGCAGGGCGGCTATCTGTGGACGGAACCAGATTCGACGCGCACCAGCATGCCTGGTGTGTTTGCGGCTGGCGATGTGGCGGATGATGTGTTTCGTCAGGCGGTGACGGCGGCTGGCATGGGGTGCATGGCTGCACTGGAAGCAGAAAAATATCTGGCGGAGATTGAGCAGCATCAGGACGCGGCGCAGTAATTGCAACTGCCCCGTATTTTTCAAACGCGGCATGGTTTGAGGGGAAAACATGGCATTGGATTGGGACAAGCTCAGGGTTTTTCATGCTGCCGCACAGGCAGGCTCGTTCACCCATGCCGCTGAATCTCTGCATTTGTCACAATCAGCCATTTCACGGCAGGTCAGTGCGCTGGAGCATGATGTCGGGGTGGCTTTGTTCCACCGCCATGCACGTGGGCTGGTGCTGACCGAGCAGGGGGAGATGCTTTTTCGCACAGCCCATGAAGTGCTGATGAAGCTGGAGGCGATCCGCTCGCGCCTGCTGGAGACAAAGGACCACCCGACCGGCGTTTTGCGCGTCACCACCACTGTGGGGCTGGGAACCGGCTGGCTGGTCGATCGGACAAAAGAATTTCTGGATCTTTATCCCGACATCGACCTGCAATTGGTGTTTACCAATGAGGAGCTGGATCTAAGCATGCGCCAGGCTGATTGTGCGGTGCGTCTGCGCCAGCCACAGCAACCGGATCTGATCCAGCGTCGGCTGTTTACCGTGCATCTGCGCGTTGTGGCCTCACAGGAATATCTTGACCGCCATGGCGTGCCCAAAACGGCAGTTGACCTCGACCGCCATCGCATCATTACCTTTGGTGAACCGGTTCCAACCTATCTGGCTGGCCTGAATGCACTGGAAACAGTGGGCAGACCCGATGGTGAAAAACGGCCAAGCGTGTTGCAGATCAATGATTTGATGTCGATCCGCAGGGCTGTCCGGCGCGGGGTGGGGATTGCCATGCTGCCGGATTACATGTCTGGCAAGGAAACCGGCCTTGTGCCAATTCTCGAAGAGCTTGATGGCCCGTCATTCGACACGTTTTTTGTCTATCCCGAGGCCATGAAGAACCAGGCGAAGCTGAAGGCCTTTCGCGATTTCATGTATGCCGAGGCGCGCAACTGGTCGTTTTAAGCATTTTGCAGCCAAATGGAATATTTGGCGTCGCATAAATGCGGCTCAATAAAAATTAACATTTTGCAGCCGGATGTTTCATCTGGCCTTGCACACATAAAGAAAACCCAAACAAAAAAAGCCGAATCAAAGGACCCGGCCAAGTTTGATGGAGTGCCTGAAAGGCTAAACCTCCAGAGGGGAACACTCGTGAGCGCTAATGGGAGGAGAACGCGCTCAGGAGATGGTTGAAATATCAGTTATTTCCTGGCGGCAAACAAGCATCTATTTTGCAACCCACTTATGCAAAAAGACATGGAACTCTTGTGCTTGCCTCAGATGGAACCCGTCGGAGGCAAGCACAAATGCCTTAAACCAGACTTGCGGTAAAGCGCTGGATGCGTGTGCAGGCTTCTTCCAAAAGTGCATCCGAGGTTGCGTAAGAGATACGGAAATTGGGGCCAAGACCAAAGGCGGAGCCAAAGACGACGGCCACGCCCTCTTCTTCCAGAAGCTCTGAGGCAAAGACCTCATCATTCTCGATCACCTTGCCCTGCTGCGTCTTTTTTCCGATCAGATCCGCACAGGAAGGATAGACATAAAAAGCTCCTTCCGGTGTGGGGCAGGAGATGCCGCGCGCCTGATTGAGCATGGACACGACAAGATCACGACGTGACTGGAAGATCGCCTTGTTCTTGTGGATGAAGTCTTGCGGTCCGTTCAGCGCCTCGACCGAAGCCCATTGGGAGATGGTGCTGGTGCCTGAAGTCTGCTGGCCCTGAATCATATCCATGGCTTTGATAAGCTGGAGAGGACCGGCTGCATAGCCGATACGCCAGCCGGTCATGGCATAGGCTTTGGACACACCATTCATGGTCAAGGTGCGCTCATAAAGATTTGGCTCAACCTCGGCAATGGTTTTGAAGATGAAGTCGCCATAGGTCAGATGCTCATACATATCGTCGGTCAGCACCCAGACATGGGGATGCTTCAAAAGCACATCGGCCAGCGCCCGCAATTCAGCTTGCGAATAGGCGGCACCCGAAGGGTTGGACGGTGAATTCATCACCAGCCATTTGGTTTTTGGCGTAATCACCTTGTCGAGCGCTTCCGGTGTCAGTTTGAAACCATTGGCGATAGAGGTCTCGGCAAAAATGGGGGTGCCACCGCACAAGGCCACCATTTCCGGGTAGCTTACCCAATAGGGGCGCGGAATAATCACCTCATCACCGGGGTTGAGTGTGGCCATCAAGGCGTTGAACAAAATATGCTTGCCGCCGGTGCCGACAATGGTTTGTTCAGGCTTGTAGTCCAGATTGTTTTCGCGCTTGAACTTGGCTGCAATTGCTTCACGCAGCGGCATGATGCCGGAGACCGGCGGATATTTTGTCTCACCGCGGCGAATGGCTTCAATGGCTGCATTCTTGATGTTGTCGGGCGTGTCGAAATCAGGTTCACCAGCCCCCAGACCAATAATGTCACGACCGGCATTTTTCAGCTCGCGCGCTTTCTGTGTCACGGCAATGGTCGCAGAAGGCTTCACACGGGAAAGGGCGTCGGCAAGAAAGGCCATTGGGACATCTCCAAGAGGGGGTGGTCCAAGAGAGGGTGGACCGAAAAAAATATGGAACATCTGTAATGTCGCATGAAACGATGGGGCGCAAGTATTGTTCACCTTTGCGCCCCCGTCCAAAAAAAATTTATGGCTTTGAGCGCAAAAGCGCAGGTTAAGCTGCCTTTAAGCGTTTAGTGCCACATTATCTGGCGTGAAATGATCAATGGAAGAGCTGAAAGGTGGCACGAAGGGCCGGATTGGATCGCATCGAACGCGAGGAAGACGAAACTGCAACAGGGCAGTGGGGGCCTTATACGCTCAAAAGCGCGTTCCAGCCGATTTTTGCCTTTCACGACGGCAAGTTGCGTATCGAGGCCTTCGAGGCGCTTGTCCGACCGTTTCGTGATGATCAGCCGGAATCTCCTTTTGTGTTTTTTTCAACCTGCAATGCTGACGAGCGCCAACAGGCGGAAGAACTGATCCGCACATTGCATCTGCTCAATGCCAGTATTTGCCTGCCGGACGAGGCCTTGTTGTTCTTGAACATCAATCCTTCGGTTTTTACCGAAGAGCTTGTTTGCGAGACGACCTTGCGTGATATGCGTCTGGTGATGAACGGTGTCGGGATCGAGCCTGCGCGCATCGTGTGTGAGATCACGGAAAATCCGGCCGGTTCTGCGCAGATGTTTTACAACCTCGTTACCAAATTACGGGCCAATGGCTTTCATATTGCCGTTGATGATTATGGCGCTGATGACTCTGATATCCAGCGTATTCAGGAACTGGCCCCTGATATTGTCAAATTCGATGCGGAATGGGTTCGTCGGCTTATGGAGACCGAAGCCGGATTTTCCGTACTGGCGGGGATGGTCAGATCATTTGAGGATCAGAATATTTGCACGGTGTTTGAGGGGATTGAGGAAGGATGGCAGCTTGAACTTGCCGAAGAAGCAGGCGCTTCAATGGTACAGGGATTTGTGCTGGCCAAACCACGGCTGGCATCACCGCAGATGAAAGCTGCGCAAGATGTCTTGCCTGTTGCATCGCCCGCATTGCCAAACGAGCCGCTATTTTCCCAATCCGGGGCAATATCCTTTGGTCGGCGGGCGCTGAAATGACGACAAATGGCAAGAGACTATGTGACGTGAGAGACGCCATATTCGTCGATGAAATCGGTGTTGAATATGCGATCTACGAAAAATTTCGTCTGCGCAGTGCATATCAGCCGATATTTGCGCCCCGTGGCGAACTCTTGCGCATGGTGGCGGTGGAAGCGATCGTCGAGGCACATCATGAGGGTAAAAGCGTTCATCCCGCAACCTTTCTGGAGATGATCGGGCAGGATCAGCGTTCTTATATTACGGCGCTTTGCCAGGCGCTTCATATGCGTAATTTCTGCAATCTGGCCCTGGATGATGTCAGACTTTTTTTTGATTTTGCTTGCGATCCGGCGGCCGATGATGGGGCAATTTCACAGTTGCGGCAAATTGCGGGCCGACTGGAGGAACTGGGCCTGCATCCCAAAATGCTGATGTGTCAGATCAATGCCGCTCCGGGTGTGGATGCCCGGTTTCTGGATGGCATATTGGGTGAAATGCGGGCGACAGGTCTTGGCGTGGCCTTGAACGGCTTTGGCGTTGCGCAAGGGGGGGAAGCACTGCTTGATCTGGTTCGCCCCGATATTGTGCGTATTGATGGTCCGCTGTTTGCGCTTTTATGTACCTCCACGAGAGCAGGATCTTTGCTTGCCCGGTTGATTGCCGCACTGCATGCTCATGGCGTGCAGGTTCTGGTGGAGAGCATAGTCAGCCCGCATCAGTTGCAGGTGGCGCTTGAAGCCGGTGCTGATTTTCTGCAAGGGGTGCTGTTGGCAAAGCCGCTGGCAACCGGTGCTTTTTTCGATCACGGGCCATTGGTGGCCGCCAGTCTTCTGCCGCGTGCCGGTTTGCAGGAAACCAATAAAAAAAGGCGGACTTGAAAGCCCGCCTTTTCAATTTGTCTTTTCAATTCGGCTGGCCAGACTGTCTGACCCGGCGCAAAATCAGGCCGTCTGCAAAGAGCCGGCAGAGGACTTGCCGGTGCGGCGGTCCTGCTCGATCTCAAAGCTGATCTTCTGACCATCTGCAAGCTCGGTCAGGCCAGCGCGCTGAACAGCGGAGATGTGAACGAAAACGTCGGGGCCGCCATTGTCAGGCTGGATGAAGCCGTAGCCCTTGGTAGCGTTGAACCACTTGACGGTTCCAGTTGCCATGTAAGTATTCCTTGGTTGCTGCGTTTGTCTATGACCGGAAATCCACCCGGTCAGTGGTATCGAGATTTTGGAGATAGACGGCAGCAAGCTCTTAGGAACGCGCGGCCCGGATCGATCGGCCGAAATATCAATGCGTTCCATATATGCATGTCCTGCGCCAGTTGCAAGGCTCGTCTTGCAAGGACTGCGTGGAACCATCATCATGGGCGGGCGTTTAAAAGGCCGGTAGAGCATTTTTTTAGTTAGACGGTTGCATCCACTTCTGAAGAAACAGGCGATGCTCTAAAGCCTGTCTCCCGAGACTTGAGAACCAGTTTCAGGATAAAGATATGCGTAAAAATAAGGGCTTAAAGCGGGTCGCGTGAATCTGAAAGAAAAGCGACACGCTTTAACAGCGGAAAACATCATGAAAATCCATTCTTTTTGCAAAATTGCGCTCATCGGTCTCGGACTTGGCTTGATTGCCGGTCAGGCACAGGCAATTTCCCGCTACGACCCGACGCGCATGAGCTGTGAGGCTGTGCAGGCAAGGGTGGCACGCGAAGGGGCAGTGATTTTGCGCTACGGATCACCGCACAATCCGAGCCTGCCGCTTTACGACCGTTATGTGCGTGATAGCCGCTTTTGCCCGGCTGGACAGGTGCGTGCGCGGGCCACTGTGCCCAGTGCCGATATGCGCGCCTGCACAGTTTATAAATGCAAGCAGCCGGAATTTGATCGGCGCAACCGTTTCTGGCGGTTTGGCCGGGATTAAGCATTTCTTGCAGCCAGACAATTTTGTCTGGCGTCGCATAAATGCGGCTCAAGCCTTTATCTTGAACCGGAAACCAGTTTCGGGATAAAGGCCTTTCCATTTGAGACTGCCGCACCCATATTCATCCAATGGCCAAATCTCCTGACAAGCAGGCGCAGCACAAGCCGCGCAGTCCCCTGACCGACTTTCATGATGCCAGTAAGCCGCTAGAGAGCAAACCGCTGGAAAAAACCGGCTTTGGGGAAGCGCCACAGCCCGAACTGTCCGGCATTCCGCTGTCGGGGTCGATTTCAGCATGGGCCGAACAGATCACACAGGAGGCAGAGCAGAAAAAGCCTGCCAAAAAGCCTGTTGGCAAGGCAGACAAAACCGGCGCCAAAATCCCGGCCCGCTCGGCCTCCCCTACCCGTTCTGCGCGTGGCACCTCCATGGGCGGGGCCGCGTCCGCCAAAGAACGTGCCGCAGCGGGTCTTAATCCGGTGGCCGGGCTCGACATCTCGCTGGAAGATGCCGCCACCTTGCCAAAATCCGCCGTCACCGCCACAGTGCAGGCACTGTCCGATCTGATCGAAAGCGGCAATCCGCTGCACAAGAACGGTCAGATATGGACGCCTCACCGGCCTGACCGCCCGGAAAAATCCGAAGGCGGCATTCAAATTCGCATGGAATCGGAATTTGAACCGCGTGGCGACCAGCCGACCGCAATCAAGGATCTTGTCGAAGGCATTGCCGATGCCGAGCGCACACAGGTGCTGCTTGGCGTCACCGGCTCCGGCAAGACCTTCACCATGGCCAAGGTGATTGAGGAAACGCAGCGCCCTGCCCTGATTCTGGCCCCCAACAAAACACTGGCCGCGCAGCTTTACGCTGAGTTCAAAAAATTCTTCCCTCACAATGCGGTAGAATATTTCGTTTCCTATTACGACTATTACCAGCCCGAAGCCTATGTGCCGCGCACCGACACATTTATCGAAAAGGAATCCTCGATCAACGAACAGATCGACCGGATGCGCCACTCGGCCACCCGCTCGCTGCTGGAGCGCGATGATGTCATCATCGTTGCCTCGGTTTCCTGTATTTACGGTATCGGCTCGGTCGAAACCTATACGGCCATGGCCTTCCAGATGTCGATTGGCGACCGGCTGGACCAGCGCCAATTGCTGGCCGATCTCATTGCCCAGCAATATAAGCGGCTGGATGCCAATTTCGTGCGCGGCTCATTTCGTGTGCGCGGCGACACGATCGAAATTTTCCCTGCCCACCTTGAAGACCGCGCCTGGCGCATTTCATTGTTTGGCGACGAAATCGAGACAATCACCGAATTTGACCCGCTGACCGGCACCAGAACCGGCGACCTCGAAAGCGTCAAGATTTACGCCAATTCACACTATGTGACGCCGCGACCGACCCTCAATCAGGCCATCAAGTCCATCAAGGCAGAGTTAAAGCAACGGCTGGCTGAACTGGAACAGGCCGGGCGGCTACTGGAAGCACAGCGGCTGGAGCAGCGCACGCGCTTTGATCTGGAAATGCTGGAGGCGACAGGCTCCTGCGCCGGCATTGAAAACTATTCGCGCTACCTCACCGGCCGCGCACCGGGCGAACCGCCACCAACGCTGTTTGAATATGTGCCCGACAATGCGCTGGTCTTCATCGATGAAAGCCATGTCACCATTCCCCAGATCGGCGGCATGTATCGCGGCGACTTCCGGCGCAAGGCAACGCTGGCCGAATACGGCTTCCGTCTGCCCTCCTGCATGGACAACCGACCACTGCGTTTCGAGGAATGGGACGCCATGCGCTCGCAGACCATTGCCGTTTCCGCAACACCCGGCGGCTGGGAAATGGAAGAGGCTGGCGGTGTGTTTGCCGAACAGGTCATTCGTCCGACCGGACTGATTGACCCGCCGGTCGAGGTGCGGCCCGCCAAGAATCAGGTTGATGATGTTTTGGGCGAAATCCGCGCAACAGCCGCGCTGGGCTATCGAACCCTGTGCACCGTTCTGACCAAGCGCATGGCCGAAGACCTGACCGAATATCTGCATGAGCAGGGCATTCGTGTGCGCTATATGCATTCCGACATTGATACGCTGGAACGCATCGAAATTCTGCGCGATCTGCGGCTTGGCGCTTTTGACGTGCTGGTTGGCATCAACTTGCTGCGCGAGGGACTGGATATTCCAGAATGTGGCTTTGTCGCCATTCTGGATGCCGACAAGGAAGGTTTTCTGCGCTCCGAAACATCGCTGATCCAGACCATCGGGCGTGCAGCGCGCAATGTTGACGGCAAGGTCATCCTCTATGCCGACAAGATCACCGGCTCGATGCAGCGGGCGATGAGCGAGACCAATCGCCGCCGCGAAAAGCAGATCGAATATAATGAAGCCAACGGCATCACACCTGAATCGGTCAAATCGCGCATCGCCGATATTCTGGATTCGGTCTATGAACAGGACCACGTCCGTGCCGATATTTCAAAATTTACCGATGATGCAGGCCAATTGGTCGGCAATAATCTCAAAACCCATCTGGAATTCCTGCACAAGAAAATGCAGGTCGCCGCCACCGATCTCAATTTTGAGGAGGCAGCGCGTCTGCGC
Source organism: Aquamicrobium segne (assembly GCF_042656785.1). Lineage (NCBI taxonomy): Bacteria > Pseudomonadati > Pseudomonadota > Alphaproteobacteria > Hyphomicrobiales > Phyllobacteriaceae > Aquamicrobium > Aquamicrobium segne. The sequence continues at coordinate 24,255 of NZ_JBHSLL010000025.1, forward strand.
GACGAGATCAAGCGGCTGACCGAACTGGAACTGGCCATTTCTGACGATCCGCTGGCCAAATATGTCGAATCCGAAAGCCCGGTTTCGGGCCGCGAAAAAGGGCGGCACAATCAGGGGCGCGCAAGGCACCGGGCGGTCGATGACAGCCCGGCAAACACATCGCTTTTTGCCAAACCCTCACTCGATGACATGGGACCGGGAACCGATATGGCGACCCCGGCAGGCGCCATATCGCGCTCGCTGTTTCGCAAGAACACGCTCGACGAAATGACTGTGGGCCGCACCGAAAAACCCGTGGAAGGCAAAAAGCCGGTCAAACCGGATGATGATGCAGGACCGATCCGGCGCGAGCGGATCGGCCTTGGTTCTTATGAAGACCCGGCAGATGTCGCAAAACGCCGACGCCGTCCTTCCAAGACAGGCCGACCAGGCAAATAACCCTGTCTCCTGTCAGAAGTATAATGAAAAAGGCGGCGGATCATTTTCCGCCGCCACTTTTGTTAAAGCTTGTCTCTCGAACTGGGAATCAGCTTTGAGAGACACGCTTTAAGCCTTTATTTTTACGCATGATTTTATCCAAAAAGTCTGCAACTTTTTGGAATCATGCTTTAGCGACACGCACCATTGCTGACGATGCGCCATTCGGCGGCCCGCGCCTCACAGGAATTGGGGAAGGTGCGCAACTGCCCGCGGCTGGAAGCGCAAACCGGTGCATATTCGCGTGTGCAGGCCTGCTTTGACCGATTGGGCCGCTGGCCTGGCCGTGAACCGGGCTGATGCCCCCAGCCGGGTTTATTTGCACCCGGACGGTTTGTATCGGGGCGGTTTCCACTGGAGCGGCAGGCCCCTTCATGGCTGATGCGATAATTGCTGGCGCGGGCCTGACAGCTATTGGCAAAAGTGCGGCTATCAGAACCACGCACACCGCAAACCGGCGCATATTCACGTGTGCAGGCCTGTGCAGGCGGCCTTGGGCGCGGCGGCGGTGGCCGGTAGCCGGGGCCTTCATCAACCACGCAAGCCGTAAGAAACCCGGAGCTCAGCAGTAGTGCAGCACCTGCCAGAAAGACATTTCTAAACTTCATCACAGCCCTCTTAAAGTTTGTGTCCCCGCGCCCCAAAGCCAACAATACCGCACAAAGCTGACAGTTCCCTTATGCCCTGACAAGCATTGATTTAAACCCGGCAAGGTTATCCCTCACTCACGACAAAACAGCGACACCTTGCCACGCCCCCGAAACCATGCAATAAATTCAACGTTCGGGCATTTTCACCCCGGAGAATGGAACGTTTTGGACGACCCTATCCCCGATATTGTGAATCTCTGACAGCCCTGTTCTGGCGGGGGGTTTTATTATGCGCAAATGCATGACCGCCGGACACCACCGGGCCTCCAACCGCTCCGGCGCACCGAGGTTCATAATGACGACCGGGTGAAGGAGTTCTCCCAATGTCCCAGACCGGAACTGTAAAGTTCTTCAACGCCACCAAGGGTTTTGGTTTCATTACCCCCGATGATGGCGCCAAGGATGTCTTTGTTCACATCTCTGCAGTCGAAGCCTCAGGCATGCGCACGCTGATCGACGGCCAGAAGGTAACCTTCGATGTCGAGCCTGACCGTATGGGCAAAGGCCCCAAAGCGGTCAATCTCAGCGCCGCCTGACTTTGCTGCCCATACAGTTCTAGAGCGGGTCGTGATCTTTCAGATTCACGCGACCCGTTTTAAGTCTTTATTTTTGCGTATGTCTTTATCTCAAAACTGGTTCTTAAGTTTGAGGGACAGGCTTTGGCAAAGGGTGTGGCAGAAACAACTGCGCCCTTTGTTTCATCACAAAATTTCAATGCCGGCAGAGTTTGGGCTGGCAGAGTCTGGATCACAGGCATTGTTAAAGTTTATATTGCCGATAGAGTAAAAATAAACGACAAATAGAATATCCGGGAACTTAATACCCGGAAAAACAAGATTATGGGACTATAAGGGAGCATCCCATGCCGCAAACCGGCACTGTAAAATTCTTCAATCATGCCAAAGGCTTTGGTTTTATTACCCCTGATGATGGCGGCAAAGATGTCTTCGTCCACATCTCGGCCGTACAGGCTTCAGGATTGACTGACCTCGAAGATGGCCAGAAAGTATCATTCGAAACCGAGCCGGACAAACGTGGCAAGGGCCCGAAAGCGGTCAATCTCACCATCGGTTAAAGCATTTTGTGAGCACAGATGGCACCATCTGGCGTCGCACAAATGCCGCTAAAACAAGAGTTTAGAGCATTTTGTGAGCACAGATGGTACCATCTGATTGAAAGGAGCCATTCTTAAAAAACGGCTCTTTTTTCATCGTCAGATCAAAAACGGATTGGAACGTCTTTCCTCACCAAAGCGTCCGCCCGGCCCGTGCCCGCATAGAAAGCCAATATCATCTCCCAATGGCAAAAGCTTTTCCTTGATGGAACGGATCAACGCATCATGATCGCCGCCGGGAAGATCGGTGCGCCCCACAGAGCCGCGAAACAGCACATCTCCGACATGGGCAAATTTTGCCGCCCGATTATAATAGGCGACATGGCCCGGTGCATGGCCGGGGCAATGGAGAACCTCAAACACATGTTCGCCAAAGGAAACCTGATCCCCCTCCTTTAAAAAGCGATCGGGTATACAATTGCGAACCTTGCCGGCCAGGCCATAAAGCTGCGCCTGTGTCTCCACCTTTTCCAGCAGCGGCCGGTCATCTTCATGTGATCCGATAATCTCGACACCCAGCGCCTCTTTCAGGTCCATGGCTCCGCCAACATGGTCGATATGGCCATGGGTGATCCAGATGGCAGTCGCGGTAATGTTATTTTCCTTCAAACCCGCCACGATATGCTCGACATCGCCGCCCGGATCGACGACCACACCAATTTTTTCATCGACATCAAACAGAATAGTGCAATTCTGCTGAAATGGCGTAACGGGAACAATAACGGCGTTCAACTGCCCCATGATGATCCTTTCCAGATCGGCAAAATCTTGCCCGATATCAGTTTTGTCTGGCTACGCTGTCTTCCAGCTTCCAGATAAAGACATGCACATAAACAAAGGGAATGGCCCAAAGACCATTCCCTTGTCATTTCATGCAACGCACATGCCTTATTCGGCAGCCATCACCTTTTTAGGCTGAACAGCAGCAGAATAAACATCCAGTAGGTTTTTGGTAATTTCACCCACCTCAAAACGATAAGGGCCGATCTCCGAAACCGGCGTCACTTCGGCGGCTGTTCCGGTCAGGAAACATTGCTCGAACCCTTCCAGCTCTTCCGGTTGAATGGCGCGCTCAATGACCTCGATACCATGATCGCGAGCCAGACCGATTACCGTGCGGCGGGTGATGCCATCAAGGAAGCAGTCCGGCGTCGGAGTGTGGATCTTGCCATCCTTGACGAAGAAGATATTGGCCCCTGTCGCCTCGGCCACCTGTCCGCGCCAGTCCAGCATCATCGCGTCATCATAGCCCTTGGCCTCGGCGGCATGTTTGGAAATGGTGCAGATCATGTAAAGGCCGGCAGCCTTTGACTTTGACGGCACCGAGCGCGGATCGGGCCGGCAGTACTGAGCAATATCGAGACGAATGCCTTTGAGCTTTTGCGCCGCGTCGAAATAGCTTGGCCACTGCCAGATGGCGATGGCCAGATTGATGCGGTTATTTTGCGCCGAAATGCCCATCTGCTCACTGCCACGCCAGGCGATGGGGCGCACATAGGCATCCTGAAAGCCTTGCTTTTGCAGAAGCTCCTTGCAGGCAGCGTCGATTTCAGCAACCGAATAAGGAATCTTGAAGCCAAGAATGTCTGCCGATTCATGCAGCCGCGTATTATGTTCCGTCAGCTTGAAAATCTCGCCGCCATAAGCGCGCTCGCCTTCAAATACAGCGCTGGCGTAATGCAGCCCGTGCGAAAGCACATGAATCTTGGCGTCCGCCCATTTGACGAACTCACCGTTCATCCAGATATAGCCGTCGAGATTGTCGAAGGAAACGGATGCCATGACAGATAACCTCCAGCGGGCGCAGCCCATATTAAACTTGCATGTTGAAATATGATCCGGCAGCAACAGACCAACCGCAGCCACCGAGCCTAGGCTCATATGACGATCAAGGCAAATTTGAAAAATTCCCGATTTCTGGAAAATTCAGAACATTTGATCGTTATAAACCTCAAGACTTGTCAAAAATTACCAGCATCCTTAAAATGCGTCAATAGAGCTGACTTAATTTTGGAAAAAACATGCTGAAGGAAAAACACGGCGATCTGGCTCCCATCCGAACCGCAGCGGTCAATGAAGGGGGGATTGATTTCACGCTCATCGAACTGCTCTTCTTTGCCTATCGCGACTTCACCTCTGATCCTGACCAGATGCTGACGTCTTACGGCTTTGGCCGGGCCCATCACCGGGTACTGCATTTCGTCAACCGCCGCCCCGGCCTGACTGTGGCCGAATTGCTCGATGTGCTTAAAATCACCAAGCAATCGCTGGCGCGGGTGTTGAAACAACTGATCGACACTGGCCATATCGTCCAGTTGCAAGGCTTGAGCGACCGGCGGCAGCGCGAACTTTATCCAACGGCCAAGGGTCGGGATCTGGCACTTGCCCTGACCCGGCCACAGTCACGCCGGATAGATGGCGCATTGAGGGAGATTGAAGGCATGGTGCTGGATGAAAAATCCCGGATTGCAATTGCAAAATTCCTGAAAGCCATGGTCAATCCGGAACAACGCGCGCAGATTGATGTTTCCTTCTTGCCGTCAGCCGAAGAAAATCGGGAGTAACATGATGGAAAGCATTGAGCGACCAGAGCAGCAGGGCAAGGGGCCTGATGATGATGCGTTTCATCTTCTGGTGGTTGATGATGACACGCGCATCCGCACTCTTTTGCAGCAATTTCTCAGTGAAAACGGCTTTCGCGTCACAACTGCAAGCACGGCTGCAGAAGCACGCCGCAAGCTGGCTGGCCTTGATTTTGATCTTCTGGTTCTGGATGTGATGATGCCGGGAGAAAGTGGCGTTGAATTGACAAAATCGCTGCGTCTGGAGCGCGAAGTGCCAATTTTGATGCTCACCGCCCTGTCTGAAACCGACAGCCGCATCACCGGACTGGAGGCAGGCGCCGATGATTACCTGCCCAAGCCCTTTGATCCACGCGAATTGATCTTGCGCGTCAACAACATCTTGCGGCGCGGTGGTCCGGTTGCACCACCCAGGGCAGAACAGCTTGTATTTGGCCCCTACACATTCCAGATCATCAAGCGCGAACTGAAACGCGGCGGCGAGGTGCTGAAGCTGACCGATCGCGAGCAGGAAATCCTCACAATCTTTGCCGAGCGCGCCGGTGAAACCATTCCCCGTCATGAACTGGTCAGCGGGGATACGGAAGTTGGCGAGCGCACGATCGACGTGCAGATCAACCGGCTGCGCCGCAAGATCGAGCGTGATCCTTCCAACCCGGTGTGGTTACAGACCATACGTGGTATTGGGTATCGGCTCAGCGTCGAATAAGGTTCTTCTGTGACCCTTTAGAGCATTTCCTGTTTTCACGAAAAACGGATGAAATGCTCCAAGCTCTTGTTTTAGCCGCACACCGGAACGGACTGTGACGACCACAAAATTGCAAACGCCGCCACCGGACAGCTTTCGCACCCGCCTTTCACACGCGCGCGCGTTCTTGCGAAAGGCGTGGCGGCATTTCTGGCATCGCATTTCACGCTATATGCCCAAGCGGCTTTATGCCCGTTCGCTCATCATCATCATTGCGCCGATGATCCTGCTGCAATCGGTCATCGCCTTTGACTTTATGGAGCGCCACTGGCAAACGGTGACGCAGCGCCTTTCACAAGCCGTCACCCGCGATATAGCCGCGATTATCGACCTTGTGGAGACCTATCCTGACGATGCCGATTACGCCAATATCATCCGCATCGCTCAGGACAGGATGCAACTCAAGATCGATCTATTGCCGCCCGAGCCGCTGCCCGCCCCCGGCCCCAAGCCCTTTTTCTCGATCCTCGACCAGATCCTGTCGGAAGAAATCACCCGCCAGATCAACCGCCCCTTCTGGCTGGATACGGTTGGCGATTCCAATATTATTGAGCTGCGCATTCAGTTGGAAACCAAGGTATTGCGCGTCTTTGTCCGCCGCAGTCAGGCCTATGCGTCCAACACCCATATTTTCCTGTTATGGATGGTTGGCACATCACTGGTGCTCTTGATGATTGCCATTCCCTTCCTGCGCAATCAGATCAGGCCCATTCTGGCGCTGGCTGAAGCGGCTGAAAGTTTCGGCAAGGGCCAGCCCATGCCGCCTGACTTTCGTCCGCGCGGGGCTGAAGAAGTGCGCCGTGCCGGTTTTGCCTTCATGCAGATGCGCGCCCGTATCGAAAAGCAGATTGAACAGCGCACCGCCATGCTCACCGGCGTCAGCCATGATCTGCGCACCATCCTGACCCGCTTCAAACTGCAACTGGCGCTGACCCGAACCAAAACGGACATTGAGGCGCTGGGCAAGGACATTGACGACATGCAATCCATGCTGGAAGGCTATCTTGCCTTTGCACGTGGTGAAGCAGCCGAAGAAAGCGGCCCCTTTGATCTGGCAAACTCTTTCCAGCGTCTGGAAGATGAGGCAAAACTGCGCAAATGCCAGCTTAAAACCTCGATTACAGGATATCCCACTGTTCAGGTGCGCCCCAATGCCTTTGCCCGCCTGATCACCAATGTAGCGGGCAATGCTTTCCGCTATGCCAAAAACGTTGAAATCAATGCCACCCATGGCAATGGCTGGCTGACCATCACAATCGATGATGATGGACCCGGCATTGCATCGGAAAAGCGCGAAGACGTGTTCAAACCCTTCGTGCGCCTGGACGAGGCCCGCAATCTGGACGCCAGCGGCACCGGACTTGGCCTGCCGATTGCCCGCGACATTGCCCGCAGCCATGGCGGCGATCTCACTTTTGACGACAGCAGGCTGGGAGGCTTGCGCGCCATCATCAAGATTCCGGCCTGAAGTGATCCTCAACCCATACGGCGGTCAAGCCGGGCGACCAGCCTGTCACCGGCCCATTGCAAGGCGCTGACCATGACAATCAGCACCGCAACGACGGCAATCATCACACTGGTTTCAAACCGTTGATAACCGTAACGAATGGCAAGGTCGCCCAGCCCGCCTGCGCCAATGGCCCCGGCCATGGCCGAAGCCCCCACCAATGTCACCAGCGTGACGGTAAAGCCTGCAACAATGCCCGGCATGGCTTCAGGCACCAGAACCTCACGCACAAGCGTCCAGCGCGAACCGCCCATGGCGCGCACCGCCTCGATCAGCCCCTTGTCAACCTCGCGCAACGACACTTCGGCAATGCGCGCATAATAAGGTGTTGCGGCAATCGACAAAGGAACAATGGCTGCCCAGGTGCCGATCGATGTGCCTGCAATCAACCGGGTGACCGGGATCAGCGCCACCAGCAGGATGATGAAGGGCACGGAGCGGAAACCATTGACGACAATCCCCAATATACGGTTGATCCAAAGATTTTCAGCAATTCCGCCACGGTCGCTCACCACAAGGGCCAACCCCAGCGGCAGGCCGAAAATGAACGAAATTGCGCCCGAGGCCCCGGTCATCAACACGGTTTCCCACAAGGAGCGCAGGAAAAGATCAATCATCGCTGAAGACATAGCCCAAAACCTCGATACGGGCGCCTCTGCCCGTCAGAAATTCCATGGTTCTTGAAAGATCGGGGGCACCGGCCGAAACCGCAAGAAACAAAGTGCCGACCGCATGGCCCTGCACCTGCTCGATACCGCCATGAATAAAGCGGAACGTGCCAGCCTGCGCACCAAGATCGGCCAGAAGCGGCCCCAATGCCGTTTCGCCCACAATATCCACACGCAGCACCGCCTCAGACCCCAGATTGGGTGAGAGCTTTTGCATAAATTCAAGTGGCAATTGCGGACGCATTCCCTGTAGCAGGCTTTTGGTGATTTCTTCCTGCGGGTCGGCAAAAACCTTCCAGACCGGTCCTTCCTCTATGATGCGGCCCGCATCGATGACCGCCACGCGGTCCGCAATCGAGCGCACCACTTCCATCTCATGGGTGATCAAAATAATGGTAAGGCCAAGCTGGCGGTTAATTTCACGCAGCAAGGCCAGAATGGAGCGCGTGGTTTCAGGGTCAAGCGCCGATGTCGCCTCATCAGACAGCAAGAGTGCGGGTTCGGCAGCCAGTGCACGGGCAATGCCAACCCGCTGTTTCTGACCACCGGAGAGCGAAGCCGGATAGGCTCTGGCCTTGCCCGAGAGCCCCACAAGTTCCAGCAATTCACCGGCCCTGCGCAGGCGATCAGTGCTGGAAACACCGGCAATCTTCAAAGGCAGAGCCACATTTTCTTCCACTGTCTTGGCCGACAGCAGATTGAAATGCTGAAAGATCATGCCGATGCGACGACGCAGCGGCTGCAATTGCTTTTCGTCCAGCCGACCGATCTCGCGACCTTCAATATGAACTTCACCGGAATCCGGTCGCTCCAGCCCGTTCAAACAGCGGATCAGCGTTGATTTTCCAGCCCCGCTGCGACCGATAATGCCGATGATTTCGCCCTTGCCGACGCTCAGCGACACGCCATCCAGCGCCGCAGTTTTCCCAAAGTGGCGTTTGACATCGACCAGACGCACCACAGGCTCACCAACAAGCCCGGTGGCTTGCCGGGCGGCTTTATCGCCTGATGCGGACATGTCCACATGCTGGTTCATCTTGCCATCTTTCATGCGCGGGATGCCATTATAGCGGCTCTAGCCTTGATCTTTCATGCACAAATGCGGCCTGCTGCTTAGAGCATCGGACCAAAAAGTGGAATCGGTTTTTGGATAATTCCGATGCTCATTCAAAGAGTTAGAGCGTCCTTTGTGCGTCCGACAGGACGCACGGCGCTCTAACACCGCAGGCCGCTATTTTCTTGCACCAAATCAGGCGAGACAGCAATAATCACGCCTCAGGCAAGCCTGTTTTACATCAATAGGCAGGAACGCCCGACCCCTTGTAGATCTCGTCAAAAGCCTGTCTAACCGCATCATTTTGATAGGATGCAACCAGCTTCTTGACCCAGGGCGCATCCTTGTCTTCACCACGCACTGCGATGAAATTGCGATAAGGATTGCCTTCAATCGTTTCCTTGGCAATCTGAATATCTGCCGTCAGCCCGCTTTTGAGCGCCCAGTCCGTATTGACGACAGCACCATCAAGATCATCAACAGCGCGGCCAACCATGCCCGCATCCAGTTCCCTGATATCCAGATTTTTCGGGTTTTCAACAATATCAATCACTGTAGCCAGAATACCGGCGTCTTCGCGCAGCTTGATCAGCCCGGCATCTTCCAGAACCTTCAGCATACGGCCTTCATTGGAAGGATCATTGGGCACGCCAATCGAGGCCCCATCGGGCAATTCCTCAAGCGATTTGTGCTTTTTGGAATAAAGACCAACCGGCCAGAGCGCCGTATAACCGGCAACGACAATGTCATAACCTTGCGTGGCGATCTGGTTTTCCAGATAGGGCTCATGCTGGAAGGCATTGGCGTCAATCTCGCCGCGCGCCAACGCCTCATTGGGCTGGGTGTAGTCATTAAACAGAACAAGTTCGATCGTCAGACCTTCCTTTGCCGCCTGTTCCTTGACGGCAGCCCAGGTATCTTCCTCCTCGCCGGACATGATGCCGACCTTCAACGAGGTTTTGTCTTGCGCCTGAACAGCAGGCATGAGCATCAGGCTCGCAACAGAAAAGGCAGAGGCAGCAAGTGCAATGAGAGCAGTACGGCGATCGGCGGATACGCCAGCACGCAATTTTGTCCTGAGAATAGTCATTTGAGATCTCGCAAGAAGGATAATTTAGCCCGGCAGGATGCAAAGCCTGTCTATCCTTAGCCAGAACTTTGCTTTCATCAAAGAATATTGATCCGATTTTTTATCAATCCAGAGATTGCAAATTCAAGATACACTAAAATTACGGAACGAACCGTCTATAGAAGCGGGCTGCCATCGGGAACACGGCGCTCAATGGCGCCCAGAACAACAGCGCCCTCCTCATCCTGAAAGCCCAGCGTCAGAACCTCGGACATGAACGGGCCGATCTGGCGCGGCGGAAAATTCACCACAGCAAAGACCTGCCGCCCGACCAGCGCTTCAGGCGTATAATGGCGGGTAATCTGGGCCGAGGATTTTTTGACCCCGATTTCAGCACCAAAATCGATCATCAGCTTGATGGCAGGCTTGCGCGCCTGCGGAAACGGGGCTGCTTCAACAATGGTACCGGTGCGAATATCGACCTTGTCGAAATCGGCAAAGGTGATTTCAGGTTTGCGTACCGGGATACCACTCATCGCAACCGGCCTCAGGCATTGCCATGTGTTTCAAACAAGACACTGGCCAGCGCATCCTTTGCCGACATTCCCGACCAGACAACGAACTGGAAAGCCTGAAAATAGCATTCACACGCATCCAGCGCCGATGACAAAAGCACTTCGACCTGCTGGCTCGACGGCTCGACCCCACCGGCCAGAAGCAGCGACTGCCGGAACATGATCGCCCCCTCCTGCTCCCAGAGGTCGAAATGGCCAAACAGCATCTGTTCATTGATCAGCGACAAAAGGCGCATGACATCCAGCGCACGATTTTCCGGCACCTTGATATCAAAGGCGCAAGCCAGATGCAGCGCCTCAAAATCCTCCATCCATGAGAAGGAGACATGATATTCTGCCCAGTTTCCAGCAACGGCAATGGAGATTTCATCGTCGCCAGCCCGCTCGAAAGACCAGTCATTATTATGCGCGACCTGTTCGATCACATCCACCGGATGAATGTCCCGCGAAATTTCGAGTTCAAGAAGTTCCATTTAATGCTTCCCGCCGCCTGCCGGAAACGCCACCCAATTCATGGCAGGCATTTCCAGACAAACTCTGTTATTTTCTGAACCCGGACGGCCTGGACTGCTCGACGCAACAACAACCCATGACCGGACCTCACCGCCCGATGCCTGTTCGCTTTCACGAATCATGCAATAAATTCAGTGTATTGATCCAGAGTCGCGTGACCAGCCCAATTTTGGACAAAGCATCATTCGCATGTGGACAGTCGCTCACGCCAGATTCCCGGGCAATGTGTAAGCGATTCATGACAAAGAGCTTTTTCGCAAAAGCCCTTTGTGGAAAACTTCTAAAAAAATTATTTCTTTGCAGGCGATCTGGAAGCAGAACCTGCCTTGCCAGCAGCATTATCGGACCCGGAAAGCTTCGTCTCAAGCGCTTCAATGCGCGCCAGAAGCTTTGCATTTTCTTCACGCGCCTTGATCGCCATATCACGCATGGCCTCAAATTCTTCACGCTGCACAATGTCCATGGAGTTGAGAATGCGCTCCGCCTGCCCGCGAAACGCCGTTTCCACTTCGCGTCGCATGCCCTGTGCTGCGCCAGCGGCGTCAGTCATCAGCTTGGCAAATTCGTCGAGAATACGGTTGGGTCCGGTTGACATGGCTGCACCTCACTTGGATTTCCTGACGTAGTGGCGATAGAAACCGAATGCAAGTCAATCATCTTGCCATATTCAAACCGGCATGCTGCCTGTCAATGCAGGCGGCGCTGGCTTGACCACGCTTTTGCCCTGCCTCATGGTCGCCATCATCCTGCACTCAAAAACACCACCAACCTTGAGGATCATCTATTGAGCGTCTCCAGCCCCGTACCAATGGCTGCCCTGCCCTTTCCGGCAATTGACCCGGTTTTGATACAGATCGGCCCGTTCGCCATCCATTGGTATGGTCTGGCTTATGTTGCCGGCATTCTGTTTGCCTGGTGGTACGCCAAGAAGCTGGTTGCAAATCCGCGCCTGTGGCCGGAAGGTACATTGCCGATGAAGCCGCAGGACATTGACGATTTTGTCATCTGGGCGGCGCTGGGCATCATTCTGGGCGGGCGCATCGGCTATATCCTGTTTTATGATTTTGCCCGCTATCTTGCCAGTCCGCTTGATATTTTCGCCGTCTGGGAAGGTGGCATGTCCTTTCATGGCGGCATTTTGGGCACCACCATCGCCATGTTGCTGTTTGCCCGCTCACACAATATCCAGGCCTGGTCGCTGTTTGATGTGGTGGCTGCCGGTGTGCCGGTCGGGCTGGGGCTGGGGCGGCTGGCAAATTTCATCAATTCCGAATTATGGGGCCGGGTTTCCGACATGCCATGGGCCGTGCTGTTTCCCAATGGCGGGCCACTGCCACGCCACCCCAGCCAGATTTATGAAGCGCTTCTGGAAGGGGTGGTATTATTTCTGATTTTGCGCCTGCTCACCCATTCACGCCTGAAACTGAAAGCACCGCGTTTTGTGTCCGGCGCGTTCATCTGCGGCTATGGCCTGTCGCGCATCTTTGTCGAATTTTTTCGTGAGCCGGACGCACAGATCGGCTATCTTGTCGGCGACTGGTTGACCATGGGCATGGTGTTGTCTTTGCCCATGGTGCTGATTGGCCTGTGGGCCATGGCAACAGCCAGACCCCTGCCCCCGTCACCACGCGCATGATCTTTCACGCATGACAAAGCTGAAAACCCGCCTTGCCCGGCTGATTTCAACCGATGGCCCAATTCCGGTCAGCGACTATATGGCGCTTTGCCTGTATCATCCTGAATTTGGCTATTACACAAGCCGCGAACCTTTTGGCGTAAAAGGCGATTTCACCACCGCTCCGGAAATCAGCCAGATGTTTGGCGAATTGCTGGGGGTGTGGCTTTATCAGGCATGGATTGCCAATGGCCGCCCCTTGCCCGTCACCATTGCCGAAATCGGCCCCGGACGCGGCACGCTGATGAAGGACATGCTGCGCATCTGGGCGCAGCTTGATCCAGATTTTTATGCAAGCGCCCATTTTGCCCTGATTGAAACCAGCCCGCGACTGACAGAAATTCAGCGTCAAACGCTGGGACCGCTTGCCCGGCGCATCACATGGCATGAAACTGTGGCCGGTCTTTCGCCCATGCCGCTGCTTATTGTTGGCAATGAGCTCTTTGACGCCATTCCCATGCGCCAGTTTGTGCGCACGGCACTGGGCTGGCGTGAGCGCATGATTGGTCTGGACGAGAGGCAAGAACTGGCCTTTTTTGCCGGCGCCGCCTCACTGGACACTGCCCTTTTGCCGCAAGGCTCAGAACAGGCACAAGAAGGCGCTATCATCGAACTGGCGCCGGCCCGCAGCGCCATGATGGCGGAAATTTCCGGGCGCATCGCAACCCATGGCGGGGCTGGCCTGTTTATCGACTATGGCTATCTCACCCCCGGCATCAGCGACACATTGCAAGCGCTGAAAAACCATGCCTATGACCCCGTTCTGGCTCATCCGGGTGAGGCAGACCTGACCTCTCATGTCGATTTTGCCGCCCTTGGCGACATTGCTCACGCCCATGGATTGAAGGCATTGAGCGCCACTCAAGGCGCGTTTTTACTTGCCATGGGGCTGCTGGAGCGCGCCGGACGCCTTGGTGCAAATGCTGATGAAAAGGCCCGCGAGGCAATCCGGGCGCAGGTCGAACGACTGGCCGGGCCAGACCAGATGGGCGATCTGTTCAAGGTGCTGGCGCTGTTGCCAAAAACAGCCCGGAACGTAGCCTTTCCGGTGAGTGATTGACTTTTCTTGACCTTGCACGGCACTCTGAAAGGCTGCCATACTGGCAGGCCCACCATTGGCTTTTGCTTGACGAAACGCTTCGAGGAGACAACAAAGCCCCAATGTCGAATCAGCAAAAGCCGGAACCAATCTGCTCTCCACTGCTGGAAAAAGCCGCTGCAAACGGGATCAGGCACGGTTATTTCACCCGCATCGGTGGTGTCTCCGAAGGTATTTATCAGGGCCTCAATGTTGGTACCGGTTCACGAGACGACCAGAAACTGGTGGCTGAAAACCGGCGGCGCGTGGCCCAATGGATGGGCGTTTCACCACTCAACCTCCTGACCGTCCACCAAATCCACTCACCCGATGTGGTGATCGCCCACGAGAATTTTTCAGGCGGGCGCCCCAGGGCGGACGCCATGGTCACCAACCGGCCGGGCCTTGCGCTTGGCGCATTGGCCGCCGATTGCGGGCCTGTCCTGTTTGCCGATCCGCAAGCCCGGATCATCGGCGCTGCCCATGCAGGCTGGAAAGGGGCCTTTACCGGCGTGCTTGAAAACACGATTGCGGCAATGGAGGGTCTGGGGGCCCGTCGCGATTCGATCACGGCTGTGCTTGGGCCATCGATCAGCGGCCCCAATTATGAAGTCGGCCCCGAATTTCGCGAGCGCTTCATCATTGCTGATGCTGCCAATGAAGAGTGGTTTACCCCTTCCGGCAGACCGGATCATTTTTTCTTTGACCTTAACGGCTATACAATTGCGCGCCTGCGCAAAGCAGGTGTAATTGCTGAAATGCTCGGTCATTGCACCTATGCGCAAGAAAAGCTTTTCTATTCCTACCGCCGCGCGACCCATCGCAATGAGCCGGATTACGGCCGGCAGGTCTCGGCGATTTCTATCGAGGAGTAACGTCATGGCCCTGCATTTCGAACAATCCGAGTTTGACACAAGGCGCGACCGGCTGATGATCGAAATGGCAGAGCGCAAACTGGATGCGCTTTTGCTGTTTGCACAAGAAAGCATGTATTGGCTGACAGGCTATGACACATTCGGCTTCTGTCTTTTCCAGTGCCTGGTTGTGCAGGCCGATGGCTCCACGACATTGCTGACGCGCTCGGCTGATCTGCGCCAGGCGCGCCACACCTCCATTATTGACAATATCGTTTTATGGACTGACCGTGAGGGGGCCAATCCGGCCATTGACCTGCGCAATCTGCTCAATGAGATGGACCTGCTGGGCGCACGTATCGGCGTGGAATATGACACGCACGGCCTGACCGCGTTGAATGGGCGTCAACTGGATGAGCAATTAAAGAGTTTTGGCCAGATTTCCGATGCATCCGGCGTTGTCAGCCGTCTGCGCCTGTTCAAAAGCCCGGCAGAAATTGCCAAGGTGGAAAAAGCCGCCGCACTGGCCGATGACGCGCTGGATGCAGCACTGCCTCTCATCAAGCAAGGCGGTGACGAGGCCGCAATTCTGGCAAGCTTGCAAAGCACGGTTCTGGCCGGTGGCGGCGATTACCCGGCCAACGGGTTTGTTGTCGGATCAGGCCCTGACGCGCTTTTGTGCCGCTACAAGTCCGGTCGGCGCAAGCTCAACAAGAATGACCAGATCACGCTCGAATGGGCCGGGGTCTTTCATCACTATCATGCACCGATGATACGCACGATCCTGACCGGCAAGGCCTCGCGCCGTCATCAGGAACTTTATGAAGCAGCCCATGCCACGCTTCTGGCGGTGGAAAAAAATCTCACCCCCGACAATAATTTCGGCAGCGTCTTTGATACTTTTTCCCGTGCGATGGAAGCGCATGGGCTGACAAAGCACCGGCTCAACACCTGCGGCTATTCGGTCGGGGCCCGCTTTGCACCATCATGGATGGATACGCCGATGTTTTATCAGGGCAATTCTGAACCGATTGCGCCCAACATGACCCTGTTTGCCCATATGATCATCATGGATTCAGAAAGTGAAACGGCCATGACGCTGGGCCGCACCTATCTGACGACCGACACCCAGCCCCGACCGCTTTCGCGCCATGATCTTGAGCTGATCGTAAAATAGCCGGGCTTTCTTCAAGGTGCGGTCCTGTATATGTGCAAGCAGTGCCCATACATGTCCGGCATCGAGAGAAAGCATGAACCGAAAAGCCTTGTCGATCCTGCTGCCTGTCATGCTGTCTTTATCAGCCTGCACCAGCCCCGATTCCACACGACAAGAGCAGACTGCCGCAAATGGTCATTCTGTTTCGCCAGCAGTCTTGCAGCCCGCACAGGCACAAAACATCAGACTTCAGGTGGCGCCTGTTATTGGCGTTTCAGAGGAACTGGCCGCCCCCCTTGTCGAAAACCTGCAGCAGCAGGCACATTTGCGCGCCATCCCGCTGGCAGGCGACTCCACCTCCGATGCAACCCATATTTTGAAAGGCTATTTTTCGGTTCTCAACGAAAATGGCGGTGCCACCGTCATTTCGGTGTGGGATATTTATGATCCGTCAGGCAATCGCCTGCACCGGCTCTCCAACCAGCAAAAGACCCAAGCGCTCAATGGTGCCCAAGGCTGGCCCGGCATTGCCCGCCAGACACTGCACACCATAGCCGCAACAAGCATGGGCCAACTTGCCATTTGGCTCCAGACACAACAAGATGGGAATTAGGCACCCCATTCTCCCGCTCTCCTGCACGACAGGCAATATCAGCATCTGATTCTTGGGGCCTGTACGTAAAAACCCGCTTCTGACGCTTGCAATACGCGATAAGGCGACTAAAACCCCTTCTAACTTCTCTCCGGGACCAAGACATGAAACTTTTTGCGGGCAATTCCAACAAGGTGCTGGCGGAAGCGGTCGCCCGCTATTTGAACATTCCCCTGGGCAAGGCCAGCGTGCGCCGCTTTGCCGATCAGGAAATCTTTGTCGAGATTCAGGAAAATGTGCGCGGTGAGGATGTGTTCATTCTCCAGTCCACCTCCTATCCAACCAATGATCACCTGATGGAACTGCTCATCATGATGGATGCCTTCATGCGCTCATCTGCACGGCGCATTACGGCAGTCATCCCCTATTTCGGCTATGCGCGGCAGGACCGCAGGGCTTCAGGGCGCACCCCCATTTCAGCCAAGCTGGTTGCCAATATGATCACCCGCGCCGGTGCATCGCGCGTGCTGACACTTGACCTTCATGCCGGTCAGATTCAGGGATTTTTTGACATTCCGACCGACAATCTGTTTTCGGTTCCGGTGATGGCGCGTGACGTGAAAGCCAAATACAAGCAGCTTGAAAACGTCATGGTTGTCTCGCCCGATACAGGCGGTGTGGTGCGCGCGCGCGCACTTGCCAAACGCATTGACGCCCAGCTTGCCATTGTCGACAAGCGCCGCGAACGCCCCGGTGAATCGGAAGTCATGAACCTGATCGGTGAGGTTGCAGGCAAGAATTGCCTGCTCATTGATGACATCGTCGATTCAGGAGGCACGCTGTGCAATGCGGCAGATGCGCTTCTGGAAAAGGGCGCCACCAGCGTTACTGCCTATATCACCCATGGCGTTCTTTCAGGGGCTGCGGCCGAACGCATTGTCAATTCGCAGCTTCAGGAACTGGTCATTACCGATTCCATCCAGCCGGTTCAGGCGGTGATTGACGCCCCCAATATCCGCACCATCACCATTGCCGACCTGCTTGGTGAGGCCATTGCGCGAACGGCTTCTGAAAAATCGGTCTCCAGCCTGTTCGACTGACCCGCAACATGTCAGTCAAAGCAGCGTCCGCAACCGGCACGACATTCAGCATCATTTTGGCGGTGAGCCTGTGCCACGCTATCAATGATGTCATGCAGTCGCTGTTATCGGCAATCTATCCGCTGCTGAAAGATAATTACGGGCTCGATTTCTGGCAAATCGGGCTGCTGACGCTGACCTTTCAACTGACAGCGTCGCTGTTGCAGCCTGCCGTCGGTCTCATCACCGACAAAAAACCCATGCCCTTTTCACTACCCGCCGGCATGAGCGCCTCACTGATCGGGCTGATCATCGTGGCCTATGCCGGTCACTACTGGCTGCTTCTTCTGGGCGCCACATTGATCGGTATCGGCTCAGCCATATTCCACCCTGAATCTTCACGCATCGCCCGTCTGGCTTCGGGCGGGCGTCATGGAATGGCCCAATCGCTGTTTCAGGTCGGGGGTAATGCCGGTCAGGCGATCGGCCCGCTTCTGGCCGCATTCATCGTGGTTCCCTATGGTCAGGCAAGCATTATCTGGTTTGCAGCCCTTTCACTGCTGGGCATTGCCCTGCTTTATCAGGTCAGCGCCTGGTACAAGCGCTTGCAGGCACGCATTGCGAGTGGAAAAAATCCTGCGCCAGCTGTCTTTACCTTGCCGCGCAAACAGGTCGTGTGGGCGCTTGTCATTCTCACCATTCTGGTTTTTTCCAAAAACGCCTATACGGCGGGCATCTCCAGCTACTATACTTTTTATGTCATCGAAAAATTCAATGTCTCGGTGCAAACCTCGCAAATCATGCTCTTTGCATTTTTGGGTTCGTCTGCCCTTGGCATTCTTCTTGGCGGCCCCTTTGGCGACCGTCTTGGTCAAAAAACCATGATCTGGTTTTCCATTGTCGGTGTCATTCCCTTTACGCTTGCCCTGCCTTACGCAAACTATGAATGGACCATCATCCTCACCATCATGATCGGTCTGATCATGTCATCGGCCTTTTCCAACATTGTTGTCTTTGCACAGGAACTGGTTCCTGGCCGGGTCGGCATGATCGCCGGTATCTTCTTTGGCTTTGCTTTCGGGATTGGCGGCATTGCGGCTGCATTTTTAGGTGTGCTGGCAGATGCCAAGGGCATTGAATATGTATATCACGCCTGCTCTTTCCTGCCGCTATTTGGAATTTTGACCGTGTTCTTGCCCAACATGAAACAGGTCCGGGCAGCAAAAGGATAAAACCGCCTCTGCGCCCGCACGCAACCGCGCGCCGGTCTTGCACGAACCGGCCAGTTCCGCTATAGACCCGCCAGCCGCGCAGACACCCTTGGAGGCAAACGCGGTCGAAACAACCCGCCTTTTTCTGTCGTTATGCCTGTTAACAGGGCAGCGTTTTGAAATTTGCGGGGTTTTTCACGTTTACCAGGGAATAACACCCCGGCAAGCGCTCCACAATTTGAAAGGAAATGCCATGAGCACCGGATATGAGCTCAAGGCCGAAACGCGCGACAGGGTCGGTAAGGGGTCCGCCCGTGCCATTCGCCGTGACGGCAAGATTCCCGCAGTCATCTATGGTGACAAGCAGCCTCCCCTGGCTATTGCCGTGTCCTACAAGGACATTTTCTACAAGATCCACGGCGGCAACTTCATGACCACCGTTGCCACGATCAATGTTGACGGCAAGAAAATCCGCGTTCTGCCCAAAGACTATCAGCTTGACGTGGTTCGCGATTTTCCCCTGCATGTTGATTTCCTGCGCGTCAGCGCCAAGACCGAAGTCAACGTCAACATTCCGGTTCAGTTCATCAATGAAGAAAAGTCGCCCGGCCTCAAGCGCGGCGGCGTTCTCAACGTGGTGCGTCACGAGGTGGAATTCATCTGCCCGGCCGACAAGATCCCGGACTCCATCATTGTTGACCTTGATGGCGTGGAAATCGGTGATGTGATCCATATTTCCAAGGTTCAGGTGCCTGAAGGCATTACCCCGGTCATCGCTGACCGCGACTTTACCGTTGCCACACTTGCCGGTTCTGCTGCTGCCAAGTCTGACGCCGATGGCGAAGAGGACGACGCAGAGGCCACGCCAGAGACCTGATTCGCCACGTCCGGAGGGTAACGATGCTGCTCTTTGTGGGCCTCGGCAATCCGGGTGCGAAATACGCAAACAACCGGCACAATGTCGGTTTCATGGTGGCGGACGCAATTGCCCGCCACCATTCCTTTTCGCCATGGACACGCAAATTTCAGGCTGAAATTGCCGAAGGCCAGCTTGAAGGTAAAAAGATACTGCTGGTCAGACCGCAGACCTTCATGAACCTTTCCGGTCAGTCGGTCGGTGAAGCGTTGCGCTTTTACAAGCTCCCCTCCTCTGCCGTTACCGTTTTTTATGACGAGATCGATCTTGAACCCGGCAAGCTGCGGATAAAAAAAGGCGGCGGCGCCGGTGGCCATAATGGCATCCGCTCGCTCGACCAGCATATCGGCAAGGATTACCGGCGGGTGCGCATCGGCGTTGGTCATCCCGGCGTCCGGGAAATGGTCCACAATCATGTGCTGGGCGATTTTTCCAAAAGCGATCAGGAATGGCTGGGGGTATTGCTCGACGCCATTGCCGTTCATGCCGGGTTGATTGCCAGGAATGACGAAAGCTCCTTCATGAACCGGGTCACGCTTGCCTTGCGTGAAAAACTTCAACCCACAGGCGCCCACGACACACCGCCGCCCAAAAAAGCAGCGCCAAAAGGGCAAAGCCATATCAGGCAGGCGCGCCAGCAGGCACCCCGCGTCAACACACTTCCCGAAAACGGGCCGATGGCTGCCATGCTCAAAAAATTATTTGGCAAGGAATAACCAGCCCTGCCTTGAGGGCGTTGCCCTTTCCACCATAGCCGGGGGAAGAAAAATCTCCCGTAGAAACAGGATCAGTCAATCATGGGTTTCAAATGCGGCATCGT
This sequence comes from Aquamicrobium segne, assembly GCF_042656785.1. Lineage (NCBI taxonomy): Bacteria > Pseudomonadati > Pseudomonadota > Alphaproteobacteria > Hyphomicrobiales > Phyllobacteriaceae > Aquamicrobium > Aquamicrobium segne. Next base: position 44,593 of record NZ_JBHSLL010000025.1, read on the forward strand.
CGGCCTGCCCAATGTCGGCAAGTCAACACTTTTCAATGCGCTGACCAGAACCGCCGCCGCACAGGCTGCCAATTATCCATTCTGCACAATCGAACCGAACACCGGCGAGGTCGCCGTTCCTGATCCGCGCATGAAGAAGGTTGCGGCAGCAGCCGGATCGAAAGAGATCATCCCGACCCGTATTTCCTTCGTCGATATTGCCGGCCTGGTGCGCGGCGCTTCCAAAGGCGAGGGTCTTGGCAATCAGTTTCTTGCCAATATCCGCGAGGTGGATGCCATTGTCCATGTGCTGCGCTGCTTTGAAGATGACGACATCACCCATGTCGAGGGCCGTATCGACCCCGTAGCCGATGCTGAAACGGTCGAGACAGAACTGATGCTGGCCGATCTGGAAAGCCTTGAGCGGCGTATTGTGCAGACCCGCAAGCGCGCCACCGGCAAGGACAAGGAGTCCATCACCATCCTGCCGATGATGGAACAGGCGCTGGAACTTCTGCAAGGTGGAAAGCCCACCCGCATTTTGCTTGACGGTATTGCCCCGGAAGACCTGCAGATACTCAGGGGTCTTAACCTGCTGACCTCGCACCCTGTGCTTTATGTATGCAATGTTTCTGAAAACGACGCAGCCGAGGGCAATGAGCACACCAAGGCCGTGGCTGCAATGGCTGAGGCGCAAGGCGCCAAAGTGGTCATTATTTCGGCTGCCATCGAGGCTGAAGTTGCCCAGCTTCCCGATGAAGAGGCACAGGAATTTCTGGCCTCCATGGGGCTGGAAGAACCGGGTCTTGATCGGCTGATCCGCGCCGGTTACGAGCTTTTGCAACTCATCACCTATTTCACCGCCGGACCAAAGGAAACACGCGCCTGGACGATTGAGCGCGGCACCAAGGCCCCGCAGGCTGCCGGGGTCATTCATACCGATTTCGAGCGTGGTTTCATTCGCGCCCAGACCATTGCCTATCAGGATTTCATCACGCTTGGTGGCGAGGTGGCGGCCAAGGAGGCAGGCAAGGCGCGCGATGAGGGCAAGGAATATGTGGTGCAGGACGGCGATGTCATCCTGTTTCGGTTCAATACCTAATTCTAGATCATATTGCGGCCAGACGGTACTGTCTGGCTGCAAAGCGTTCAGCGTTTTCTGACAAACTCGGTTCGCAAAACAAGGCCCTTGATCCCCTCATGGCGGCAATCGATTTCTTCAGGATTGTCGGTCAGCCGGATCGAGCGGATCACCGTGCCCTGTTTCAGTGTCTGCCCCGCACCCTTGACCTTCAGATCCTTGATCAGCACTACGGAATCGCCATCGGTCAAGATATTGCCCGAGGCATCACGCACCGCATTTTGCGCTGCAATCTCTGCTGCCAGTTCTGAGGCGGGACGCCATTCGCCGGTTGCCTCGTCATATACGTAATCGTCATTGGAAGTATTCATAAGCCCCATATCGCAAACGCTGTGTGTTTTGCCAAGCCCACAAAACCATTGATGTGGCACATGATATCTAAAGCCTGTCTCCCGAACTGGGAACCAGTTTCGGGGTAAAGACATGCGTAATAACAATAACTTAAAGCGTATCGCGTGGATCTGAAAGATCGCGACACGCTTTAAACAACCCAATCATGAAAATGCCATACAACCTGTTCTATAAGTGGGCGAAGGGACAACAATGAAAGGAATCATATGCGTATTATCCGCCCCCTAGTCTTGGCAGCGCTGCTGACTTCGCCTATGACTGTTGCCGCATTTGCAGATGATCGTGCCCCGACCGCTGAAGAGCGAGCCAAAATTGAAGCTGTTCTCAAGGCTGAAGGTTTTACCTCATGGGGTGAAATCGAACTTGATGATGGCAAGGTTTGGGAAGTCGATGATGCCATTCATTCTGACGGGCGTGAATATGATCTCGAGCTCGACCCCTCAACCCTGGCAATTACCGATAAAGATCTGGACTAACCCGCTTCAAGGCATTTTGTAGCCAGATAAAGCCTGCCGCCCAAAACTGCTTTCAGTTCGGGCGGCAGGTCGTTACAGACAAAACAATCAGTTTAGAGCGCCGTGCATCCAATCGGACGCACAAAGGACGCTCTAACACTTTGAATAAGCATCGGAATAATCCAAAAACCGATTCCACTTTTCGGTCCGATGCTCTAATCGCCCTCGAAGGCGATAAGCGTGCGCACAGGCACACCCAGCGCTTCCAGCTTGCGGCGACCGCCAAGATCAGGAAGATCAATCACAAAACAGGCCGCAACAAGCTCCGCGCCGATCTGCCCCAACAGCCTGACCGCAGCTTCCGCCGTACCGCCGGTAGCGATCAAATCATCGATCAGAATGACTTTTTCTCCGGCCTTGACACCATCGCGGTGAATTTCCATTTCATCCACGCCATATTCAAGGCTGTAAGCCACACGAACCGTGTCATGCGGCAGCTTGCCTTTCTTGCGGATCGGTACAAAACCGGCGCAAAGCCGATGGGCAACCGCACCACCCAGAATAAAGCCACGCGCTTCGATACCGGCAATTTTATCAATGCCGGAGCCGATAAAGGGCTGCGCCAGATCTTCTACCGCTGTGGCAAAGGCATTGGCATTGCCCAGAAGCGTTGTGATGTCGCGAAACTGGACACCCGGCTTTGGATAATCAGGAATGGTGCGAATGGAAGATAAAAGCCGGTCTTTGGCGGACAAGGTCATAACGCTTTCCAGTTCAGTCCCAGTTTTATGCAAAAAAGAAAAGGGCGCATTCAAGCGCCCTTAATTCTTGAAGTGTCTCAATCAGCCGGACACGTCAGTGCGGTATCTTGGACCACACCCGACGCTTGGTGGCATACATCAGGCCAGCAAACAGGATCAAAAAGACCATAACGCGGAAACCCGTTTTCTTGCGGTCTTCAAGATGCGGCTCGGCGGCCCACATCAGGAAGGCTGACACGTCACGCGAATACTGGTCAACGGTCTCGGGCGTACCATCTTCATAAGTCACCTGTTCATCGGACAGGGGCGGCGCCATGGCCAGCGACTTTCCACCGATGAAGTAGGGATTGTAATAGGTGGCTTCCGGAATATCCATGCCGGCCGGCGGCTCTTCATCATAGCCGGTCAGTAGCGCATGAATATAATCAGGCCCGTTCTCGGCATATTGTGTAAAAATGTCGAAAACAAAGGTCGGGAAGCCGCGCTCGACACCACGGGCCTTGGCGATCAGCGAAAAGTCCGGCGGAGCCGCACCATTGTTGGAAGCTGCCGCTGCCTGCAGGTTCGGATAGGGCGAGGTGAAATAGTCAGACGGCAGGCCCGGACGCTCAAACATGTCGCCATCATCATTGGGGCCGTCTTCAATGGTGTATTCGGCAGCAAAGGCTTTCACCTGTTCTTCCGAATAGCCAAGGTCCTCAAGCGTACGAAAGGCCACCAGATCCATGGAGTGGCAAGCCGCGCACACTTCCGTGTAAACCTTGAGACCACGCTGGAGTTGCGCCTTGTCGTAAGTGCCAAAAGGCCCGGCGAAGCTCCAGTCCATCTGTTGCGGCTTATGGATGGGGAAGCTGGTCGGCTCAGCCGCTGTGCCTTCTTCATCCTGAGCGATCGCCACGCCCCCGGCCACCATCAACCCTGCGGTTATCAGTGAAGCGAGAATCTTCTTCATACCCAAATTCCTCTCGAAAGACTCTTCGCTCAACCCCGGGTTTCCGGTGCCGCTGCGCCATCCAGATGATTGGCCCCAGCGCCCCCGTTCTTTTCCAGCACGGCTTCGGTGATCGAGTTCGGCAAGCGCCGCGGCGTCTCGATCAGGCCCAGAACCGGCATGATGACGATGAAGAACGCGAAGTAATAAAGCGTTCCGACCTGCGCCATGATCACATAAGCGCCTTCTGCGGGACGCGAACCCAGCCAGCCCAGGAAGATGCAGTCAATGACAAAGATCCAGAAAAACAGGCGATACCAGGGACGATAAACCGCCGAGCGAACTTTTGAAGTGTCAAGCCATGGCACGACAAACAGCACCGCAATGGCGCCGAACATGGCCAGAACGCCGCCCAGCTTGGAATCGATCGGCCCGATATTGAAGGTAATAGCCCGCAGGATTGCGTAGAAAGGCAGGAAATACCATTCAGGAACAATATGCGCCGGTGTCTTGAGCGGGTCAGCCTGAATGTAGTTATCGGCATGGCCCAGATAATTGGGCATATAGAAAATGAAATAGGCAAACACCAGCAGGAACACGATCATGCCCAGCGCGTCCTTGATGGTCGCATAAGGCGTGAAAGCCACCGTATCGGTCTTCGATTTCACTTCAATCCCGGTCGGGTTGTTCTGGCCGGTGACATGCAGCGCCCACACATGCAGCACAACCACACCGGCAATCATGAAGGGCAGCAGATAATGCAGCGCAAAGAAGCGATTCAGCGTCGGATTATCAACGGCAAAGCCGCCCAGCAGCAATTCCTGTATCCAGTTGCCGACCAGCGGAACGGCGGTGAAGAAACCGGTGATGACGGTTGCGCCCCAGAAGGACATCTGCCCCCAGGGCAGAACATAGCCCATGAAGCCTGTTGCCATCATCAACAGATAGATAATGCAACCCAAAATCCACAAAAGCTCACGTGGCGCCTTGTAGGAGCCATAGTAAAGTCCGCGCATGATGTGCAGATAAACAGCGACAAAGAAGAATGACGCACCATTGGCGTGCATATAGCGCAGCAGCCAGCCGGAATTCACGTCGCGCATGATCTTTTCGACCGAAGTAAACGCAAGTGCGGTGTCCGATACATAATGCATGGCCAGCACGATGCCGGTCAGGATCTGTGCAACCAGCATGATCGACAAAATGCCGCCAAAGGTCCACATATAGTTGAGATTGCGCGGAACCGGATAGGCAATGAAACTGTCATAAACCAGTCGCGGCAGCGGCATGCGCGCATCAAACCAGCGGCCAAGGCCGGTCGCCGGCGTATAGGTGGAATGTCCCTCGCTCATCGAATCTTTTCCCCTCAGCCGATACGAATCTTGGTGTCTGAAATAAACTCAAAGACCGGCACAGCCATATTCTCTGGCGCCGGACCCTTACGGATACGACCGGCCGTATCATAATGCGAGCCGTGGCACGGGCAGAACCAGCCACCGAACTCACCCTGCTGACCAAGCGGGATACACCCCAGATGGGTGCACACGCCAACCATGACCAGCCAGTTTTCCTTGCCTTCACCGGCCGAGCGATCAATGTCGGACGCGGGCGCATCGCTGCCAAGATTGGCGTTACGGGCCAATGGGTCCTTCAGCTCACCAAGTTCGACGGCTTGCGCCTCTTCAATTTCCTGAGGCGTGCGATTGCGCACGAAAACCGGCTTGCCACGCCATTTGACTGTCAACGACATGCCCGGCTCCAAAGCCTCGACATCCACCTCGACCGACGACAAGGCGCGCGTTGAAGCGTCAGGGCGCATCTGATCAATGAATGGCCAGGCGACAGCGCCCGCTCCGACAACGCCGGCCATGCCGGTGGCGATGTACAGAAAATCTCGCCGGGCTGGATTTTCAATATCGGTTTCGCTCACGGGTGACTGATCCTTTCGCCTCTTCCACACTAAAGGTGTCTTCGATCCTGAACCAATTCAGGCACCAGCCTTGCACGCATGGCAAAGGGCCAGCCGAACTCCTCCAGCATTTTGATTCAAGGCTTATGCGCGAAGCCTTCACTTGTCCAGACCGCAACGCAAGAGAAGGCAGATTGTCGCGGCAATAAAAGGCCGTTTTTTCCAACTTTTTCTGCCAGTGACCTGCCAGCGCCTGGCATTGAAAGGTCAACCGCCCATGTGTCAGGCCGGGCGCGTTTCCTCCAGCGGGCTTTCTTCATTGAATAAAAAACCGCCGGATTGCCGCCGCCACAGCCGGGCATACAGACCATCCAGCGCCACCAGTTCATCATGTGTGCCTTGTTCGACAATGCGACCATGATCGAGCACGACAAGGCGATCAAGTGCGGCAATGGTGGACAATCTGTGGGCTATGGCAATCACGGTTTTGCCCTGCATCAACTTGTAGAGATTTTCCTGAATGGCTGCCTCGACATCCGAATCGAGCGCAGAGGTTGCCTCATCCAGAATAAGAATCGGCGCATCTTTCAAGAACACCCGCGAAATTGCCACGCGCTGGCGCTGGCCACCGGAAAGTTTGACACCGCGCTCGCCAACATAGGCATCATAACCCTTGCGGCCGCGATTATCCGCAAGCGACATAATGAATTCATGCGCCTCGGCCCTTTTTGCCGCCGCAATCACTTCCTCCTCACTGGCGTCAGGCACACCAAGCCGGATATTGTCACGCAAGGAGCGATGAAACAGCGCGGTATCCTGACTGACAACGCCAATATGGGAGCGCAGCGAATTTTGCGTCACATCCGCAATATTCTGCCCATCAATCAGGATCGCCCCATCTTCTATGTCGTAAAGGCGAAGAATCAGATTGACGAGCGTGGTCTTGCCCGCCCCCGACGGGCCAATCAGCCCGATCTTTTCGCCCGGCTGCACAACAAGATTGATGCTGTCCAGCACGTTTTTCTTCTGACCGTAGCGGAAGGTGAGGTTGTTGATCTCAAGCCTGCCGCCGGTGACAACAAGCTCTCTGGCCTGTGGCGCATCGACCAGCCCAAGCGGTTGCGAAATCAGTTGCTTGGAATTTTCCAGCACACCCAGATTGCGCAAGATACCATTGAGCTGCATCATCAGCCGCCCCAGCAGCATGTTGAGGCGCAAGACCAGCGCCAGGGTGAACGCAACCGCCCCAACCGTGATCGAACCTTCCACCCACAGATAGACACTGAAACAGGCAATCAGCACAATCATCAGGCCAGACAGCGCCGTCAGCGCCATCCGCACTCCGGTCAGCCGCCGGGTAAAGGGACGCAAGGCGCCCAGATAAATATCAAAACCGCTGCGCAGATAGCGATCATCACCATCAGCGGCGAACAGTTTCAAAGTCTGCACATTGGAATAGGAATCGACAATGCGGCCATTGATCATCGAGCCGGCCTCGGCCGTGGCCTCGGCATGTTTGCGAATTTCAGGCAGATAGATGTGCGCCAGCCAGCCAAAGGCGGCAATCCACACAAGGACCAGCACCGCCAGCCGCCAGTCAAGCCCGGCAACCAGCACCAGAGTGGTAACCGTATAGACAATCATGAACCACACGACTTCGATGAAACTTTCCATCAGGTCGCCGGTCGCCTGCCCGGCCTGCCACACCTTGGTGGCGATACGGCCAGCAAAATCATTCTGGAAAAAGCTATAAGACTGGCGCGAAACATGCCGGTGTGCCTGCCAGCGCACCAGATTATAAAAGCCCGGTGTAATCGTCTGCTCGTTCAGCAGGGCAGCAAACCCCACAACCATGGTGCGGATGACCAGCACCACAACCGCCATGAAAATCAGCTCCCAGCCAGCCGCATCCCATAAGACAGTCCAGCTGCGCTCTGCGGGAAGCTGGTCGAGTATATCAACCAGCCGCCCGACAAAATAAAACAGCCCGGCCTCCACCAGCGGTGCAACACCGCCAACGACCAGCATGGCAAAAAAGGCAAATTTTGCCTGCCCCACATAATGCCATATGAAGCCTGTAACTGTAGCAGGCGGCCTTAAATCAGCAGGCTCGCCAAACGTATCGACCCTTTGTTCAAACCAGTGATAGACAGTTTTCATCATGGCAGGCGCACCGCCCTGTCAGCAAGATGTGAGCGCCGACCGGCGGGGCATGTTTTTATCATTCAGCCAGGTCATCTCCCAGTTCAAGCTTCATGCGGGCTACCGGTTCATGTCCATCATCATCGGCAAGAAAACCGCCCGTTTGGCGCTGCCACAACTGCGCATAAAGGTCATTCATGGCAATCAGTTCCTCATGTGTGCCTTCTTCGATGATACGCCCCTTGTCCATCACCACCAGCCGGTCCATGGCCGCAATGGTTGACAGCCGGTGCGCAATGGCAATCACCGTCTTGCCCTGCATGAGCTTGTAAAGATTCTCCTGTATGGCGGATTCAACTTCCGAATCAAGCGCGGAGGTTGCCTCATCAAGAATGAGGATCGGTGCATCTTTCAGCATAACGCGCGCAATGGCGATGCGTTGCCTCTGCCCGCCGGAAAGTTTGACGCCGCGCTCGCCCACATGCGCGTCCAGCCCTTTGCGACCTTTTGCATCTGAAAGCCCGCCAATGAAGTCAAGCGCTTCGGCGCGGCGTGCGGCCTCAATCACCATATCCTCACTTGCATCGGGCCGACCATAGACAATGTTATCACGCACCGACCGATGCATCAGCGAGGTATCTTGTGTGACCATGCCGATCTGAGCGCGCAGTGAATCTTGCGTGACATCGGCAATATCTTGCCCGTCAATGCGTATATGCCCGCGCTCAAGGTCGTAAAACCGCAGCAGAAGATTGACCAGCGTCGATTTGCCAGCCCCTGAGCGCCCGACAATACCCACCTTTTCGCCCGGCTTCACATGCAGCGACAGATCTTCAATGATGCCTTTTTTCTTGCCGTAGTGAAAACCGATCCCGTCAAAGACAATCTCGCCCTTATCGACTGTCAGAGTTTTTGCACCCGCCTTGTCTTGCACCAGACGCGGCATGGAAATCGAACTGATGCCATCTTGCACCGTGCCGATATTTTCAAACAGGGCCGACACTTCCCACATGATCCATTGCGACATGCCCCACAAGCGCAGCACCAGACCAATCACCACGGCGACCGCACCGATGGAAACCTGCGCCCCCAGCCACAGCCAGATTGACAAAGCAGCCACACAAACCAGCAACAGGGAGTTCAGGAGATAGAGCAGACCATAAAGACTGGTGACCAGCCGCATGGAACGATAGACCGTATCCAGAAACAGCGACATGCTTTCACGCACATAGCCTGCCTCACGCTGCGCATGCGAAAACAGCTTCACGGTCTGGATATTGGTATAGCTGTCAACAATGCGACCCGTCATCAGTGAGCGGGCATCCGCCTGTTCCTTGCCGACATGGCCCAGACGCGGCACAAAATAACGCAGCAGTATAATATAACCGATCAGCCATACCACCAAAGGCGTGGCCAGCCGCCAGTCGGCTGAACCGACAATGACCAGCACGCCCAGAAAATAGACGGCCACATAATTGAGCACATCAACCAGCTTGATGACGCAATCGCGCACAGCCAGCGCCGTCTGCATCAGCTTGGTGGCAATGCGACCGGCAAATTCATCCTGATAAAACGTCATCGACTGCTTGAGCAGATAACGATGCACCTGCCAGCGAATGCGCATCGGGTGGTTACCCATCAGCGTCTGGGTATGGATCAGTGACTGGAACCACACGATTGCCGGTAACAGCACAAGCACGACAAAGCCCATGCCAAATAGCTTCCAGCCTTCGATTTGCAGGAAGGTTTCGCGGTCATGGGCCGAGAGCCAGTCAACGATCGAGCCCAGAAACTGAAACATCCACACTTCTGTAATGGCAATGGCTGCAATCAATGCTGCGTCGATGGCGATATAGGGCCATGCGCCACGGGTGAAATGCACACAAAAGGCGATCAGGGTTGTGGGTGGCTCCATCGGCTCTTCAGCCGGGAAGGGATCGAGCCTTTTTTCAAACCAGCCAAACATGTTGGTTCTTTCACGACAGTGGCTTAATCCATGTACCCTGTCGGCTACACAGTCTTGCAAGCTCTTGTTACAGTTGTCTTGATGCGATGCCGGATATTTTCATCCAACCGCAAAATGCCTTATAGGCATGTTCGCACATTATGGCCATAAAACAGCAAGCTCAAAAAGAACAAGCCTTTGGAAACCGGTCTGCGCATTGCCCTTTACCAGCCCGATATTGCCGGTAATACCGGCACCATTCTGCGGCTGGCCGCCTGTCTGGGACTTGGTGTCGATATCATCGAGCCAGCAGGTTTTGATCTTTCCGACCGGGCGCTCAAACGCGCCGGCATGGATTATCTGGAAATGGCCCGCCTGACCCGCCACATCGACTGGACTGCTTTTGAGGCTGCGCATTCTGCTGCCGGGCGCCGACTGGTGCTGTTTTCCACCAAAGCGGCCAGCCCCTATACGGATTTTCGGTTTTCACCTGCCGACACGCTGCTTTTTGGGCGCGAATCATCAGGCGTTCCCGCTTCCGTGCATGAAAAAGCCGATACACGCCTGATCATTCCCATGGTGAAAGGCGCACGCAGCCTCAATCTTGCCCTGTCGGTGGCCATGGTCACCGGCGAAGCCGTGCGACAATTAAAATAATAAAATAAAGATCAATCAGCGGCGGGCAGGCGGCGAATGGTAAATTCAATAACGTCGCCGGGGCGCTCAAACCAGCTTTCGATTTCAGTCCAGTAAGCCTGTTTGGGCCAGCGTTTGAACCATTCCTGCGCCTTGGCGCGCGCATCGGAACGCGGCAGCACGAATGTCTCGCGCAAAAACCCGTCGCTGCGCCCACCGCCATGCTGTGCACGGCTGCGTTGCAGGCTCTTTTTCAGTCCCTCCAGCGGCGGTCTTGCAGGCGTGCGCAAAAAAGCCTCCTTGACGCTTGCTGCACACAGATTAGGGATCACAATTGGAAAAGACGAGTCATTTTACGAACAGAGTTCGACCAAGCGGAGATGCCAGTGCAGCAACGCCCCGAGATTCCGGCAGGATTGCCGGCTGACATCGACAATAAAAAACAGATTGCTCAAGCTTGGTTTGAGGATTTGCGTGACCGCATCTGCGCTGCCTTTGAAGCATTGGAAGACGAATTGTCCGGTCCGCAATCGTCCTGGACGCCCGGTCGTTTCGAGCGCAGCCCGTGGGAGCGCGATGAGGGCCGCGGCGGTGGCGGTGTCATGTCAATCATGAAGGGGCGGCTGTTTGAAAAGGTCGGCGTCCATACCTCAGCCGTCCATGGCGAGTTTTCGCCAGAATTTCGCAAGCAGATACCCGGCGCAGATGAAGACCCAAGTTTCTGGGCCAGCGGCATTTCGCTGATCGCCCATCCGTGGAACCCGAATGTGCCCACCGTTCACATGAATACGCGCATGGTTGTCACCTCGCGGCAATGGTTTGGTGGTGGCGCTGACCTCACCCCCGTGCTTGACCGGCGTCGTACACAGGAAGACCCCGACAGTATCGCCTTCCACCGCGCCATGCAGTTTGCCTGTGACAAACATTCAGGCATTGTCGATTATCAGCGCTACAAGGACTGGTGCGACGAGTATTTTTACCTGCCCCACCGTCAGGAAGCCCGCGGCATTGGCGGTATTTTTTATGACTGGCTGCATTCAGATGAAAGCCGCGGCGGCTGGCAGGCCGATTTTGCCTTTACCCAGGATGTCGGACGCGCCTTTCTGGTCGTCTATCAGCATATTGTGCGCCAGAATTTCAACAATGGCTGGAGCGAACAGGACCGCGAGGAACAGCTTGTGCGCCGTGGCCGCTATGCCGAGTTCAATCTGCTTTATGATCGGGGCACGACTTTTGGCCTGAAGACCGGCGGCAATGTCAATTCCATCCTGTCGAGCCTGCCGCCAGAGGCAAAATGGCCGTAAAGCATAATCCCAAAAAGTTGTAGACTTTTTGGATAAGATTATGCGTATAAACAAAGACTTGGAGCATTTTGTGAGTACAGATGGAACCATCTGACGTCGCAACAATGCGGCTCTAAGGAAACAATCAATTCGCAGATGTGATCAGGTCTGTGGCCCGGTCACCTCTGCGGCACGTGCCAGAAGCGCCTCACGCCCAAGCATAAAGTTGCTGTCGATCCATTCCTGCTCCAATTGCTTGAGCAGGGCGCCAAGTTTTGGGCCTGCAACAAGCCCCAGCCCTTTCAGATCGGCACCTTTTACGGGAAAGTCCGGCCTGTCCCAACCTTGAACAAAGCGCAGCTGGCGAAAATAGCCGCCCGCCTCAACCAGGGCCTTGTCATCACCGACAGCACGCGCCCGCGCCGCAGACAAGGCAAGGCGCAAGCGGTCTGTAATGGCCTCTACATTGCCAGTATAAAGCTGACGCGAAAGCGCACGCTCGCTCGTATCGGGTCGCACCGATGGGGCCAGCGCCCAGTTTTGCAGGCGCTCGGTCTGCGCCCGCGACAGGCGCAACCGCTTTGCCATATCTTTCAGGCGCGCCGCATCTGGCGGCAGGATGCTTTCAAGCCGGAGCATGGCATCAATGGGCCAGTCAAGATCCATTTGCGCCCGCACCAGTCCATGAATGCTATCAATGCCCCATTTCTCGCTTTCGGGCAGCACATGCGACAACACACCGGCCTGCCGCATCCATAACAAGGCGCGTGACGGATCGGGCGCGCTTAACAGCTTTTTCAATTCCGCCCAGACCCGCTCGACTGAAAGACGGTCCAGCCCGTCTTTCAACTGCACACAGGCTTTCAGGCCCTCAGCATCTGGCCGCCCATGGCCATACCAGGCAAAGAAGCGGAAAAAGCGCAAGATACGCAGATAATCCTCACGAATACGCGCTTGCGGATCACCAATGAAACGCAATTGCCGTGCCTTGATGTCAGCAAGCCCGCCCACCAGATCAATGACCGTTCCGTCGGCCTTGGCATAAAGCCCATTGATGGTGAAATCGCGCCGTTCAGCATCCGCCTTCCAGTCCCGCCCGAAGACGACGCTTGCATGACGCCCATCCGTCTCGATATCGGCGCGCAGGGTCGTCACCTCAAACGGTGTACCCCCGGCAATCACGGTCACCGTTCCATGATCAATGCCGGTTGGCGCCACCTTGAACCCGGCGGCAATTGCCCGTTTCATGGTTTCTTGCGGCACAGTGGTGGTGGCAATATCAATATCGGCAACCATCTGGCCCAGCAGCGCATTGCGCACCGCACCACCGGCTATGCGCGCCTGTTCGCCGCCCTCACTTAAAACCGACAGGAGGCGCTGCAAATCAGCTTGCGCCAGCCAGTCGCAACCGGCAATGCTCACCTGATCGCTCACGCATAAAGCCTTTCATAAAGGATACGGATAATGCCAGCCGTCACGCCCCAGATATAGCGGTCTTGATAGGGCATTTCATAAAACATCCACTCAAGCTCACCCCACATGCGGCTGTTGCGGTGGTGATTGGCCGGGTCCATCAAAAACCGCAATGGCACCTCAAAAGCTGCATCCACCTCGTCAGGATTGAGCATGAGATGAAAACCCGGTTTGACCACCGAAAGCACCGGCGCAATGCGGTAGCCCGAACCCGACACATAATCCGGCATCCGGCCGATCACCTCGATATGGCCTTCCGGCAGACCAATTTCTTCCTCAGTCTCGCGCAGCGCCGCATATTCGGGCGTTGGATCCGTCGGATCAATGCGCCCGCCCGGAAACGCAACCTGCCCGGTATGGTTGCGCAAGGTTTCAGCCCGTTTGGTGAGCAAAACCGTGGCCTCCTCCCCATGATCGACCACCGGGATCAGCACAGCAGCCGAACGCAGAAATTCCTGTTTTACCCTTGGACGCGGATGGCCGGGATTGAAACGATAATCACCATATTCGGCCTCGCTTTCACCTGTCTTCGTCTGGCCCTGCGCCCTCAAGCGAAACGCTTCGGCCGAAAAAGGAGAAATGGCGGCACTCACATTCACAGGCTCAACTGCCGCAACTGCGCTGTCGGCATGATTGGATAGATTTGTCCCTTCGAGCGCAGCGCAAACATCGTGCCTTGCGCGGTCTCAACCTCCTCGCCATGCTCGACAAGCTGATACATGACCGGGCGTGAGGCCAGCGCCTCCAGCCGTCCACGCACCAGCACATAAGGTTTGAGCCCGCCGGTTTTGTCTTCTTCGACAAAGCGCAGCGGATGATCGGGGCCTGCCTCCACCACATCGCCGACATTGGTGCGAAAAGTCACAATCTGCTGTCCGTTGCGCTGCGAGACATCGACCTCAACCGCTACAAAAGGCGCATCGACAACCTTGATGCCGACCTTCTCTACCGGCGTAACCAGATAGGTGCGCCCATCTTCATCCTTGCGCAATACGGTTGAAAACAGCCGCACCAGCGCAGGTCGGCCAATCGGTGTGCCAAGATAAAACCACGTGCCATCGGCCCGGATTTCCATATCCAGATCACCGCAAAACTCCGGATTCCAGCGCTCGACAGGCGGCAAACCCCTCTCTGCGCTGGCGGCACGCGCAATCAGCGCCTCAAGCCCGCCGGCATCTGCGGCAGTGACAAGGCTTTTTTGTTGATCTGTCTTGCTTTGGGTCATGGTCACGAAATAGTCACTGTTATCACGCTTGTCAGCATGGGTACGTATTTTAGACATCTTGAATGTCTGTATAATGGCTGTAAGTCATAGCACCAATGGCGGAAAACTGCCCAGCACGCCGGAATAAAGGACCAGGACCCCATGAGCATTCCCATGAGCGTCCCCATGAGCGGGGTTGCTGCCCAAAGCCCGGTCAGCGAAAAAGACATGATCGGACAAGCCGAGCAGGCACTGACCGATATTTTGCATATACGCGAAGGCATCGGCAAGGTCATCTTCGGTCAGGAAAGCGTAGTTGAACGCACATTGGTGGCCATTCTGGCCGGTGGACATGCGCTGCTGGTCGGCGTGCCGGGACTAGCCAAAACCCGGCTGGTGGAAACATTGGGCACCGTGCTTGGGCTGGATGCAAGCCGCATCCAGTTTACGCCCGACCTGATGCCCTCCGACATATTGGGCTCGGAGGTGATGGAGCAGGATGACACGGGCCGCCGCTCCTTCCGCTTCATCCCCGGCCCGATCTTTGCACAATTGCTGATGGCCGATGAAATCAACCGCGCCTCGCCACGCACCCAGTCGGCCCTGCTGCAGGCCATGCAGGAATATCACATCACGGTCGCCGGTCAGCGCCATGATCTTCCCACCCCTTTTCATGTGCTGGCCACACAAAATCCGCTGGAACAGGAAGGTACCTACCCGCTACCCGAAGCCCAGCTTGACCGCTTCCTGATGCAGATCGACATTCTCTATCCCGATCTTGAGGCCGAACGGCGCATTCTTTTAGAAACAACCGGCACCAGCCAGACCCATGCCACCAGCCTCATCGGGCCGGAGCGCCTGAAGGAGATCCAGACCCTCATTCGCCGCATACCGGTGCCTGAAAGCGTGGTCGAGGCCATTTTGAAGCTGGTGCGCTCGGCTCGTCCCGGACAGGACGTGGCTGAAACTGACCGTGATGTGGCCTGGGGGCCGGGTCCGCGCGCCAGTCAGGCATTGATGTTGTGCGCTCGTGCCCGTGCGCTTTATGACGGGCGGCTTGCGCCGTCCATCGATGACGTCAAAGCGCTGGCCGAACCCGTTCTCCAGCACCGCATGGCGCTGACTTTTGCTGCCCGCGCCGAGGGCGTGAGCGTGCGCGATGTCGTGGCGAGGCTTGCAAAGGCGGTCTGATGGCCCAGACAGGCGAACTTCAGACAGCAGCTAAAACGCATGAGGCGCTGGCCCGGGCGCGCCAGCATGCCGCCCTCATTCCCGACCTGCTGGTTGAGGCGCGCCGCATCACCAACACCATGATCTCTGGCTGGCATGGCCGCCGCCGACGCGGTATTGGCGAAAATTTCTGGCAGTTCAGGCCCTATACCGAAGGCGAGCCCGTCAGCCGCATTGACTGGCGTCGCTCGGCCCGCGACGATCACACCTATATACGTGACCGGGAATGGGAAGCCGCACACACCGTGTGGCTATGGGCGGATATGTCCGCCTCCATGCTTTACAAATCAACCCTTGCCACCACCTCCAAGCAGGCCCGTGCATTGGTTCTGGCGCTGGCCACAGCCGAGCTTTTATCACGCAGCGGTGAACGTATCGGCTGGCCGGGCCTGACCGATCCCTTCAGCGACCGCAATGGCGCCGAGCGCCTCGCCTCACGCCTGGCGCATGTAACCGACCCGGCTCCCCGCCTTGACCTGTCCACCATTCACCGCTTCAGCGACGTGGTGCTGATCGGCGATTTTTTAGACCCGCCAGAAGAAACACTTGCATGGCTTGAAAAACTCGCCAGCAAGGGCGCCCGTGCCCATCTCATTGAAGTGGCCGATCCGGCAGAAGAAAGTTTTCCCTATTCTGGCCGTATCGAATTTACCGATCCGGAAACCGGCGAGCGGCTGACCGCCGGGCGTGCTGAAATTCTGGCTCGTGACTACCGGCAGCTTTATCTGGCGCGGCGTGAGGAACTGGCAAGTTTTGCCAGACGCCGCGGCTGGAGTTTTACGCTCAACCATACCGACAGACCGGCCTCAGAAGCACTGGTGCGCCTGCATGAAGCGCTGACGGCAACCGCTGCAAGCACAATGGGCGTACAGGCACGATCTGGGGAGGCGCGGGCATGAGCTGGCTACCTCTTTCCTTTGGCGCGCCAATGGTTCTGCTCGGGCTTTTAGCGCTCCCGGCGATCTGGTGGCTGCTGCGGCTGACCCCGCCCAGACCACGCACAGAACCATTTCCACCCCTGAAAATCCTTGCCCGTGTCCTCAAACGCGAAGAAACACCACAGCAAAGCCCATGGTGGCTGACATTGCTGCGCTTGTTGATTGCCGCACTTGTCATCATGGCGCTGGCCGATCCGGTGTGGAACCCACGCGAAAAAACACCCGTCAGCGGCACAGGGCTGGTGCTGGTCATCGATAATGGCTGGGCCTCTGCCCCCGACTGGGACAAACGCATGGCCACGGCCCGGCTTCTGATTGCAGATTCCACCGACCTGCCGGTGGTGATTGCCTTCACCGCAGAAAAACCCGATGCCGATATGGGCCCCTTTGACGCCAGCACAGCCCTTGACCGGCTGCGCGCTGCCACACCACGCCCGGTCCCCACCGACCGGCCAGCCATCTATGCGCGTGTTAGTGAAACATTGGCTTTGATGCCCGACGCCAGCCTTGCCATTTTAAGCGACGGGCTGGCAGCAGCGGGCGATGATGAGGCGTTTGAGGAATTGCTGAAAAACGGTGCGGCAAATCTTGTCTGGGCAGCGCCTGAGCGCATGACCCCCATTGCCCTGACCGCTTCAGAAAACAGAATAGACGGCTTTTTGCTGACCGCTATCCGCGCCAGCAGCAATATGGCTCCTGCCCGGCTCAGTGCCGGCGCCTTTGACGACAAGGGCCGCCGCATTGCAGATGCCACGCTGAATTTTGACGCGGGCGAAACACAAACAGACGCAACCATGGCAGTGCCCTTTGAACTGCGTAATGATTTTGCCTTTCTGGCGCTGGATGGCGAACATCATGCAGGTGCTGTGCGGGTCCTGGATGAAAGCGCAAAACGCCGCCGCATCGGGCTGATCTCGCAGGCCGAGGCCGATCAGGCACAGCCGCTGCTGTCACCGCTTTACTATATCCACCGGGCTCTTTCGCCCTTTGCCGATCTGATCGAGCCTTCCAATCCTGATCTGGCACAAGCCATTCCCCAGATTCTCGACCAGAAACCGGCCATGCTCATCATGTCCGATGTGGCAGCCATTCCCGAACAGGCCCGCCAGAAACTTGCCGAATGGGTCGAGGGGGGCGGCACGCTGGTGCGCTTTGCCGGTCCAAGGCTTGCCAGCGCCAATGCCAGTACAGAAACCGGTTCCGGCACTGAAGATGATCTGCTGCCGGTGCGGCTGCGCAGTGGTGAGCGCAGTTTCGGCGGGGCCTTGTCATGGACAACGCCACAGCCCGTTGCTGAATTTCCCGCCTCCGGTCCCTTTGCCGGACTTGATACCCCCCGCGACATCACCGTCACCCGGCAGGTTCTGGCTGAACCCTCACCCGATATCATGGAGCGTAGCTGGGCCAGCCTTGCCGATGGCACCCCGCTGGTCACGGGTAAAAAGCGCGGCAAGGGCACCATTGCCCTGTTCCACATTGCGCCGACTGCCACATGGTCCAACCTGCCGATTTCCGGCAGTTTTGTCGAAATGCTGCAACGCATTGTGCTGCTTTCGCGCAATCAGGGCACTGTGGATATGGCAGACGAGACGACACTTGCAGCCCTTGCCCCCTACCGGATGATTGCCGCGGACGGCTCTCTGGCTCCCCCCTCTCCCGAAGCACGCCCGCTGGAGCCTGGCGCTGATAATGTTGTGACGCTGGAAAATCCGCCCGGCCTTTACGGCTCGCAAGCCGGTGTTCTGGCGCATAATCTGTTATCGCCCGCCAGCACGCTTGCCCCCCTCCAGCGCCCGCAAGCACAGATTCCGATGAGCGATATTGCTTATGATTTTGATCCGTCCAGCCTGCTCAAAGGGCCGTTTCTTACGATTGCCCTTATCCTGATTGCGCTTGATACGCTGATCATGTTTGCAATGAATTCTGTGCTGAGTCGCCGGATGCGCGCCATGCGTTATGGTGCCACGACCGCCACTCTGCTGGCTCTGTTTATCCTGCCTGTGCTGCTGGGCAGCACCGCCTTTGCCGATGACCGCAAACCCGATGACGCCATGTCCATTGATGCGGTTTCCACCACCCGCATTGCCTATGTGATTACCGGCATTTCCAGCCTTGATGCCGTCAGCCACGCCGGTTTGCAGGGTCTCAACCGCTTCCTGCTCGATAAAACGGCGCTCGAACCGGGCGAACCGGCAGGTATTGATATTGCCACAGATGAACTGGCGTTTTATCCGCTGATCTATTGGCCGATTGATCCGGCTTCGCCTGTGCCCGGCAATGAGGCCATTGCTCGTATCGACGCTTATATGCGTCAGGGCGGAACGGTGCTGTTTGACACGCGCGACCAATATTCCAGCGGCTTTGGGCAAGGGGCAGCCAGTCCCGCCACCCAGCGCCTGCGCGATATTTTGGACAATCTCAACATACCGCCGCTGGAGCCGGTGCCAGCCGACCATGTGCTGACCAAATCCTTTTATATGCTGCCGGAATTTCCCGGTCGCTTTAACGGCAGCCCGCTATGGGTGGAAGCCTCGCTTGACGCCTCCAATGCCGATGACCGGCCGGTACGCACCGGCGATGGCGTCTCGCCAATTCTGATTACCGCCAATGATTTGGCTGGCGCATGGGCCATTGACGCCAATGGTGCGCCACTATTGCCAACCGTGCCCCCCGATCCAATGCAACGAACCTATGCCTTACGCAGCGGCGTCAACATCATGATGTATATGCTGACCGGCAATTATAAATCCGACCAAGTGCATGTGCCGGTTCTGCTGGAACGGCTGGGGCAGTAGAAACATGAACAACTGGTCCCTTTCCTTTGAACCGCTGCTTGGCCTGCCCCTTCTGGCGGCCTTGCTGGTTCTGTCTGGCCTTCTGGCGTTGATCGGTCTGTGGGCGCGCCAGCGCGGTGCGGTTTTGCGGCTGGCAGCCTTTGCAGCGCTTGCCGGAGCCCTTCTCAATCCCGTTTTACTCAAAGAAGAGCGCGAGCCTTTGCAAAGTGTTGTCGCCCTTGTGGTTGACCGCAGCCAGAGCCAGTCAATCGGCGCCCGTGAACAACAGACTGACGCCGCTATTTTGGGCATGAAGGAGCGCCTTGCCCGCTTTGAGCAGTTCGATGTGCGCGTGGTCGAGGCCGGGCGAGGCGCCGCCACTGACGAAAAAACCGAAACACGGCTGTTTGCCGCCCTGCAAAGCGCCTTTCGTGATGTGCCCAACTCCCGCATTGCCGGGGCAATCATGATCACCGACGGACAGGTGCATGACATACCCGCCACACATCCCGATTTTAATGCGCCCCTTCATGCGCTGATTACCGGCCATGAAGGCGAAAAGGACCGCCGCATCCACTTTGAAAAAGCCCCGCGCTTTGGCCTTGTCGGCAAGCCGCTGGAAATGACCTACAAGGTGACTGCAAAAGGTGAGCCGCAAACTGTGCTTGATGTAACCATCACGGTCAATGGCGAAACTGTCGGCACACAACACGCCGTGACCGATGAGGACATGCAGCTTGACATCCTGGTGCCCAATACCGGGCGCAACATTGTCGAACTGTCCATTCCCGCTGGGGAAGATGAACTAACCGACATCAACAACACCACCATTGCACTGGTCGATGGCATTCGTGAAAATCTGCGTGTGCTGCTGGTCTCGGGCGAACCGCATTCAGGCGAGCGCACCTGGCGCAATCTTTTAAAATCCGACGCTTCGGTGGATCTTGTCCACTTCACCATTTTGCGCCCCCCTGAAAAGCAGGATGAAACGCCCATTTATGAATTGTCGCTGATTGCTTTTCCTACCCGCGAATTGTTCGTGGAAAAAATTGATGAATTCGACCTCATCATCTTTGATCGCTACCAGCACCGTGATGTGCTGCCGCTGCTTTATTACGATTATATCGCCGAATATGTGGAAAAAGGCGGGGCGCTGCTGGTTGCAGCCGGTCCCGAATATGCCGGTTACAGCACCATTGCCAACACGCCGCTGATGAGCGCCCTGCCAGCCATGCCGACCGGCGAGGTGATTGAGGAGGCCTTTTATCCGCGCCTGACCGATCTTGGCCAGCGTCATCCGGTAACGCGCGCGCTGGAAGGTTCTCAAGTCGAGCCACCGCAATGGGGCCGCTGGTTTCGCACTGTCAGGGTCGAAAACCCGCAAGGCGAAGTGGTGATGAAGGGGGCCGATGAACAGCCCTTGCTGCTGCTTGAGCACAAGGGCGAAGGCCGCGTTGGCATGTTGTTGTCCGATCAGGGCTGGCTGTGGGCGCGTGGCTATGAGGGCGGCGGCCCGCATGTGCAGCTTTACCGGCGGCTGGCGCATTGGCTGATGAAAGAGCCAGAACTGGAGGAAGAACGGCTGACCGCCGACGGGCGCGGCATGGCGCTTGACATACGCCGCCAGAGCATGAGCGATGATCCTGGCCCGGCTGAAGTCACCCTGCCCTCCGGCAAGGTAATGCAGGTCCAGCTTGCGCAATCCGGGCCCGGTATTTTTACCGGTACAACAGAGACCGATGAGATCGGCCTTTATCAGATTGCCAATGGCAAATTATCAACACTTGCCCATGTCGGGCCGGTCAATGCCGCAGAATTTGCCGGTATTGTCTCCACTGCCGATACACTCAAACCTGCCGCAGAGGCGGTGGGCGGAAGCGTGCACCGTCTGTCGGGGTCTGATCCAGCCACAATCAACCTGCCTTCGGTGGTGCCAGTACGCGCCTTGTCCGGGGCTTCCGAAGCCTCCGGCAAGGACTGGATCGGGCTGCGCAATACGCAAGACAGTGTTTTAAAATCGGTCAACCATGTGCCGCTGTTTGGCGGTTTTTTCGGCCTTGGCCTGTTGCTGCTGACGCTGGGCGGCATGTGGTATCGCGAAGGGCGCTAAAGGAGGAAGCGCTACTTCTTCAATACGGCCTTGAGCACATCGCGAATGCCGATCGAGCCGACAAAACGTGACTGGTCATCAAACAGTGCAACAGGGGCTGTCTGCGAACGTTGCATGGCCACCATCACAGTTTTCAACGAGGTTTCGGGCGTGGCCCAGAACACCTGCGCTCCACCTTCGGGCAGATTTTCCACATTAACGCAAGATACCCAGTCGGCTGGCTGGCCATTGCGCTCGGCTGCAATCACCAGATTATTATGATCCAGCCTGAAGCGCGTGGTTTCGCGGCGATCCAGCCACACCCAGCCATCCGCATCCTGTTTCAACTCATGCTTCAGGCGCATCACATTCCACGCCGTCAACACCGAGAGCGGGTTCACATTGGCGATGAAGTCGCGCACATAATCATTGGCCGGTTGCAGCACGATATCTTCCGGCGTGCCGGTCTGCACAATATGTCCGCCTTCCATCATGGTGATGGAAGTGCCGATCTTCAGCGCCTCTTCAAGATCATGGGAAACAAAAACAATGGTCTTTTTCAGCTTGGCCTGAAGCTGAAGCAGTTCATCCTGCAATTTGGTGCGGATCAGCGGATCAAGCGCTGAAAACGGCTCGTCCATGAGCAGAATCGGCGCCTCTGTGGCAAAGGCGCGCGCCAGCCCGACCCTTTGCTGCATTCCACCCGAAAGCTCATGCGCATATTTGGTTGCCCATTGGTCCAGCCCGACCAGCTTGAGTTGATTTTCAACACGCTCACGCCGTTCAGCTTCCGGCACTCCGGCAAGCTCCAGCCCAAAGCCGACATTTTCTTCCACCGTGCGCCAGGGCAGCAGACCAAATTGCTGAAACACCATCGCCACCTGCTTCTGGCGCAGACGCCGCAGCGTGGCCGCATCACAATTGACGACATCGACCATCTGGTCGCCATCATGGACCATGACACTGCCGCGACTGACCACATTGAGCCGGTTGACGGCGCGCAGCAAGGTGGATTTTCCAGAGCCGGAAAGCCCCATCAACACCGATATATCGCCCTGCCTGACAGTCAGGCTTGCACCTGCGCAGCCCAGAACGGCTCCGGTCGCGGCTAAAATCTCCTCTCGCGAAGCCCCCTGATCCAGCATTTCAAGGGCGCGCGCCCTTTCCTTGCCGAAAATAATATCGACATCGCGAAATTCTACAGCAACACTCATCGGGTGGCTCCCGTGCGAACCCGGCTCATGCGGTCGAGAATGATGGCGATAATGACGATGGCAAGGCCCGCTTCAAGGCCAAGCGGGATGTTGACCGAATTGAGCGCCCGCACCACCGGCTTGCCAAGGCCGTTGGCCCCGATCAAGGCCGCAATCACCACCATGGACAATGACAGCATGATGCACTGGGTCAGGCCCGCCATGATGGTGGGCATGGCCGCCGGCAGTTCCACCTTCCACAGAAGCTGGCGTTTCGTGGCCCCGAAAGCCTCGCCCGCCTCCAGCATCGGCTTCGGCACCGAGGTAATGCCCAGATAGGTCAGGCGAATGGGGGCCGGTGAGGCAAAGATGACGGTTACAATAAGGCCCGGCGCAATGCCAAGACCAAACAGGATCAGGACCGGAATAAGATAGACAAAGGTCGGCATGGTCTGCATCAGGTCGAGGATCGGCTGGAGAAAGCGATAGCCACGCTCATTATGCGCCGCCCAGATGCCGATCGGAACCCCGATTGCCATGGAAGCGGCAGTTGCGCCCACGACAAGCACCAGCGTCTCAACCGTATCCTTCCACATGCCCTGATTGATGATGAAGGCAAGGCCGATGGCCACAGCCAGCGCCAACTTCCAGGAGCGCTGCAACCACCAGGCAAGGGCTGCGATCAGCAAGACCACCACCATGGGCGGCAACCACAAGAGCATGTCGATCAGATTTTGCAGGCCCCATGCCACCCCATCGGCGATGGCGTCAAAGAACCATTCAAAATGCTCGGTGAGGAACATAAAAAATGACCGGCCCCACTGACCGACAGGTATCTTGAAGCTGGCGATCAACGCCGAGACCGGATCCATGCCATTCCCTTGTTCTTGAATTTTTGTAGCACTGGCACTGGCAATGGCGGCTCACACAGCCATTGCCGGATTGCTCACACGAAGGCTGGCCTTTCCCTCAAAGGCCGAGCGACGACTTTACCGAAGCAGCAGCATCGCCACCATCAAAGGTCGTCACACCTTGCAGCCAGGGTGTAATGGCGTCAGGATTGGCTTTCAGCCATGCGATGGCGGCGGCCTCAGGCTGCACATTGTCATTGAGAATAGCCCCCATGATCTCGTTTTCCATCTGCAGCGAGAAGGTGAGGTTTTTCAAAAATGCGCCCATATTCGGGCAGTCTTGCGTGTAGCCGGCACGCACATTGGTCAAAACGGTCGCGCCGCCGTAATCGGGGCCAAACACATCATCGCCCCCTTCAAGATATTTCATGTCGATATTGGCGTTCATCGGATGCGGCTCCCAGCCAAGGAACACGATATCCTGCTTGGAGCCGACAGCCTTTTGCACCGCAGCCAGCATCCCCGCTTCAGAGCTTTCCACCAGTTCAAAACCGCCAGTGTCGAACTGGTTGGCCGCAATCATGTCCAAAACAACACGATTGCCGTCATTGCCAGCCTCGATGCCATAGATCTTGTTGCCGAGCTTGTCCTTGAAGGCTGCAATATCCTGAAAACTTTTCAGACCGGCATCATAAGTATAGCTCGGCACCGCCAGCGTGTATTTTGCCCCTTCCAGATTGGTCACCACCGTCTCGACCGTGCCCTTTTCCTGATAGGGCCTGATGTCGGCCTCCATGGTCGGCATCCAGTTGCCGAGGAAAACATCAATATCATTGCTGGCCAGAGAGGCATAAGTGACCGGCACCGAAAGCACCTGCGTATCGGGCTGATAGCCCAGAGCCTCAAGAATGACGGATGCCGTGGCAGTAGTTGCGGTAATGTCCGTCCAGCCGACATCGGCAAACCGTACGATTTTGCAACTGTCAGGCTCGGCAGCATAGGCAGCACCGCTGGCCGCCACCGACAAGGCGAGCGCAAGCGCAAGCGATTTCAGATTTGACATTATTTTCTCCCATTCTGGCTTGTGGGCCTGTTTTGTCGCGCGCATTGCGCGCCCTGATTTGTCGATCATTGTTTTTAGCCAAACATTATTCTCATTTTCTTTCAACCGGTAACACGATGCCATCAACGCCGCATTTTGCTCTGCAGCGGCATGTTCCCGCGCCATCCGGAGAAAATCTGGCAGTGCCGGGCCGCGCCATATTTTAATTTTTCCAACAAAAAAGCGGTGGAAACGTGCACAAATCGTAATCTTGTCCTATATAAGGATAATGCGCGGGGACGTTTTGCTGCATTTTGAGCTGAACCGCTTCAAATCCCGCTATCTTCAGAGCCTACAGAAAGAAGGAAATTCATTGCAAGTACTCGTTCGTGATAATAATGTTGATCAGGCCCTCCGGGTTCTTAAAAAGAAATTACAACGCGAAGGCGTTTTCCGTGAAATGAAGGCGCGCCGCGCCTATGAAAAACCATCCGAGCGCCGTGGCCGTGAAAAGGCTGAAGCAGTGCGCCGGACGCGCAAGGCGGCCCGCAAGCTCGCCGTTCGCGAAGGTCTGATTGCCGGCCCGGCAAAGAAGCCGCGTCCACAGGCTCGCCCGGCAGCAGCACCTGCCTCCTGAGGCTCCCCGCATTCTGCCACAGAATATGAATTGAACCAGAGCATATTGTGAGTACAGACGGGGTATGTCTGGCGTCGCACAAATATGGTTGAGATTTTTTTGCACATGATCTTGTCTGAAAAAAACTGCAGTTTTTCGGACAAGATCATGCCTGAACCGCCTGTCACGCTACCTGCGGGCGGGCGGTTTCTTTTTGAGCGTTCAGATTATCCGTGAGTTGCAATAGATATATCCATATTGTGAAGTGGCCCAAAACCGCATATTTCATAAGCTAGAGCATCGGACCAAAAAATGGAATCGGTTTTTGGATAATTCTGATGCTCATTCAAAGAGTTAGAGCGTCCTTTGTGCGTCCGGCAGGACGTACGGCGCTCTAAGGGAATGCTTAATGTGCAACCTTGGGGCATAATAGCCGAGCCACGAAAGAACCATATATGCTCGACCCGAATGTCAGTTTCACAAGCCAGATATTCCGCTGGATCGGGCGCGGCATCGGCTTTGTCATCGGCATCCTCTTGTGGCCGTTCAAACAGGCCGGGCACTGGTATCGCAAACGCGGGCTTTACCTGAAAATGGGTGTTGGCATATTTCTGGCGGCTTTCATCGCTCTTTATGGCTATTTTTTCTATGTCACACAGTTCTGGACCGGCTTTGATCCTGATTACCCGGCAGCCCTGATACAGGTGCAAACAGACGCCATTCCAGCCGGGGAGCCTGTGACCTCCCCTGTGACCTCCAATGGCGGCGCTTCAACCACCATCGCAAATCAGTCCGCCCCTGCCTGCAAGCCCTCAGCCATCACCACCATTGCGGCCGATCTGATTGATTTCAATGTCAACCGGAATGCGTGGATTTCCTCCATGTTTTTGTCGAAGCTCGGCCTGTTTGGCATGGAATGGAAAAACACGTCGTTCTTTGACAACAAGGCCGCTTTTCAGCTTGGCATCAACAATGCATTGCGGCGCACCACAACCGAACTGGTTGATACACTTGGTCGTGTGCGCGGCACCTCACAGATTGATCAGAACCTTCAAAGCGCGCGCACCAATCTCGCCTGGAATGAAACAGCCTGGTATATCGGCTGGCGCGGACCGACCCGCCCGGCTCCCAGCCTCTATCGTGAAGCCATCACCAATCTCAACAATTTCAACAGTGCCCTGGAAAAATGTCAGGCCACCTTTGATGCCCGCGCCGACAATCTGTTGCAGTTTCTCGACCGTATCACCAGTGATATCGGCTCCACGTCCGACATATTGCGCCAGCGCATCGAAGTCTCGGATGCAGCGCTCTTCGACACGCGCGCCGATGATCGTTTCTGGTTCGCCTATGGCCAGCTTTACGCCTATTATGGCCTTCTGGTTGCCGCCCGCAGTGATTTTTCCACAGTGATTGCCGAACGCAACCTGACGACATTATGGGCGCGGATGGAACAGCAATTGCGCGCCTCGCTCAATGTACAGCCCTGGATCGTTTCCAACGGCAATGAATCCAGTGCGCTCTTCCCGTCACATCTGGCGACCATGGGCTTTAATCTGCTACAGGTGCGCTCTAATCTTGTCGAATTGCGCTCTGTTTTAGACCGATAGGATACGCGCAGCCCAACAGACTGAAAGCGTGTCGCTTTTTGTTTAGTTCGCGCCTGTTTTGGAATGGTGGCAATCATTCCTGGCAGGCTTTTATCGACGCTCCGGGCAAGCCGCACCGGAGAGCAATCCAAAATGGGGAATAATCTATGGCCGAAGTGAAATCCGACATCCAGATCGCACGCGCTGCAAACAAGAAACCCATTCAGGAGGTTGGCGCCAAGATCGGCATTCCGGCAGAACATCTCTTGCCCTACGGCCATGACAAGGCCAAGGTTTCAGCCGAATTCATCAAATCCGTCCAGAACAATGAAAACGGCAAGCTGATCCTTGTCACGGCCATCAACCCGACCCCTGCCGGTGAAGGCAAGACGACAACCACTGTGGGGCTTGGCGACGGCTTGAACCGGATTGGCAAAAAGGCGGTCATCTGCATTCGCGAAGCCTCGCTGGGGCCCAATTTCGGCATGAAGGGCGGTGCTGCTGGTGGCGGCTATGCGCAAATTGTGCCCATGGATGACATGAACCTTCATTTTACGGGTGATTTCCATGCCATCACCTCAGCCCATAATCTTTTATCGGCCCTGCTCGACAATCACATCTATTGGGGCAATGAGCTTAATATCGACACAAGGCGCGTAACCTGGCGTCGCGTCATGGACATGAACGACCGGGCGCTGCGCCAGATCGTGGTGTCTTTGGGCGGCGTTGCCAATGGCTATCCGCGTGAGGCCGGTTTTGACATCACTGTCGCCTCCGAAGTCATGGCGATCCTGTGTCTGGCCCGTGATCTGAAAGATCTGGAAAAGCGACTGGGCGACATCATCGTCGCTTACCGCCGCGACAGAAGTCCCGTCTTTGCCCGTGACCTGAAGGCCCACCGCCCGATGGCGGTTCTGCTCAAGGATGCCATCCAGCCCAATCTGGTGCAGACGCTGGAGAACAATCCGGCCTTTGTCCATGGCGGTCCCTTTGCCAATATCGCCCATGGCTGCAATTCCGTGATGGCCACCTCCACCGCGCTCAAGCTGGGCGACTATGTGATAACCGAAGCCGGTTTTGGTGCAGATCTGGGTGCAGAAAAATTCTTTGACATCAAATGCCGCAAGGCAGGGTTGAAGCCGGCTGCCGTCGTCATCGTCGCCACGGTGCGCGCCCTAAAAATGAATGGCGGGGTCAAGAAGGAAGATCTGGGGCCAGAAAATATCGAAGCCGTCAAGAAGGGTTGTGTCAATCTTGGCCGCCACATCGAAAATGTGAAGCAATTCGGCGTTCCGGCTGTCGTTGCCATCAATCATTTCCACACCGATACCGATGCCGAGATTGCAGCGGTCAAGGAATTTGTCGAATCGATGGGCGAGGAAGCCGTGCTGTGCAAGCACTGGGCACATGGCTCTGCCGGTGCCGAGGAACTGGCGCACAAGGTGGTGGAACTTGCCGAATCCGGTCGTTCCCAGTTTGCTCCGCTTTACGCAGATGAGTTGGGCCTGTTCGACAAGATCGACACCATCGTCAAGCGTATCTATCGCGGTTCGGAAGCCATTGCCGACAAGAGCGTACGTGACCAGCTTCATCAGTGGGAACAACAGGGCTATGGCAATTTGCCGGTCTGCATGGCCAAGACGCAATATTCCTTCTCCACCGACCCCAATCTGCGTGGTGCGCCAACCGGCCACACAGTTTCGGTGCGTGAGGTACGTCTGGCGGCCGGCGCCGGTTTCATCGTGGCCATCTGCGGTGAGATCATGACCATGCCCGGCCTGCCCTCAAAGCCGTCTTCAGACAATATCCACCTCAACGATGATGGTGACATTGAAGGCTTGAGCTAAACTTTTGCCTTCATTTATCAGATCAAGAACAGGGCGGCTCATGCCGCCCTGTCTCTTTTGGTCAAAGACCAATAAATTTCCTTGCCGGTCCTCCTGAAGGTCGCTATGGAGAATGCATGAACATGCATTTCTCAACCTTTTGCTGGTGGTGGGCCTGCTGATAGCGGCCTTTTGAGCGCGTGTGCGCAAAAAATAATGGGTGGCCGCAACGGATTTCCGGGCGGCCATTTTACGTTTCAGCCTCCAGGGCCGTTGCCTGACAACAGACGGAGACGGCTATGACGATGGAAACTCTCGATAACGGGGCAGAGCGCTTCACAACCGCAGGCGGCATTGCCATTACCCGCCAGCGGCACGAGCAGCCCTATGCCACGGCCATTCAGTCCTATATCGACAGGCTTGATTCACACCGTGGCGCCGTTTTTTCCTCCAATTATGAATATCCGGGCCGCTATACGCGCTGGGATACGGCCATTATTGACCCGCCATTGGTCATTTCCGCCCGCAACCGCTCCATGCGGGTGGAAGCCCTGAATGAGCGCGGCAAAATAATGCTGCCCACGCTTTACGCCATCATTGCAACACTTGGCGAAGTGCGCATCACGCATAAATTCGATGATCGCATCCTGATTGAAATCAACAGCCCCGAGCGTATCCTGACCGAGGAAGAACGCAGCCGCGCGCCTTCCGTCTTTACCGTCCTGCGTGCCCTCACCGCCCTTTTCCACACGGAAAATGACAGCAATCTGGGGCTTTACGGCGCATTCGGCTATGATCTGGCTTTCCAGTTCGACGCCATTGACTACACGCTCAAACGTGCCGACAGCCAGCGCGATCTGGTGCTGTTTTTGCCCGATGAGATTCTGGTCGTCGATCACCATTCAGCCAAAGCCTGGACCGACCGCTACGACTATGCGGGCAAGGATTTTTCAACACAGGGCCTGCCGCGTGAAACGCCGGAAGCGCCTTTTGTGCCGTCCGGCCACACCCCGCCGCCCGGCGACCACCAGCCCGGTGAATATGCACAATTGGTGCGCAACGCCATGGCAAGCTTCAAGCGGGGCGACCTGTTTGAAGTGGTTCCGGGTCAAACCTTTTATGAGCGCTGCACAACGCCCCCATCGCAGATTGCGCGTCGCCTCAAGACCACCAACCCTTCCCCCTATTCCTTTTTCATCAATCTGGGTGAGGGCGAATATCTGGTGGGCGCCTCGCCCGAAATGTTCGTGCGCGTCAATGGCCGCCGTGTCGAGACCTGCCCGATCTCCGGCACCATCAAGCGTGGCAAGGATGCCATTGAAGACGCAGAACAGATCATTGCCCTGCTCAACTCGAAAAAAGACGAGAGCGAACTGACCATGTGTTCGGATGTGGACCGCAACGACAAGAGCCGGGTTTGCGAACCGGGGTCGGTGCGTGTGATCGGACGCCGCCAGATCGAGATGTATTCGCGCCTTATCCACACCGTTGACCATATTGAAGGCCGGTTGCGCGAAGGCATGGATGCTTTCGACGCCTTCCTTAGCCACGCCTGGGCGGTCACCGTCACCGGCGCGCCCAAATTATGGGCCATGCGGTTTTTGGAGAACAATGAAAAAAGCCCGCGCGCCTGGTATGGTGGGGCCGTCGGCATGGTGCATTTCAATGGCGACCTCAATACGGGGCTGACCTTGCGCACCATACGCATCAAGGACGGGATCGCTGAAGTGCGAGCAGGCGCAACGCTGCTGTTTGATTCCGTTCCTGAGGACGAGGAAGCTGAAACCGAACTGAAGGCCTCTGCCATGCTTGCTGCCATCCGTGACGCCAAAACCGGCGCCAGCCCAGCCATTGAGCCCAGCGCTGCGCGCGTCGGCGCAGAAGTAAAAATTCTGCTGGTCGATCACGAAGACAGTTTTGTCCACACGCTGGCCAATTATTTCCGCCAGACAGGGGCCACTGTTTCCACTGTGCGCAGCCCGGTGGCCGATAGTGTTTTCGATGAATTGAAACCCGATCTTGTGGTCCTGTCTCCCGGCCCCGGCACGCCCAAAGACTTTGATTGCACAGCCACCATCAACAAGGCGCGCCAGCGCAAATTGCCGATTTTTGGCGTGTGTCTCGGCCTTCAGGCGCTAACTGAGGCTTATGGAGGAAAACTGGGGCAGCTTGCCATTCCCATGCATGGCAAGCCTTCGCGTATTCACATCACAAAACAGGGCATCATCTTTTCCGGTCTACCACAGGAAGTCACCGTTGGCCGCTATCATTCGCTG
Source organism: Aquamicrobium segne (assembly GCF_042656785.1). Lineage (NCBI taxonomy): Bacteria > Pseudomonadati > Pseudomonadota > Alphaproteobacteria > Hyphomicrobiales > Phyllobacteriaceae > Aquamicrobium > Aquamicrobium segne. Next base: position 75,224 of record NZ_JBHSLL010000025.1, read on the forward strand.
TTTGCAGATCCCGCCCACCTACCACATGAGTTCGAGGTAACGGCCACCAGCGAAGACGGCACCATCATGGCTTTTGAACATGTTTCAGAGCCGGTTGCGGCTGTGCAGTTTCACCCCGAATCGATCATGTCGCTGGGCGGAGATGCCGGCATGCAGATGATTGAAAATATCGTTGCCCGGCTTCCGCGCAAGGCTGGCATATAGCAGGCCGGATGGAGATGGAGCCCGTGCCTGCATATCACGACAAGGAAGCTGCAAAGCGCCGGGTGCAAACCCTTGCCTGCTGGTCCATCATTGTCGCACTTGGTGTCATGGGCCTCAAATTCCTCGCCTGGCAGATCACAGGCTCGGTCGCCCTTTATTCCGATGCGCTCGAATCCATCGTCAATGTCATTTCTGCCAGCGCCGCCATCTGGGCCATTCGCGTCAGCCACAAGCCAGCCGACAGCGATCATCCCTTCGGCCACCACAAGGCGGAATATTTTTCTGCCGTTCTGGAAGGGGTTTTGATCGTCGTTGCGGCTCTGCTCATCATTGCCCAGGTATGGGAAACAATACGCAGCCCCCACCCGATGGAGCAACCATGGGAAGGGCTTGCCGTGAATGGGGCTGCAACCATCATCAACCTCTTTTGGGCCACAATGCTGATCCGAGCCGGACGCAGGGCAAAATCACCTGCGCTGGAGGCCGATGGTCACCACATCATGACGGATGTGATCACCTCAGCCGGTGTCATTATCGGCCTTGTTGGTGCCGTCTTTACCGGCTGGCATCTGCTTGACCCGTTGCTGGCGCTGATCGTTGCCCTCAACATCCTCTATCAAGGCTGGAAGATGATAGGCGCATCGTTAAACGGGCTGATGGATCGCGCCGTTGACATTGAAGAGCAGATCCGCATCCGCGACATCATCTCGGCCAATTCAAAAGGTGCGCTGGAAGTTCACGATCTTAAAACTCGCATTGCCGGACGCGCCACCTTTATCGAATTCCACATGGTCGTCGATGCCGACATGCCGGTCAGTCAGGCCCATGTCATTTGCGACCGCATCGAAGAAGCCCTCAAGACCGACGATGCTTCAGTGCGCGTCACCATTCATGTCGAGCCTGACAATGAGGCAAAATTGCCCAAAGGCAGTGTCGCAGTTCCCTTTGCCTGATTAGAGCGCCGTGCGTCCTGTCGGACGCACAAAGGACGCTCTAGAAAACAAACCCTCCGGTTCAAAAAACTTGCCACGCCCTGACAGCTCTTGTAAGAGAACTCCATGAACAAGCGCCCCGCATCTGTTGTCAGCCATCCGTCCGGGATTTCCGGCCAGACCTTGCGCGCGCTTGCCTCTACCCTTCTTCTTCTGGGCCTTATCGGCGATCGCCGGGTTCGCTAGAGGAGCGCCTGGCGGTCGACAAAGCCGCCCGGCGATATGCTCCTTGGCAATCCACATCCGATTAGATTATTTATTTCGTCAGGACATCCTTGTCTGAACAGGGCTAAAAAACAGCCCGACAGGGATCGGAGAAGAAGACAATGACCACAAGACAAGCTGCCGTCCCCGGTTCAAGCCGTAAAAACATGGCCGATGCGGCCCAAAAATATCAGCCCTTTCCCGCACCTATTTTAAACGACCGCACCTGGCCCTCAAAACGCATCGAGAAAGCCCCGATCTGGTGCTCGGTGGATTTGCGCGACGGCAATCAGGCGCTGATTGACCCGATGGGACAGGACCGCAAGGCACGCATGTTCGGCCTGTTGCTCGATATGGGCTTTCCTGAAATCGAAATCGGCTTTCCGTCTGCCTCACAAACCGATTTCGACTTCTGCCGCTGGGCTATCGAGGAAGGCAATGTTCCCGACGATGTTGATTTGCAGGTTCTGGTTCAGTGCCGCCCTGAACTGATCACCCGCACATTTGAAGCACTCGAAGGTGCAAACTCGCCCATTATCCATTTCTACAATTCCACCAGTGAATTGCAGCGGCGCGTGGTCTTTGCCAAGGACGTTCCCGGCATCAAGCAGATTGCCACCGATGCGGCCAAAATGATCATGGACATGGCCGCAAAGGCTGGCGGCGGCTACCGCTTCCAGTATTCGCCTGAAAGCTTTACCGGCACGGAACTGGAAGTCGCGCTCGAAATCTGCAATGCGGTGACCGAAATCATCAATCCGACCCCGCAAAATCCGCTGATCCTCAACCTGCCCTCCACGGTTGAGATGAACACGCCCAATGTCTATGCCGACCAGATCGAATGGATGTGCCGCAATCTCGACCGCCGCGACAGCCTGATCATTTCTTTGCATCCCCATAATGACCGCGGCACCGGCATTGCCGCCACAGAACTGGCGCTGATGGCAGGTGCAGATCGCGTCGAAGGCACCTTGTTTGGCAATGGCGAGCGCACCGGCAATGTCGATGTGGTGACGCTTGCGCTGAACATGTACACGCAAGGCGTGGACCCGCAACTGGATTGCACCGACATCAACCGCATGAAGGATGTCTATGAATATTCCAACCAGCTCAAGATTGCCGAACGCCATCCTTATGTTGGCGAACTGGTCTATACAGCCTTTTCCGGCTCGCATCAGGATGCCATCAACAAGGGCATGAAAGCGCTCAAAGCCGCCAATTCGCCTGTCTGGGAAGTGCCTTATCTGCCAATTGACCCGCAGGATGTGGGCCGCTCTTACGAGGCCATCATTCGCATCAACTCACAATCGGGCAAGGGCGGCATCGCCTATATCCTGCAGACCGATTATGGCATCAACCTGCCGCGCAATCTTCAAGTGGAGTTTCGCGAGGTGATTCAGGAAATCACCGATGAGGAAGGCAAGGAACTGCCCTCAAAGCGCATCCATGACGAGTTCCAGCGCATCTATGTGGAACAGCCCGAAGGTCGTTTCAAATTTGTTGATCATTACACCTATCCCGACACCAGCATGAAGGGGCGGCGCATTCTGGAAGCCACGATCATTGACAAGGGTGTGGAGATCAAGATCGAAGGTGTGGGCACCGGCCCGATCGACGGATTTGTCGATGCCTTGTCGCGCCATACAGGGGTTTCAATGTCTGTCCTCGACTATTCGGAACATTCCCTGCAAAGCGGCTCCAATGCCTCGGCCATTTCCTATGTCGAGATGGAACATCCAAAGGGGCGTCTTTTTGGTGTGGGCATCAACACCAATATTGTGAGCGCCTCGCTTGAAGCAATCACTTCGGCCGCCAACCGGATCGTGGCTGGAAAGTGATGTCAAAACATTCTGTCGCCAGATGAAATCATCTGGCGGCAGAAAGGTCCAGAACTTCAAGATCAACTAGAGCATCGGACCAAAAAGTGGAATCGGTTTTTGGATTATTCCGATGCTCATTCAAAGTGTTAGAGCGTCCTTTGTGCGCCCGATAGGACGCACGGCGCTCTAGTGACAGGCCCGCACCTTCCAGCCCGCGCCGCGTCAGGCGAAAGCGCCAGTTGGAACCATCAGCCTCAATATCGATGAGATTATATTGGGCAGGCGGGCGTTTTGTGCCTGGCGCCTGACCGGCAGCGGCCACCCCGACCACCGGCACCATGCCGTCAACCCCGGCAATATGGTGCAGGGTTGGAAGATGCGAATGGCCATGCAGCACAAGCTCTGCCCCCTGACGCGCCATGATGCGTGCAAAGTGCCCGATACCAAACAGCCGCTTATGCTGTTTGACCGCACCGCGCACCGGCGGATGATGGATCATCACCACCCGGCATAGCCCTCTTGCTCTGGTGGCCTCCAAAAGGTCAGCAAGCCGCCTGCCCTGCGCTTCATACAAATATCCATTGGCCATGAAGGGAGCCGTGGCCCGCGCAGTCGATACACCAATCAGCGCCACCTGTCCGCGCACGCGCAAATAAGGAAAACTGTGCTGATCAACCGGCGTTTTCTGGCCGTCACCGCTCATCCACGGCCCCCAGGCATGGCAGGCTTTGACAAATGCACCGGGTACATAAGCATCATGATTGCCCGGAACCACAGACACATGCGAAGGCGATCCCAGCGCTTCCAGCCACTGGCGGGCCCGGCTGATTTCAGCATCAAGCGCCAGATTGACCAGATCGCCTGTCACCGCAATATGATCAGGCGCATGCGCTTTCATGTCATCGATGATTGTATCAATCACCGCATCCTGCATATGGCGGCGGCGGTTTTTCTGCCAGTTGATGTAACCAATCACCCGCTTGGAAGCGAGTTCACGGTAGGTGACATCGGGAAGCGGCCCCAGATGAGCGTCGGATAAATGCGCAAGCCTGAACATGGTCGCTTTCATAAGCCAGACACAAGCCGCTTGCCATACAAAGCCGGAAAAAAGCAGGCGAGGCGCGCATCATGGCACTTTTGCAAACGTCACCTTCAACCTATTGGCAAATCACAGGGAAAAACGGGCACGGTCATGGTTGGCCATATAGTTGATCTTCGGCCCAAGCGGCACCACGCCGGTTGGATTGATGGTCGAGTGGCTGCCATAATAATGGCCCTTGATATGGTTCATATCAACCGTGTCCGCCACGCCCGGCACCTGATAAAGATCGAGCAGATAATTCCACAAATTCGGGTAATCAATGATGCGCTGGCGGTTGCATTTGAAATGCCCGACATAGACCGGGTCAAACCGCACCAATGTGGTAAACAGGCGCCAATCGGCCTCGGTAATATACTGGCCGGTCAAAAACCGCTGCTTGGAAAGCCGCTCTTCCAGCCTGTCGAGCATGGCAAACACCTCATTATAGGCTTCCTCATAAGCCTCTTGTGTGGTGGCAAACCCCGCCCGATAGACGCCATTATTGACCGCCGGATAAATCTCGTCATTGAGCGCATCGATTTCACTGCGCAGCGCTTCGGGGTAAAAATCAACACTGGCATCGCCCCATTCATCAAAGGCTGAATTAAGCATACGGATGATTTCCGATGATTCATTGTTGACAATGGTCTGCTCCACCTTGTCCCACAGCACCGGCACCGTCACCCGTCCCGAATAGGACGGGTCCGCGCGCGTATAAATCTGGTGCATGAACTCAAGACCATAAAGCGTATCGCCCGTGGCCCCGTCGGTTTTTGCAAAGGTCCAGCCATTTTCGCCCATATAATGGTCAACGACGGAAACCGAAATGACATCTTCCAGCTTCTTCAAGGCCCGAAAAATCAACGTTCGATGCGCCCATGGACAGGCCAGTGAGACATAAAGATGATAGCGGCCGGCTTCGGCCTTGAAACCTCGTGTACGACCCGGCGCAGATGCGCCATCAACCGTCACGACATCGCGCCATTGTGATTGCGAGCGCTCAAACCTGCCGCCGCTCTTGCTGGTGTCATACCAGCGATCCTGCCATTTTCCGTCAACCAGCAATCCCATGTCACATCCTTTCATTGCTCCCGATATAGGATGCTCAGGCTCATTTCGCAGCCCCTGACTTGCGAAACACAGCGTCAACTGACGCCAAACCATAAAAGGATGATTGCAGAAGCTCAGGTTTGGTGCTAGCCGGGTCACCATGTTGGATATTTTTGCAGCCATCCGGTTTGACCGACGACGAAAGAGTGCTGGCGCCTAAGCGCCTGGCAAACCGCTGCCCATGGCAGCATCTTCTTCGTATCTAACCGGACTTGCAAAGACATGAGCCTTGCCGAGATCATTTATCTGCCGGAAACCCCGGCGCATGACGCTGAAATCGATTCCCTGAATGAGGACGCTTTCGGGCCGGGCCGCTTCACGCGCGCTGCCTACAAGATCCGCGAAGGGGGACCACATGAGCGCGCGCTTTCTTTCGTCGCACTCAGTCAGGGAAGAGTTGTTGCCTCGGTGCGCATGACGCCGGTCATGGCCGGTAAAGGTCGCTCCTTGATGCTGGGACCACTGGCGGTGCGCCCCGCCTATAAAAATCTCGGCATTGGCCGCAAACTGGTGGCAATGGCGCTGGAGGCAGCAGCAAAGGCTGGATGGGCATCGGTTCTTCTGGTTGGTGATTACCCTTATTATGGGCCGCTCGGCTTTGCCAAAGTGCCTTATGGTCAACTGTCCATGCCGCGCCCGGTCGATTATGACCGGTTGCTGATTCATGAAATAACTCCCGGTGCAGTCACTGGCCTGAAAGGCGAGATCGTTCACGCTGCACAGCTACGCTAAAGCCTGTCTCCCGAACTGGTTCCCTGTTCGAGAGACAGACTTTAGGATCAGGTTAAAATCATTCCCGCTTTCCATGGAGTGCGGCTTTGAAGGAACAGAAAAAGACCGTCATCCAGACAGTGGATGATGATACCCGCAGGTTGGCAAAAACCCTGCTGCGCAATGCCAGATTTGCCGCACTCGCCTTTCATGAGACAGGCAGCTTAACCCCCATGATCAGCCGGATTGGCCTTGCCACAGATCTGGACGGGTCTCCAATCACACTGATTTCAGGCCTGTCGGCACATACACAGGCCTTACAGGCAGACCCGCGCTGTGCTTTGCTTGTGGGCGAACCCGGCAAGGGCGATGTGCTGGCCTATCCGCGCCTCAGCCTCATCTGCCGGGCTCAGCAAATCAAGCGCGATGAGACCAAGCATGAACGCATTGCACGCCGCTATCTCAATCACAATCCGAAGGCAAAACTCTATGCCAGCCTGGGCGACTTTGCTTTCTTTCATATTGAAGTTGAACGCGCCAGCATGAATGGCGGCTTTGGCAAGGCCTATCAGTTGGCTGCCAATGACATAATCACCGACAATTGCGTCAACGCAGCACTTGCCGATAGCGAACAATCCGCGATCGACCATATGAATGAGGAACATCGCGACGCTATCGCCCTTTATGCCCGGCATTTCGGCAAGGCCAAGGATGGCGACTGGACCATTAGCGGTTTTGATAGCGAGGGCATGGACCTTGTTTGCAGCGACCAGAACCTGCGTGTGTTCTTCCCTGAACCGCTTGTATCAGCACAGGATTTGCGCCGCACTCTGGTTGAAATGGCAAAGGCCGGACGAATGTGACATGACGGCAATCCACATCGACGACCCGTGTGACGCGCGTATTCTTGCCTATACCAATATCCGCGAACGCGACCTTGTTGGTCGGCAGGGCCGTTTTATCGCCGAGGGCAAGGTCGTTTTGGACGTGCTGACAGCTACAGGACGCTTTGAAATTGAATCCGTACTGGTGCTGGAAAACCGGCTGGCCGGTCTGCACTCCATATTGGCGCGCTTACCACCCGAAATCCCTGTCTATACAGCCAGCAGTGCAGTGCTTGACCAGATTGCCGGCTTTCATATGCACCGGGGCATTCTGGCCATTGGCCACCGTGGCCAGATAGCCGATGCCCCCAGCCTTCTCGATAGTTTGCCCGACAAGGCGCTGATAGCTGTTCTTGTCGGCATTTCCAATCACGACAATGTCGGTTCCATTTTTCGCAATGCCGCAGCCTTCGGGGTCGATGCCATACTGCTTGATCAAACAAGCTGTGACCCGCTTTATCGCAAGGCCATCCGGGTTTCGGTGGGGGCAGCACTCAAAGTGCCTTTTGCCAGTTTCAGTGACACAAGAGTTCTGGCCGATCAACTGGATGCCAAGGGTTTTAGCCAGTTTGCGCTGTCGCCACGCGGCAAACGGGACATTCGCAACATGAACTGCAAAGGCCCGCTGGCGCTTTATCTGGGCACTGAGGGCCAAGGCCTGCCCGAAGCGATCTTGGCGCGCATACAGACAGCGCGAATTGCCATGGCTCCGGGCTTTGACAGTTTAAATGTCGCCGCAGCTTCGGCCATTGCGCTGCACCAGTTTGCCTCAAATATAAAATAAAATCAGTTAGCCGGTGTATTTAAAACGTGTCGTGATCTTTCAGATTCACGAGCTTGCTTTAAATCTTTGTTTTTACGCATGTCTTTATCCTGAAACTGGTTCCCAAGTTTCAGGAGACAGGCTTTGGAACATGCTTCTGCAAAGCCAGAACCCGCTCGGCCAGGCTCAACACACCCGGTTGCAGGCTTTTTTCTCCTGCAAGCAGTTCCGGAATAGGCGAGGCTTTTCCTTCCCGTTCAGCGGTGACATGAATCACCCGCGCCGCCAAGGCCGCCATATCTTCACGCAAACGCGCCTCATCGGCAACAGTCTCAATACGCATCACTTGCTGGGCAAACCGGCTGCTGTCGGCCTTGAGCAGAGAAATATCCTCATCATCAGCAACCATCGACAACAGATAGCGAACCCTCTCATCAAGAGAATCATTGCGCTTTTTTCCTGCCTCAAGAGCCTCACCTGCACTATCAGTCTGTGACTTTAACTCAGCAATTATCTGTTCCAACCGTGCAATCTTGACCTTTTGGAGCGCTTCCCTCTCCTGTGAGGCGGCAAGCAGCAGTTCCAGACGTCGAGCCTGCATGGCAAATTTTGCCCGCAGCCCGTCTTTCTCGGCCGTGATTTCAGAGCGGGTCAGCGGCAGGGAAGCTTCCAGACGTCTCTGCGTCAGCCGCTCAGCACGCCGCCAGATGGGCGGCGCAATCAAGAGACCGATAAAGCTTGCAGACAAAAAACCAAGCAGGATCAAAAGAGCTGACTGGAGCACAATACGCTATCCGTTTTTAAAGTATGATCCTAGAAAAGTTGCAGACTTTTCAGATAGGATCATGCGTACAAACAAGGGCTTTAAAGCGGCAAAATGATTGCCGCTACAAGCCAAAAGTCCGATCAGAACGGATTCCAGGTCGCCGCTCTTGTCAGCTTCAGATAGCCCATATTGACACCAAGCCGGGCGCCAACGCCAGTGCGGATGGGAACCAGCAGCATCTGGTTATTTTTGAGAACGTTAAAGCCTACTCCGGCAACCACATAGGCCGAACCGGCCACCCCGCCAAAGCGGGTATAAAGATTGCCGACATCATCCAGATTATAGACCAGAATCATGACGCGCGAGCCCTGCCCGCCAAAATCCCAACCCAGTGATGGACCTTGCCAGAACACTTTGTGGTCGCCCGCATTCTTGGTGTAAAGCGAGCCTTCACCATAGGTCAGCCCGCCGATCAGCGCACCGGAACCTTCCTCGCCCAGAATATAGCCATTGGGCAGACCGTAGGAGGAAAACACATTCTCAACGACACTGGCAAGCCCGCCCGAGGTGGAGCCAAAAAAGCGATGCCCGGATTCCACGATCTCCTGAGCCGTGTATTCCTGAGCGCGCGAAGCTGACACCGAAAGGGCAAGCGCAGCCGCAAGCATGATGGTCGCAGCCAAAGCCCGGATAAAGCCAGACTCAAGGATTCGAAAAAACATATGGTCACTCTCCGTAACGGAGCACTTTGCCTGGCCTCTTCACATCTGCGGTTCTGTGCCGACCGCTTATGATGCTTTTGTATAAAATTATGCTGTAATCCTTTTTCAACCATTAACCTTTCAGATGAAGATGGCAGTTCAAAGGCCGCAACCGCTATTTTTGAAGGCCAACCGCTATTCTTGAAGGCAATGGTCAGCAACACATCACGGGTTTTGAGGATCACAGGGTATTTTCATCAAAATTGCCCCGATCCTATAGAGTGATGATGCAAGCTGGCCTACGCATCACAACAGACTGATTCTTGCAGGGACCTCATCATGACCGACCTCTTCACGCTTTCCGCGCCAGATCTTGCCGCACTTTTATGCAGCCGTGTCTGTCATGACATTATCTCCCCGGTGGGAGCCATCAATAACGGGCTGGAACTGCTCGATGAGGGCGGCGCCGACGAGGACGCCATGAACCTCATTCGCCAAAGCGCACGCAATGCGTCGGCACGTCTGCAATTTGTGCGCATCGCTTTTGGCGCTGCCGGTTCAGCCGGAATGCAGATCGACACCGGCGATGCAGAAGCTGTTGCAACCGCTTTTCTTAAAAATGAAAAGCCGGAACTGTTCTGGGCAGGTGAGCGCGCCCTTTTGCCAAAAAATAAGGTCAAGCTGCTGCTCAACCTCATTTTGATTGCCAATGCAGCCATCCCGCGCGGCGGCAAGATTTCAGTGACTTTGGAAAATCTCGAAACGGAACCACGCTTCATCCTGTCATCCAGCGGCCCGATGCTGCGGGTTCCACCCAAATTTCTGGAACTGCATTCCGGCAACAAGCCTGAAGAAGCAATCGATGCCCATGCCGTGCAGCCCTATTACACACTGCTGATGGCACGCGAGGCCGGCATGACCATTTCCATTCATGCAACTTCAGACGAGATTATCCTGACGGCCGCCTGATTTTTTTATTTATTTATCCTTGCGGGCCGGGCAACGGCCCGCAAGGATAAAAACATGGCCCATAAATAAAAAAGCCCGGCAATGCCGGGCTTTTCAAAAGCAACAATCAAACCAGAGCTCAGACCGAAACTCAGGCGCTTTCGCGAAGTTCTTCCGGTTCCCGCAGCACATAACCGCGGCCCCAAACTGTCTCGATATAGCTCTGTCCGCCTGAAGACGCATCCAGCTTCTTGCGCAGCTTGCAGATAAAGACGTCAATGATCTTCAATTCCGGCTCGTCCATCCCGCCATAAAGATGGTTGAGGAACATTTCCTTGGTCAGCGTCGTGCCCTTGCGCAATGAGAGCAGTTCCAGCATCTGATATTCCTTGCCGGTCAGATGCACACGCTGTCCGCCAACTTCCACGGTCTTGGCATCCAGATTGACCACCAGATCACCCGTTGTGATGACCGACTGGGCATGACCCTTGGAGCGGCGCACAATGGCGTGAATGCGCGCAACCAGTTCATCCTTATGGAAGGGCTTGGTCATATAATCATCAGCGCCAAAGCCAAGGCCGCGAACCTTGTCCTCAATACCCGCCATGCCCGACAGGATGAGAATCGGCGTCTTCACCTTGGACAGGCGAAGCGTTCTCAAAACTTCATAACCCGACATGTCGGGAAGATTCAGGTCAAGAAGAATAATGTCATAGTCATAGAGCTTGCCCAGATCGACGCCTTCCTCACCCAGATCGGTGGTGTAGACGTTAAAGCTCTCGGACTTGAGCATCAGCTCAATGCTCTGTGCCGTTGCACTGTCATCTTCTATCAGCAGAACGCGCATCTCATTCCCCTTTGTCTGCCGCCGGACCCCTTAAAAGCCAATTCGGCGAAGCGACAGCGATTGCCTGAACCCAAAGCTGCCATCGAATGGTTAACAAATCCTAATTTTGTGCTTCGAAAGCTATCAGGATTTTTAACCTCTTTCCACACTCTCTTGAATCTAAAGGTGATTCAGACGTCACCCAAACCCTTTTTCCACATCAAGAAACCGGGTTAAGTGATTCAATAGACTCTTCAAAACGGTACAAATCACAGGTAAATTTTTACCGCCTCTTAAGTCCTGCCCCATATGATTAACAATGCCCGTAAACGAATGGTTACCGGGCGTGAAGAATCTTAGGACTTTGTTTTCCATTGGTGGGGACCTGTGGAAAACAAAAGCGGAAGGCCAAGCCAATCCGCTTTTGTAAATATGCGTTAAGGGGCAGGTGTGGAGTTGAGGGTCATGAAGTCACGTGAAAGCCTCGTTCGTCTGAAACAGTTTCAGGTCAACGAGAAACAGCGTCAGTTAGCGCAACTCGATATGATGATTGCCGAATTTGACCGGATGGCCAACGAACTGGAACTCCAGATCGAGGCCGAGGAAAAAAAGGCCGGAATTACCGACATCAATCATTTTGCCTATCCGACCTTTGCCAAGGCCGCCCGCCAGCGGCGCGATAATCTCCGGGACTCTCAGGCCGACCTGGCAAATCAGCGCGAAACGGCACAGACCATATTAAGCGAAGCCGAGGCCGAGCTTGCCAAGGCTGAATTGCTGGAACTGCGTGACGGCAAGGCCCGCGAAGCCGAAGCCAGACCAACCAGCGCCATGATCGGCTAAATTTTATTTTATTCCGTCCAAAAGGCCGCAACTGCAAAGTTGCGGCCTTTTGACTAGAGTATTTTGCAGTCAGACGGAATCGTCTGGCGTCGCACAAATACGGCTAAAACAAGAGATTAGAGCATTTCATCCGTTTCCATAAAAACAAGAAATGCTCTAGATGCAAAGCAACAACAAAATGGCCCGGCAGAAAAACTGCCGGGCCATTTTCATGATTGCAGTCAGGACATTGTTGATGTGCCCGACGGACCTACAGCATTTAATGCCTGTATTGCTGAATGCGTGTTGTGCGCAAACCAGCCAGTCCATATTCGTCAATCGAGGCTTGCCAGGATAAAAACTCCTCTGTTGTCAACGCATAGCGCTGACACGCCTCATCAAGGCTTAGCAGCCCACCGCGAACGGCTGCAACAACCTCTGCCTTGCGCCGGATAACCCAGCGCCTCGTATTACTTGGCGGCAAATCGGCAATTGTAAGCGGACTGCCGTCAGGCCCGATTACGTATTTGACTCGCGGTCTAATCAGATCGGTCATCATACTCTCTACTAAAAACACGCAAAAACCAATCAGTGCCACATTACCGCCACAGCTTTAAAAATTGCCTAAGCTGCTCCTAAGAGATAAGTAACGAACATTACCGTCGCATTAGGAAATAGGCGGACCATTTTTCAATTCTGGTTCACCTGTCCCCAAAGCCGGTTTTGGCGTCTGGCCTTTGTAAAAAAGCAACGCTCTGGCAAGCTGTCACAGCCTGTCTTATATTCGCCCGAACATGCCTTTAACCGGCGGCTCGTGAAGGCCCATTGAAGGCAATGACGACAGCAGTTTGGAAATGAACCGATGAACAGTCTGGATCTCCCCGCACGCCCGCAGGATACGCGCATTGTCGTCGCCATGTCAGGTGGCGTCGATTCTTCCGTGGTGGCAGGCCTGCTCAAACGGGAAGGCTATGATGTCATCGGCGTCACGCTACAACTTTATGACCATGGCTCGGCCACGCACCGGCCAGGCTCCTGCTGTGCCGGACAGGATATTGACGACGCCCGCCGGGTTTGTGAAACGCTTGGCATTCCCCATTATGTTCTCGATTACGAACGCCGCTTTCGTGAGGCCGTGATCAATCCGTTTGCCGAAAGCTATGTGCATGGCGAAACGCCAATCCCCTGCATTACCTGCAACCAGACGGTAAAATTTGCCGATCTTCTGGCAACCGCCAAAGAGCTTGGCGCCGACGCACTCGCGACAGGCCACTATATCCGCTCACGCGCCAATGGAGCGCACAGGGCGCTTTACCGGCCGTGCGATGCCGACCGCGACCAGAGCTATTTCCTGTTTGCCACCACGCAAGAACAACTGGACTATCTGCGTTTTCCACTCGGCGACCTGCCAAAATCAGCCGTGCGCGAAATGGCGCAGGAGATGGGGCTGTCTGTGGCCACCAAGCAGGACAGTCAGGACATCTGCTTTGTGCCACAAGGAAAATATTCCGACATCATCGCCAAATTGAAGCCGGAAGCAGCCACTCCCGGCGAGATCGTGCATATTGACGGGCGTACACTTGGCAGGCACGAAGGCATTGTCCACTACACAATCGGCCAGCGCCGGGGCATTGGCGTGGCTGCGGGTGATCCGCTTTATGTCCTGCATCTTGATGCCAGGCATGCCCGCGTCATTGTCGGTCCACGCGAAGCGCTGGAAACCCATAAAATCTATTTGCGTGATGTAAACTGGCTGGGCGACATGCCGCTCAACGACATTCCAGCCACCGGTATCGAGCTTTTTGCCAAGGTGCGCTCAACCCGCCTGCCCCGTTCAGCCATTCTGCGCCAAAATGAAGGGGTGGTCATGGTCGAACTGAATGACGGCGAAGCCGGTATTGCACCGGGTCAGGCCTGTGTTCTTTATACCAGCGATGATAATGAGGCCCGGGTGCTGGGCGGTGGCTTTATCAGCCGTTCAGAGCGCAGCACAAAAGCAGAAGCCATGCTGGCTTGCCTTCTCGCAGCGCCCGAACACATGGCGAGTTAAAAAATCCTGGAGCATTTTTTGCTTTAGCCGCATTTGTGCTTGCGCCAGATATAACCATCTGACTGCAAAAAATCTTTTGCTGCCTATACCGCTCTTGGGCCTATACCGCTCTTGGGTGACGCACGGTGCCAGCCGTCAAAATCCGAAGCACTTGAACAGCTTCCTCACCATCGGTGCGCGGGTTTTCCCGCGTCTCGATGCAATGAATAAAATGCTCCAGCTCGCGCGTCAGCGGCATGCCTTGCTCGATCGGGATATAGTCCGGTTCAACCGTGGTGAAGGTCCAGTGCCCGTTCTCTTGCTCGACGCGGTGGCGATATAAGGCAAGCTTGCGCTCCCAGGGCTCAACATCCTCAAACACCGCCATGGCCTTGCTGCCCACTACTGTCAGCCGCCGTTCCCGATACGGGTTGAGGCGCGAGGCAAACAAATGGCTGCGCAAATTGCCAGGAAAGCGCATGTGGAGATGCACAAAATCACTCAAATGATCGAGCGTTGCCGCCCCTTCGCCATGCACATCAAGGGGAGGAGCCCCCGTTAGCGCAAGGATCATGGAAAGATCATGCGGCGCAATATCCCAAAGAGCATCATTTTCCGCATGAAATTTGCCAAGGCCAAGCCGATGCGAATGAATATAGCGGATATCACCCAATTCACCATCATCGACAAGGGCTTTCAATGCCTCGAAAGCCGGATGAAAGCGCAGCACATGGCCGACCATATAAATGCGCGAATGCTTTTTTGCAGCACTTACAGCACGCTCAGCATCCTCAACGGTCAGCGCCACCGGCTTTTCTACCAGCACATCTTTGCCTGCCTCAACAGCCCGGATTGCGGTTTGTGCATGAAATTGCGGCGGCAGCGCCATGACGATGGCATCGACCTTGGCGCACTCAAAAAGCGCATCCATCGTCAGTGCCCGGCATTCCTGTTCACGGGCAAAAGCTTCAGCACGGGCATGATCGACATCGGAGACCGCATAAAGGGCTCCAAGTGCCTTGAGGGTTCGGATATGGTTACTGCCCCAATACCCGCAGCCAAGAACGGCAATACGCGGTTTCATCACTGATAAACTCAAAAAAATCGTAGCTGGTACATAATGGCGGGCTTATCCGAACTCAACCCGGCCTGAAAAGACGTATTCTTCATACATCCGAAAAATAGGTGACTTTTCCCGGCAAACAAGTCACTTGCCCGCTTGACAGGTCAGCCATGGCCCCCTTATATCCGCCCGACCTCGCAAGGCTCGCCAGCGTTCTGGCGGCAAATCTTGCAACTCTTGGCGGAGTAGCTCAGTTGGTTAGAGCGGAGGAATCATAATCCTTAGGTCGGGGGTTCAAGTCCCTCCTCCGCTACCATCAAGACCCCCAACTTTTTTCGGCGGGTCTTTTGTTGGGGTTCTTGACCACTACGGACCTCCGCTACCAAAAGCCTCTTTTTTTATATCCCTGTGCATTCCAGATGCCCGCGAGGGGATTTTTGGCTGATACCTGTTGCTAGAGTATTTCTTATTTTCGCGAAAAACGGATGAAATGCTCTACGCTCTTGTTTTAGCCGCATTTTGAGGTCTGCCGAACCAGTTTTCAGCAACCATGCCATTACATCATAATTACAAGACCCAGGGCAAAATAAGCGCCAGCGCCAGCAGGCCCAGAATTGTAGCTACGATAATTTCTCCGGCATAGGTCATTCAGCATCCTCCTCAGGGCCGACAATTTGCCGCGGGATGCGCTGTACGTCAATCCTTATTGCGACGTCCTGCCGCAGATCAGCACAAATCTTTGAAATAATTTATTTTATTTTTGATTTCTCACAGACAAGCCGACTCAGCCCTGTTCAAAATCAGTCCCGTTATGCTCTCCCAGCTTGGGAGATCTGTGCGAGACTGAAAGCTCCGCCTCGGAAAATCTGATGGGTGAGCGCACGCCCTTTACGCCATCATTTTCCACCACCATGGCGCGCTGAACGATCTGGGGATCAGAAAATACATCTTCAAGCGTGTTGATTGGCCCGGCCGGAACGCCCGCCTGCTCCAAAGCAGCCAGCAAATCATCGCGAGCCATGGTTTTGGTCTGCGCTTCCAGAATTTCGGTCAGCGCCGCACGGTTACGAACGCGCTGCTCATTGGTGACAAAGCGCTCCTCGGCGGCAATGTCGCCAATCCCGAGCACAGAAGTCAGCTTTGCAAACTGGCCATCATTACCGCAGGCAATGATCAAATAACCATCTGAAACCGGAAACACCTGATAGGGCGCGATATTGGGATGCGCATTGCCAAGGCGTTTGGGCGAGACGCCCGAAGCCAGATAATTCATCGCCTGATTGGCCAGAACGCTCACTGTGCTGTCAAACAACGCCATATCAATATGCTGGCCGCGCCCCGTCACCTCACGCATCCTCAAGGCCGACTGAATGGCAATCACCCCGTAAAGCCCGGTGAAAATATCTGCAAAAGCCACCCCCACCTTCTGCGGCTGGCCTTGCGGCTCACCGGTCAGATGCATGAGGCCCGCCATGCCCTGGATGATAAAATCATATCCGGCGCGATGTGCATAAGGGCCATCCTGCCCGAAGCCGGTGATCGAGCAATAGATCAGACGCGGATTGGCTTGGGCAAGCGCCTCATAATTCAGCCCGAATTTTTCCAGTCCACCGACCTTGAAATTTTCAATAACAACATCGGCCTGTGCAATCAGCGCTTTCACCCGCGCAAGATCATCGGGGGAGCGAAAATCAGCGGTAACGCTTTTCTTGCCGCGGTTGCAGGCATGAAAATAGGCAGCAGAGATTTCTTCACCAAGCTCGATAAAGGGCGGACCCCAGCGGCGTGTATCGTCACCTTCAGGGGCCTCAACCTTGATAACCGTCGCGCCAAGGTCCGCCAGCGTCTGGCCAGCCCAGGGACCAGCCAGAATACGCGCCAGTTCGACAACGCGCAGACCTTCAAGCGGATGTTTCATCCTTTTATCCTTTTAGAGCATGATCTTGGTAAAGTTGCAGACTTTTCAGATAAGATCATGCATAAAAACAAAGACTTAAAGCGGTCAGTGTAAGTCTGAAAGATCACAACACGCTTTAGAAGAACGCCTGAAGGCCGGTTTGCGCCCGTCCCAAAATCAGAGCGTGCACATCATGCGTGCCTTCATAAGTGTTGACCGTTTCAAGATTCTGCGCATGACGCATCACAGCAAACTCGATCTGGATGCCATTGCCGCCATGCATGTCACGCGCCTGACGGGCAATATCCAGCGCCTTGCCGCAATTGTTGCGCTTGATGAGGGAAATCATTTCCGGGGCCATGCGGTCCTCGTCCAGCAACCGCCCCACACGCAGACACGCCTGCAGGCCAAGCGTAATCTCGGTCTGCATATCGGCCAGCTTCTTCTGATAAAGCTGGGTTGCAGCCAGCGGCCGGTTGAACTGGTGGCGATCAAGCCCATATTGGCGCGCCCGCGTCCAGCACTCTTCAGCAGCCCCTAAAACACCCCAGCCAATTCCATAACGAGCCCGGTTGAGACAGCCGAACGGCCCCCGCAGCCCAGAAACACCGGCCAGCAACGCATCCTCACCAACCTCCACATCCTCCATCACGATTTCACCGGTGATCGAGGCGCGCAGCGACAATTTTCCACCAATTTTCGGTGCAGACAGGCCTTTTGTGCCCTTTTCCAACACAAAGCCGCGAATGACATCCTTGCCATCCTCGCCCTTCACCTTGGCCCAGACCACAAAGACATCGGCAATCGGCGCGTTGGAAATCCACATTTTCGTGCCATTAAGCCGCCAGCCGCCATCGATCTTTTCGGCGCGGGTCTTCATGCCAGCCGGATCAGAACCGGCATCCGGCTCGGTCAGGCCAAAACAGCCGATCCATTCGCC
This sequence comes from Aquamicrobium segne, assembly GCF_042656785.1. NCBI lineage: Bacteria > Pseudomonadati > Pseudomonadota > Alphaproteobacteria > Hyphomicrobiales > Phyllobacteriaceae > Aquamicrobium > Aquamicrobium segne. Next base: position 92,985 of record NZ_JBHSLL010000025.1, read on the forward strand.
CGAAACGAGCCTCGGCAAATATTTCTGGCGCTGTTCTTGCGAGCCATAAGCATAGATCGGATAGATCACCAGCGACGATTGCACACTCATCATCGAACGAAAGCCGGAATCGACGCGCTCAACCTCACGCGCCACCAACCCGTAGGAAACATAATTGGCATTGGCCGCGCCATAGTCTTCCGGCAGCGTGACACCAAGCAGGCCCGCCGCCCCCATTTTGGCAAACAGGCCCGGATCGGTTTCTTCTGCCATATAGGCATGCTCGACAATCGGCCGCAGTTCCTCATCGGCAAAGGCTTTGGCAGCATCACGGATCATCCGCTCTTCTTCGCTTAGCTGATCGTCGAAAAGGAATGGATCGCTCCATACGAAGGATGTCTTGCTCATGAATGGCTCCCGGCATGCCGCATGTTTGATTTTGGTACGCGATTTTGGACTTTGACCTGCGCCCGCACAAGTCATATTTACTCAATCCACTTTGAGATTTTCTCAAACCGGGAGCAAGAAGCTGCAACGCCGTCTCATTCCTTCAACTGCCTCTCTCACGGCCTTTGATGCCGTTTCCAGGCTTGGCAGTTTTTCAGCCGCAGCCCAGGCGCTCGACCTGACCCCCGGCGCCATCAGCCGCCAGATCGCCGCGCTGGAAGAGCAACTTGGCGCAACCCTGCTGTTGCGCAACAACAAGGGCGTGGTCCTGACCGAGCGCGGACAGCGCTATGCCAAAGGCATTTCCGATATTATCACACGCTTGCGTATCTTGTCGCTGGAAGCCATGGCGCAAGATACCCCAAATGTGCTGCGGCTGGCTTTCCCGCCGACCTTCGGCACACGCTGGCTGCTGCCGCGCATTCCCGATTATGTGAAAAAACACCCGCAAACAACGCTCAGTTTTTCAACCCGGATCGGACAGATCGATTTCGAGCGCGAAGAGCTTGATGCCGCCATCCATGTCGGCACCGCAGACTGGCCCGGCTGCAACCATCAGCTTTTATTAAAAGAAATGGTCGTGCCGGTATGCAGCCCTGATTTTCTATTGCAAAATCCGATAAAATCCCCTGCTGCATTGTTGAAACTGCCGCTTCTGGAAATGGCTTCACGCCCGCAAGGCTGGAAATTCTGGTTTTCACATTTTGGCATAGCAGAGCCGCATCGCGAAGGGATGCGCTTTGAGCAATTCTTGAATGTCTCGCAAGCCTGCCGTGCCGGTCTTGGTGTCGCATTGATGCCGCTGTTTTTAATTGAAGGCGAACTGGCAAGCGGGCAACTGGTCAAGGCGCTCAAACCGCCCATCGAAAGCGAAAGCGCCTATTATTTCATCACCCCGCACGAAAAAACTGCCAATGCCGGCGTGGTCAGTTTTCGCAACTGGCTCACACAGGAAATCAGGCTTTTCCAGACGACAGAAACATAAATTTCTGCCATCTGCCCGCTCGCCTTACATATTACGGCGCTTGCCTTCCATCAGATCAAGTACGGCGTGTGCAGCATCCAGCACATTGGTGCCGGGGCCAAAAACGGCCGCCACGCCATGGTCAAGCAGGAATTGATAATCCTGACGCGGCACCACGCCACCGACGACGACAATGATGTTTTCAGCACCTTTTGCCTTCAACGCCTCGACCAGTTGCGGCGCCAGCGTCTTATGGCCCGCCGCCAGCGACGACATGCCCACCACCTGCACGTTTTCCTGTATGGCAAGTTGCGCCGCCTCATCCGGCGTCTGAAACAGCGGCCCGGCAATCACCTCAAAACCCAGATCACCAAAGGCCGAAGCAATAATCTTTGCACCACGGTCATGGCCATCTTGCCCAAGCTTTGCCACCATGATGCGCGGTGAGCCCCCAAGCACCCCCGCCAATTGCTCCAGCCGCTCAACAAGATTTTCATATTCCGGCTCGCCCGCATAGGCTGCCCCATAAACCTTGCGCACCACTTGCGACACAGAAGAATGGTCGCCAAAAACCTTGCGCATAGCATCTGAAATTTCGCCAAGCGTGGCGCGCGCTCGTGCTGCTTCAATGGCTGCCGCCAGGAGATTGCCCTTGCCTGAATGTGCCACCTTCCGCAATTGCTCCAGTGTTTCTTCAACCTTTTCAGGGTCACGCTGGCGGCGGATCTGTGCAATGCGGGCAATCTGGCCTTCACGCACCATGGCATTATCAATATCAAGAATATCAATCTCATCTTCGGTTTCGAGACGATATTTGTTAACGCCGACAATCACCTCATCACCGCGATCAATCGCCGCCTGTTTGCGGGTTGCCGCCTCCTCGATCAGCCGCTTGGGCAACCCTTCATTGACGGCTTTGGTCATGCCACCCATGGCCTCGATTTCCTCAATCAACGCCCAGGCTTTTTCAGCCAGTTCCAAAGTCAGGCTTTCGACATAATAAGAACCGGCCAGCGGATCGACGACCTTGGTGACACCCGTTTCATGCTGAAGGATCAATTGGGTGTTGCGGGCAATGCGGGCCGAAAACTCGGTAGGCAATGCGATGGCCTCATCAAAGGAATTGGTATGCAGCGATTGCGTACCGCCAAGGGCTGCGGCCATGGCCTCATAGGCGGTGCGCACAATATTATTGTAAGGGTCCTGCTCCTGAAGCGACACACCCGATGTCTGGCAATGGGTGCGCAGCATCAAGGAACCCGGTTTTTTGGGCTCGAATTCTTCCATGATGCGCGTCCACAACAGGCGCGCGGCGCGCAACTTGGCGGCCTCCATGAAGAAATTCATGCCAATGGCGAAGAAGAACGAAAGCCGTCCGGCAAAATCATCAACATCAAGGCCTTTCTTGAGGGCCGCGCGTACATATTCGCGTCCATTAGCCAGCGTGAAGGCCAGTTCCTGAACCAGGGTCGCGCCTGCCTCCTGCATGTGATAGCCGGAAATGGAGATGGAGTTGAATTTCGGCATTTCACGCGCTGTATAGTCGATAATATCGGCAACAATGCGCATGGAAGGTTCAGGCGGATAAATATAGGTATTGCGGACCATGAACTCTTTTAAAATGTCGTTTTGAATGGTGCCCGACAATTGCGCTCTTGCCACGCCCTGCTCTTCGCCAGCCACGATGAAACTGGCAAGCACCGGAATGACCGCGCCATTCATGGTCATCGACACTGAAATTTTTTCAAGCGGAATGCCGTCAAACAGGATTTTCATATCCTCAACGGAATCAATGGCCACACCGGCCTTGCCGACATCTCCGACAACGCGCGGATGATCGCTGTCATAGCCGCGATGGGTGGCAAGATCGAAGGCCACCGACACACCTTGCTGACCGGCCGCCAGCGCCTTGCGGTAAAAAGCATTGCTTTCTTGTGCTGTTGAAAACCCGGCATATTGGCGAATGGTCCATGGCCGCCCGGCATACATGGTGGCGCGCGGTCCGCGCATGAAAGGCGCAAATCCCGGCAGGCTGTCCAGATGCTGTGCACCGTCAAGATCAGCAGACGTATAAAGCGGCTTGATTGCAATGCCTTCAGGCGTTTCCCACACCAGACTGTCGGGGTCGCGTCTGGCCTCTTTTTCAGCCAGAGCGCGCCAGTCGGCAAGATCAGGACCGGTCTTTCGAGTCCCCATCATTCAAACTCCATGATGAGTTCATCAACGGCAAGGCTTACCCCCGGCTCAACAGCAATATGCAAAACCCTGGCTGCCCTTTCGGCGCGCAGCACATTTTCCATTTTCATCGCCTCGACAGTGGCAAGCACTTGTCCTTCTTCGACCGCATCACCTTCAGCAACAGAAATGGCGGTCACGATACCCGGCATTGGGCATAGCAGCATTTTTGACGTATCCGGCGGCAGTTTTTCCGGCATCAGCCGCGCCAATTCGGCAATGCGCGGGCTGCGTATAAAGGCTTTTACATCAATTCCATACCAGCGCAGACGTAATGATGAGCCATTGAGTTCAGTCTTGACACCCATAAGCTGACCATCAATCCAGAAAGCCGCATGGGTGGCGCCCGGCAGCCAGTCACTTTTAACGGTCAGGCTTTGCCCATCTTCAAAGGCGACATGTTCAGCCTCCTCAGCCTGTACAAGCACAAGCGCAAATTCCCGCTTGTCAATCAAGACAACCCATTTATCACCGATCAAGCGCGCATGATTGGTCAGCGCGCCCGAAATCTGCGCTGCCCGGCGCGTAAGTCTCACATGAATGAAGGCGGCAATGGCGGCCAGAGACCGCAATTGATCCTCACTTGCCACCACGCCCAAAAAGCCATCTGGAAATTCCTCGGCAATATAGGCGGTGGTTAGCTGGCCTTCACGAAAGCGCGGCTGCGCCATCACTGCTGACAGGAAGGGCAGATTATGGCCAATGCCTTCCAGCTCAAAATCATCAAGGGCGCGTCCCATAGCTTCAATTGCCTGAGCACGATCAGGCGCCCATGTGCATAATTTGGCAATCATGGGGTCATAATGCATGGAGATTTCACCACCCTCAAACACGCCGGTATCGTTACGGATAATGCTGCCATCGGGTGTTTTGCCTTCCACCGGCGGGCGATAGCGGGTCAGACGGCCAATAGAGGGTAAAAAATTGCGATACGGGTCTTCAGCATAAAGACGGCTTTCAATGGCCCAGCCATTCAGCTTCACATCGCCTTGCCCCATGCGCAGTTTTTCACCTGCCGCCACACGGATCATTTCCTCCACCAGATCAATGCCGGTAATCAGCTCCGTTACCGGATGCTCGACCTGAAGGCGGGTATTCATTTCAAGGAAATAGAATTTCTTGTCCTGACCGACGATGAATTCAACCGTCCCGGCCGAATAATAACCAACCGCACGCGCCAGCGCGACGGCCTGCTCACCCATGGCCTTGCGTGTTTTTTCATCAAGAAATGGTGAGGGGGCTTCCTCGATCACCTTTTGATTGCGGCGCTGGATCGAACATTCGCGCTCGCCCAGATAAAGAATATTGCCATGCTGGTCGCCCAGCAATTGAATCTCGATATGGCGCGGCCGGGTAATAAATTTTTCAATAAAAATACGGTCATCCCCGAAAGAGGATTTCGCCTCATTTTGGGAGGCGCAAAACCCCTCACGCGCTTCCCCGTCATTTTTGGCAATGCGCATCCCCTTGCCACCACCACCGGCTGAAGCCTTGATCATCACCGGATAGCCGATGGATGCGGCAATGCGCACAGCTTCATCTGCATCCGCAATCAGCCCCATATGGCCCGGAACCGTGCTGACACCGGCTTCCCCCGCCAGTTTCTTGGAGGCAATCTTGTCACCCATGGCGTAAATGGCATGGGCAGGCGGGCCAATGAAGGCCACGCCTTCTTTTTCCAGCGCTTCGGCAAAGGCGGCATTTTCCGACAAGAACCCATAGCCGGGATGAACGGCGTCAGCCCCGGTCTGGCGGATGGCCTCAAGGATCTTGTCAATGACAAGATAAGACTGGTTTGAGGGAGCCGGACCGATAGGCACCGCCTCATCAGCTTCGCTCACATGCAGCGCGCCACGATCGGCATCGGAATAGACCGCAACCGTTGCAATACCGAGCTTTTTTGCCGAGTAAATGATCCGGCAGGCGATTTCGCCGCGATTGGCGACAAGGATTTTTTTAAACATCACTGGCCGCGCCCCGCAAATTTCAATCCCTGAATTTTTTATCATATGGCATGGTGATGATAGCCGAAGCTGTTGCCATGCCACCGAATATGAAGGCGAAGGGCGCAACGATCAGCAACCCGGCAAGCACCGGGTTGCGCGCTTTCCAGATCAAACTGCCAATGCCGCCAATGTCGAACCAGATGATGGCAAATCCGGCAAATGCGCCGATCAATGCTCCCACCAGAGCATGCAGCGCCATGAAACGCAGCATCTGTTGATGGTCCTTGCGGGCCTCCTCCGGCGTCAGTTTCGGCTTGATCATGATAGCTCCGGCTCTCCACCCCAACTCAAAGCGGCATAGTGTCGTGCTTGCGCCACGGGCCTTCCACCCGCTTGCTGCGAAGGGCGGCAAATGCCCGGGCAATGCGGCGGCGCGAAGAATGGGGCATGATCACCTCATCAATAAAGCCACGCTCGGCCGCCTTGAACGGATTGGCGAAATTGATCTCATAGTCCCGGGTTCGCCCGGCAATCTTTTCAGCATCACCCAGTTCAGAACGGTAAAGAATTTCGGTTGCCCCCTTGGCGCCCATGACGGCAATCTCAGCCGTTGGCCAGGCATAATTGATGTCAGCACCGATATGTTTGGAGGCCATCACATCATAGGCCCCGCCATAGGCCTTGCGGGTAATCAGCGTCACCATCGGCACACTTGCCTGCGCATAGGCAAATAAAAGTTTCGCGCCATGCTTGATGACACCGCCATATTCCTGAGCGGTCCCGGGTAAAAAGCCCGGTACATCCACCAGTGTCAGCAAAGGAATGTTGAAAGCATCGCAAAAGCGCACGAAACGCGCCGCCTTGCGCGAGGAATCAATATCAAGACATCCCGCCAGCACCATGGGCTGGTTGCCGACCACCCCCACTGTTTGCCCTTCAATGCGTATCAGGCCAATGATGATATTTTTGGCAAACTCTGTCTGAATTTCAAAAAAATCGCCCTCATCGGCAAGCGTCACGATCAGTTCCTTCATGTCGTAAGGTTTGGTGGCTGAATCAGGAACCAGCGTATCGAGCTTTTTGTCAATTCGCTGCGGATCATCATAAAAGGGGCGCAGCGGCGGCTTTTGGCGATTGTTGAGCGGCAGATAGTCAAACAGTTTGCGCACACCCTCCAGCGCCTCGACATCATTTTCAAAAGCGCCATCTGCAACGGAAGATTTTTGCGTATGGGTGCGCGCGCCGCCCAGCTCTTCGGCACTGACAATTTCATTGGTGACGGTTTTGACCACATCCGGGCCAGTGACGAACATGTAAGATGAATCACGCACCATGAAGATGAAGTCGGTCATGGCCGGTGAATAGACCGCACCGCCTGCGCACGGCCCCATAATCAGTGAAATCTGCGGCACCACGCCTGAAGCATCGACATTGCGTTTAAACACTTCGGCATAGCCAGCCAGCGAGGCCACACCTTCTTGAATGCGCGCGCCGCCAGAATCATTCAGCCCGATTATCGGCGCGCCATTCTTGACCGCCATATCCATGATCTTGCAGATTTTTTGCGCATGGGTTTCCGACAATGAGCCACCAAGAACGGTAAAATCCTGCGAAAACACATAGACCAGACGGCCATTGATGGTGCCCCATCCGGTGACGACACCATCACCGGCTATTTTATGGCTGGCCATGCCAAAATCGGTGGCGCGGTGCAGGACATACATGTCGAACTCTTCAAAGGAGCCTTCATCCAGAAGCACCTCAAGACGTTCACGCGCGGTCAGCTTGCCCTTGGCGTGCTGAATATCAATACGCTTCTGGCCACCGCCGAGGCGGGCCTGAGCGCGACGTTCTTCCAATTGTTCAAGAATATCACGCATCAGCTTTTCTCCCGGCCCGCATTCCGGCCTCCCCGAAACTGGTTCAGTTCCGGGGCCTCCAGTCCCCGGTCCCCGGACCCATATTCAGTCGATGTCGAAGGAAACACCTTGCGCCAGCGGCAGCGCCTTTGAATAATTGATGGTGTTGGTGGCTCGGCGCATATAGGCCTTCCACGCATCGGAGCCGCTTTCGCGTCCGCCGCCGGTTTCCTTCTCACCGCCAAATGCGCCGCCGATTTCAGCGCCCGACGTGCCAATATTGACATTGGCAATGCCGCAGTCGGACCCTTCAGGCGACAGGAAGCGCTCAGCCTCTTGCAGATCACGTGTGAAGATTGACGATGACAGGCCAGCGCCCACCGCATTGTGTGAAACAAGCACCTCGTCAAAATCCGAATATTTCATCACATAAAGGATCGGCGCAAAAGTTTCTTCCAGTACCGGCCCGGTCTGGGAAGGCATTTCGACAATGGCCGGACGCACATACCAGGCATCGGCATCACCAGTGTCAACACGCGCGCCACCCGTGACCGAACCGCCCGCCGCTTTGGCAGCATCCAGCGCCTTTTGCATGCCCTCAAATGCCTGCTTGTCGATCAGCGGCCCGATCAGCGCCTTGCCTTCCAGCGGATTGCCGACGGAAACACTTTCATAAGCCTTTTTCAGCCGTGGCACGAGCTGGTCATAAACGCTCTCATGCACAAACAAACGGCGCATCGTCGTGCAGCGCTGCCCGGCAGTTCCCATCGCGCCAAAGGCAATAGCGCGCAGCGTCATGTCAAGATCGGCGCTCGGACACACAATACCGGCATTATTGCCACCCAATTCCAGAATGGCGCGGGCAAAACGGCCAGCCAGACGTGGCCCCACCGCACGGCCCATGCGTGTGGACCCCGTGGCCGAGACCAGCGGAATTTTTGCATGATCAACCAGCGCCTCACCAACATCGGCTCCGCCAATCAGAACCTTAAGCAGCCCTTCAGGCGCATCATCACCAAAGCGCTCAGCCGCACGGGCAAAGATCGCCTCACAGGCAAGTGCTGTCAGCGGTGTTTTTTCCGAAGGCTTCCAGACAACGGAATCGCCACAAACCAGCGCCAGCGCTGCATTCCACGACCACACCGCAACGGGGAAGTTGAAGGCTGAAATAACCCCCACAGCCCCCAATGGCTGCCAGGTTTCCATCATGCGATGGCCAGGGCGCTCGGTGGCGATGGTCAAGCCATAAAGCTGGCGCGACAGGCCAACGGCAAAATCGCAAATATCGATCATTTCCTGCACTTCACCCAGTCCTTCAGACGGGATCTTGCCCACTTCGATCGACACCAGCCGGCCCAGCTCTTCCTTATGGGTGCGCAGTTCTTCGCCAAGCAGGCGCACCAGTTCACCCCGGCGCGGACCGGGCACCAGACGCCACTTTAAAAATGCCGCATGAGCCTCATCAATCGCCTTGCCAGCATCCTTGGCCGAAATCTGGCTCACCCGCGCAATCTCCTCGCCGGTCACCGGGCTGGTTACCCCCAGATCACCGCCTGAAAGAGCGCCGGGAGAAACGCCAAGTTTTGCCAGCAGCCCGGATGTTTCTTTTGCGATAGAAGTCATAAAATCACCTCAGTAAGCAGTTTATCTGTTTCAGGGCGTCACATGGATTTTCACATCATGCCCCGGATTTGCCCCAAGCTAACTGTTCCCGCTCACCTGCGCCACCCCCCACATATGCTTTGCCCCGACAACAATACGCACTTGCCATAAATGAACTTCTCCGAAACGATCTACAGTCAATATATGATTTGGAATTGACAATTCCGGTCCGTAAAAAAGAACAGCACATGATGGGGCAAAAGGCTTGATCGACGACGAACACGACGCACATAAAAGTTCGACGCTCGCCCCCTTCAGGCATGGAATCTTCCGTTCTGTGTGGCTGGCCAGCCTTGCCTCCAATTTCGGCGGCCTCATTCAAAGCGTCGGCGCAGCCTGGCTGATGACCTCCATTGCCACATCGTCAGATATGGTGGCCCTTGTTCAGGCTTCAACGGCCCTGCCCGTCATGCTGTTTTCACTGGCTTCGGGCGCTATTGCCGACAGTTTCGACCGGCGCAAAATTCTACTGGTGGCGCAAGGCTTCATGCTTGTCGTCTCCGTGCTGCTGACCATATTTGCCTATGGCGGCCTTCTCACCCCCTGGCTTTTATTGTCCTTCACCTTTCTGCTTGGCTGCGGCACCGCACTTAACAGCCCCTCCTGGCAGGCATCGGTGGGCGATATGGTGCCGCGGGAGGATCTGCCAGCAGCCGTGGCGCTGAACTCGATGGGTTTCAACCTGACCCGTAGCGTTGGCCCCGCCATTGGCGGCATCATCGTTGCCGCGGCAGGAGCAGCGGCTGCCTTTGCCGTCAACGCCGCCAGCTATATTGCGCTGATTACGGTTTTATCCCGCTGGAAGCCCGACCTGCCCGCCAGAAGACTGCCCCGCGAAACACTACGCGCAGCCATGGGGGCAGGCATTCGCTATGTCACCATGTCGCCCAATATCGGCAAGGTTCTGTTGCGCGCCTCCATCTTTGGCGCCACCAGCGGCGCCATCATGGCTTTGCTGCCGCTGGTGGCGCGTGATCTCATCAAGGGAGGCCCGCTGACCTTTGGCATCCTGCTTGGCGCATTCGGTGCGGGCGCCGTTGTCGGCGCACTGACCAGCAACCGGTTGCGCCAATTGCTGTCCAGTGAGACGATGGTGCGCTACGCCTTTCTCGGTTTCAGCATCTGCGCCTTTATCGCCGCATTCAGCTCCAATGCCTGGCTCACCGCCATCGGTTTGCTGATCGGCGGCGCCTGCTGGGTTCTGGCGCTGTCACATTTTAACATTACGGTGCAGATGTCGACACCGCGCTGGGTGGTTGGCCGGGCGCTGTCCATCTATCAGACCGCCACTTTTGGCGGCATTGCGCTGGGAAGCTGGATCTGGGGTGCGGTTGCTGAAACACATGGCGTTGACACGGCGCTGGTTGTTGCCGGTATTTCCATGCTGGCTGGCGGCGCCATCGGTTTTCTCGTGCCGCTGCCGCAGCTTGCCACCATGAATCTCGATCCTTTGAACCGCTGGACCGAACCTCTGCTTTCACTCGATCTGAAACCGCGCAGCGGCCCCATTGCGATCACCATTGAATATGTCATCAAGCAGAAGGATCTGCCCGAATTCATTGACCTGATGGCCGAGCGCCGCCGCATCCGCCGCCGTGACGGCGCCCGCAACTGGACATTGGCGCGCGATCTTGGCAATCCTGAAATCTGGATCGAATCCTACCACACGCCCACATGGCTGGAATATGTGCGCCACAACTTCCGCGCCACACATGCCGATGCTGAAATCAGCCAGCGGATTCGCGCCCTGCACAGCGGCAAGGAGCGCCCGCGCGTGCGGCGCATGATCGAGCGCCAGACCAGCCTTGAGCGAACCCTTGTGTCGCCCCGCGGCCCCATCGATCTGCATTAGAGCATGATCCTGGAAAAGTTGCAGACTTTTCAGATAAGATTATGCGTATAAACAATAACTTAGAGCCTGTCTCCTGAAACCGGGAACCAGCTTCAGGAGACAAGGTATTTGTGCCGCCCTTCAGATCACATAAGACCGCAAAGGCTCAAAACCATTGAAGGCAATGGCTGAATAAGTGGTTGTGTAAGCGCCTGTGCCTTCAATCAGCACCTCATCACCAATGGTCAGTGACAAGGGCAGCGGATAGGGGTTTTTCTCATACATGACATCGGCCGAATCACAGGTTGGCCCGGCCAGAACACAAGGCTCCACCGCATCCCCGTCACGCGGGGTCACAATCGGATAGCGGATCGCCTCATCCATGGTTTCGGCCAGCCCGCCGAATTTGCCAATGTCGAGATAGACCCAGCGCAGATTGTCATTATCGGCCTTTTTCGAGATCAGGACCACCTCGGACTTGATGACACCGGCATTGCCAACCATGCCGCGACCCGGCTCAATGATGGTCTCGGGAATGCGATTGCCGAAATGCTTCGATAAGGCTTCAAAAATCGCTTCGCCATAGGCCTGCGCCGTCGGTACGTCGCTCAGATAGCGGGTGGGAAAACCGCCGCCCATATTGACCATGCGCAAAACGATACCTTCGGCTGCGAGTGCGGCAAAAACGCTTTTGGCATCTGTCAATGCACGGTCCCATGCGGCAAGATCGGTCTGCTGCGAGCCAACATGAAATGAGACACCATAAGCATCAAGACCAAGGGCTGCGGCCCGGCGCAAGACATCGACAGCCATGGCGGGCACACAGCCAAATTTGCGTGACAAGGGCCATTCAGCGCCCTCGCCATCGGTCAGCACCCGGCAAAACACCTGCGCACCGGGGGCGGCACGGGCAATCTTTTCCACCTCTTCCACGCAATCAACTGCAAACAGGCGAATACCAAACTCATGAGCGCGCGCAATATCGCGCTCCTTCTTGATGGTGTTGCCATAGCTGATGCGGTCAGGCGTTGCCCCTGCCTCCAGCGCCATCTCGATCTCGGCCACGGACGCCGTATCAAAAGATGAGCCCAGACCGGCAAGAAGACGCAGAATTTCAGGCGCGGGATTGGCCTTTACCGCATAAAAAATACGCGATTGCGGCAATGCTTTTTCAAAGGCGTGATAATTGTCCTGCACCACCTCAAGATCCACAACAAGGCATGGGCCGTTCGGGCGTCGGGTGGCAAGGAAGTCCAGAATACGCTGGGTTGTCATCAAACAGTCTCCATCACGCCGCAGGGCGCACACAAGGGCTCGGCGTCAGGCGGGCTGCCAGCCGCGCATGAACACAAAGGACAAAACGGGAAGGGAATATGCGAGGAACCGGCCGGTGGAGACACCAGAACCTCGAAACGCCTTTCCGCGGCGGTGAGCAAAAGCCTTGCCAGTTTTGGAACAAGACTTGTGCTCGCTTTGTCTGCCTTGGCTTGGATGGAAAAATCCCAACCGCACTGCCGGCAATGAAGGTGTGCCTCTTCAGTAACCCCGATCTATGGACGATCGGCAGACACCAGAAAGGCCCGCACCGTCGTTGCTTCAAGGCGTCCTCGATCAGGTGGTTGGCCATCTGATCAACCGGGCGTGTTACTTCCCGGGTACCGTCCCGATCATTCTCGCCATTCGAGGAATCGGGGGACGCCCACAGGCACGTGCGACTTTGGGCAGCCGGGATATAGGTTCAGCGCCTGATACAATCAATCATTTTTTTCACCCATCTTGTAAAATTATCTGCGCTGAACAATTCTCTCCCCATCGTTTCAGAATTGAAGACGACAAAGCCTGTCTTGCGAACTCAAAAAAACCAGTCGCGGGATTAGAGCATCGGACCAAAAAGTGGAATCGGTTTTTGGATAATTCCGATGCTCATTCAAAGAGTTAGAGCGTCCTTTGTGCGTCCGACAGGACGCACGGCGCTCTAAGGCATAGATAAAAAGCGGGCAGCCGTTCGACACAAGGAGCCCTTCATGGACACTCTCACCCGCATGCGCGCCTTTCTCAATGTCGTGGAAGCGGAAGGATTTTCCGCCGCCGCGCGCAAGATTGGCCGCTCCAAAGCGCTGCTTTCCAAATATGTGCGTGAACTGGAAGATGATCTGGGCGCCTTGCTGCTCAACCGCACGACACGCCAGTTTTCCCTGACAGAGGCAGGCCATAGCTATTACAAACGTGCTTCCGAGATTGTGAAGGAAATCGACAACCTGGCTGATTCGGTGCGCGAATCATCTGGAGATGTGCGCGGGCGTATCAAAATTTCGGCCCCGCGTGCCTTTGCCGATGCGCCCATCGGCCAGTCGCTGATCGACTTTGCCAAGGAGCATCCTGAAATCATCCTCGAAATTCACCTCGATGACCGCTTTGTCGATATGGTCGAGGAAGGGTTCGACCTTGCCATCCGCATTTCACGGCTGGAAAGCTCATCACTGATTGCCCGCAAGCTGGCTCCCTTTTATGTGTGTATCTGCGGCACGCCTGAACTGATCGCCGCACAAGGCGCCCCCTTGCACCCGCAGGATCTGGCCACTATGCCCTGCATCATCGACACCAATGGCCGCTGGCTGTCCAACTGGCCGTTCAAGAGCGAAAGTGACACGATGATCAGCGTCACGGTTTCTGGCCCCATCGAGGTCAACAGCCCCATGGCAGCGCGGGCTGCTGCCCTGTCGGGCCTGGGTTTTGCCGGTCTGCCGGACTTTATTGCCACCCCCGAAATTAAAGCCGGCCGGCTGGTTCCGGTTTTACAAGATCATACGCTGAGCGATGGGGGGATTTTTGCAGTCTATCCACATCGCCGCTATCTGCCGACCAAAGTCCGCATCCTTGTCGACTTTCTCGCCAACTGGTTCAAAACCCGAGAAAAATCATGACGGCGCGCCCTTAATTTTGCCTGTTTCATGAGCATCCTTCACCAGACCTCCTGTCAGGGATACGAGTTTTCAATGCGGCCAAAATCAGTGCTGCTGAAAATCGGGGCGCTATTGGCGGCCTTGTTTGCAGCAACCCTTTCTGCCCGGGCACATCCCCATGTCTTTGCCGAAGCCCGGCTTGATGTCGTGTTTGAAAGCAAGCAACCGGCAATACAGGCGTTGCGCCATCTATGGCGCTTTGACGATCTGTTTTCAGCCACCGTCCTGATGGAATTTGACGCCAATGCCGATCTGAAACTGGATGATGGTGAATTGCAGGAGGTGGCCAATACAATCCACGCCTCATTGGCTGATTTTTCCTACTTTCAGTTCATCACGGTTAATGGCCAGGATATGGAAATGAACCCGCCAGCCAGCATCATGGCCAACTTCGAGAACAATCAACTGATCATCCTGTTTGAATCCGAAGCGCAAACCCCGATCACACTTGCCGGAGACATTCGCATCAGCGTCTATGACCCGACCTTCTATACGGCAATCGACTTCACGCAGGACGCCAATATGGCAGCGCCTGGCCTGCCCTCCATCTGTTCGCAGCAAGTGGTGCGTCCTGATCCCGACACAGTCCTGGCTGAAAATCAGCAAACCCTGACCGAAGCCTTTTTCAACGATCCGGCAGGCACCGATATGAGCCGGATTTTTGCCACCCGCCTTGAACTGAACTGCCCGGGGTCAGGAAATCCGTCGCCATGAAAAAAACCGCCATACGTGCAATCTTTGCCCTGCTGACAATCGCCTATGTGCTATCGCATTTTGCCACCCACGCCCATGCGCAAAGCTCGCTCGGCATCGGCGCCAACGATGCCATCGTGCCCTCAAGCGGACTGTTTTCCGGGTTGATGATGTGGATCAATCAGCATCAGCAGGCTTTTTATCGCTCGCTTTCTTCCACCATGAAAGCAATGCGTGACGAGGGCGGACAGGCATGGACGCTGGTGGGATTGTCTTTTGCCTATGGCATATTCCACGCCGCAGGACCGGGCCATGGCAAGGCCGTTATTTCTTCTTATATGCTGGCCAATGAAGTCGCATTGCGCCGCGGCGTGGCGCTGGCCTTCATCTCTGCCTTCATTCAGGCAAAAACCGCCATCATCGTCATGATGCTTGCCTATTTCGTGCTGCGCGGAACCTCCGTTTCCATGACCAATGCCGCATATTTTCTGGAAGTGACAAGCTATGTCTTTGTCACCGCACTGGGGGCATGGCTTTTGTGGAAAAAAGCCGGGCCAGTGCTACGAAAAATGCTCACACCCACACCAGCCCACAGCCTTTCAGCAGCAGGCAACAGCCACAATCACAATCATGGGCACAATCATGGCCACGATCATGAGCCCCATCACCACCATCATCATCACCATGATGGCGCGACATGCTCAAGCTGCGGCCATTCACATGCGCCCGACCCTGCCCTGCTGAGTGCTGAACATTTCGACTGGCGCTCGGCCTGGTCGGCCATTGCAGCCGTTGGTCTCAGGCCCTGTTCAGGGGCGCTGATCGTCTTGTCTTTCGCCATGCTGAACGGCTTATGGGTGGCGGGCACGCTGTCGGTTCTGGCCATGGCGCTCGGCACCGCCATCACCGTTTCCGCCCTGGCTGTGCTGGCGGTCACGGCCAAGAACTGGGCCGTGCTGCTGGCCGGTGGCGGATCGCTCGGCAACCGCATTCACGTGGCAGTCGAAATTGGTGCTGCTGCATTCATCTTTCTGGTTGGCCTGACGCTGCTGTCAGCGAGCCTGAGCCAGTAATCAGTCAGCTTTCTTCTTCTGGCTGCGGGCCCGCAGCCAGAAGAAAAGAAAGGGCGCCAGCAGCACCACACCAATGACCACAACGCCCAGAGCCGACGATATTTTGCCCACAGCCAGCATGATGGTCGGCACGAAATACAGAAATGTGCCGAAAATTGCCAAAATCAGAAAAGTGGCAATTGCCGTCTGTCTGGTTTCACGGTTCATCTCATTCCTCAGCAGGCTAGAGCATGATCCTGAAAAGTTGCAGACTTTTCAGACAAGATCATGCGTATAAACAAAGACCTAGAGCATTTTGTGAGCACAGATGCTTATATCTGGCGCAAGCACAAAGGCAGCTAAAACAAAAAATTCAGATCACCCACATTCAATGCTGGTGGGCATGTTTTGCCAGATCATGGCCGAAATGGCTGTGCTCTTCTCCGGCATGAGTGCAATGCCTGTCAACACAGGGACCAAATTCCGTCTCAACAGTGGCATGCTCCACACCATGTTTCGACCTTAACCGTGCTTTGATGGCATGAACCGCTTCCTGCATATCGGTTCCTTCCTTCAGGCAGGCATGAAGCGTGGCGATATGCTTTGTGCCATCCAGCGACCATAAATGCACATGGTGCACATCACGCACCCCGGCAATCGTGTCTTTCAGATCCGCTTCAATTGATTCCGCATCCAGTTCCTCTGGTGCGCCTTCCAGCAGAAAATGTGCCGCATCGCGCATCAAACGCCACGCCGTTGACAAGATGATCACCGCCACAAGAACCGAAAGGATCGGGTCAATCGGCGTCCAGCCTGTCAAAATAATGATCAAAGCAGCCGCAATTGCCGCCGCCGAGCCAAGCAGATCACCGATCACATGCAAGAGTGCGCCGCGCATATTCAAACTGTCGCGGTCGCCGCCATGCAGAACCCAGAAACCGATAATATTGACCACCAGCCCAAGACTTGCAATCACCAGCATTGGTGTTCCCAAAATTGGCGGCGGCTGCAAAAAACGCTGCCATGCCTCATAGATAATCCACAGCGCCACAATAAAAATGGCAATGCCATTGGTGTAGGCCACCAGCGTTTTCACGCGCGCAAAGCCATAAGACATACGCCGTGTGGCAGGTCGTTCAGCAAGGTGGAAAGCGTACCAGGCAAGGCTGAGCGCCAGTGAATCGGTCAACATGTGACCGGCATCGGCAAGCAGCGCCAGGGAATTGGTAAAAAGACCGCCCAGCGCCTCGGCAATCATGAAGCTGCCGGTCAGACAGGCGACAATCAGCACCCGGCGCTTGTCGCCCGAGCCATGGCTGTGTGCACCATGATCATGCCCGTGATGATGTGAAGGGGCCATAAACCGTACCTTTCAGGCCTGATTGTCAGCTCTGAACTCCTCCAGCCGCCTTATCTGCTGCCCTGCCACATCAAAATTGGATGGATCGAGCCACTTCATATAGGCAATTTTCAAAGCTGGCCATTCCTGATCGATGATCGAAAACCACGCCGTATCGCGATTTTTTCCCTTGATCACCATATGCTGGCGGAAAAGCCCCTCAAACCGGAATCCGAAACGTTTCGCCGCATGTTTTGACGGCTCATTGGCATTGTCGCATTTCCATTCATAGCGCCGATAGCCAAGCTCATCGAATATATAGGATGCAAACAGGAACTGGGCTTCCGTGGCTGCGACTTTGCGCGAAATCAATGGTCCCCAATAAATGTTGCCGATCTCGGCCACACCATGATTTGCATCAATGCGCATCAAGGTCTGGCGTCCGGCCACCTTGCCGCTGGCCTGATCAATGACGGCAAAAAACAACGGGTCAGAACTTGCCTGCGCTTTTTCCAGCCAGGTCTGAAAGGCAGCGCGGGACTGTGGCGGGTCATCGCCAAGCCAGGTAAAGCGTGTCCCGGCATCCGGCACCGAAGACGCCTCAAACAATTCATCGCCATGGCGGTCGGCTTCCAGCGGTTCCAGCCGCACAGTCCGGCCTGTCATGCTCTTGCGCTCAGGAGTCCGCGCTCCTGGTAGCCAGCCCTTCACTCCGCCCGTCATTTTCAGCCTCGCTGCCGTTTTATGAAACCAGCACGATAGACCTTTACCCGCGGCCGACAAAAGGCATTTTTGTTGCCATGACCGTCATGAACAGGACATTGGCGTCAAGCGGCTGACCGGCCATATAGACGACAGCCTCCGCCACCCGCTCAACATCCATCACCGCCTCGACAGCCATGCGTCCATCCGCCTGCTGAATACCTGAGGCCATGGGCGCAGCCATTTCTGTCAAGGCATTACCAATATCGATCTGCCCGCAGGCAATATTGTAGGCGCGTCCATCCAGCGCCAGCGTTTTTGTCAGGCCGGTAATGGCATGTTTGGTCGTCGTATACGGCACGGAACCGGGACGCGGCGCATGAGCGGAAATCGACCCGTTATTGATAATGCGCCCACCCATCGGGCTTTGACGGCGCATAATGCCAAAGGCCGCGCGCGCGCATAAAAACGACCCGGTCAGATTGACGCCCACCACTTGCTGCCAGCTTTCAACCGGAATTTCATCAATGGGAGCAGCTTTTGCCCCCATCCCGGCATTGTTGAACAAGAGATCAATGCGCCCAAACGTTTCAACCGTGGTTTTAAACAGTTCATCGACCTGTTCAGCCACGCTCACATCGCAAGACACGGCCAGACCTTTTGCCTGCGCATCTGTAACTTCCTGCACAGCCGCTTCCAGAGGCGCTTTGCGGCGGCCGCAAAACACCGTGTTCCAGCCAGCCCGCAACAAAGCCTGTGCAGCACATTTGCCAATGCCGGAGCCGGCCCCGGTGACGACAGCAGTTCCTTTAACCATCATGATCCGTGCTCCCTTTCGTGAAGATCAGACACAAAAAGGGCGGTCATTCACGACCGCCCCAGTTTACGGACAATACCCGGGAGGAGGAAAGCACGTCCGTTTATAGACAAATGCTGCACCCACAAGGTTAATAAAATCTTAAAAAAACCCCTACCAGGGAGAGGCAGGCGCGGGCGCAGGCGCAACAGAGGTTGCGGCAAGCGTTGCCTCAATATGGTCGATAAGCTGATCGGCAAGACCAAGACGACCGGCCAGCAGGTCCAGATAGCCACGTTCTGCGCGTGTATCGGCATCAACAGCAAGGCGCGAGGCCGTATAAAGCTCTATTTTTTGCGGTTCGGTTTTTGCCGCTTTTACCAATTCTTCCAGGCCAAGCGGCGCAGCCAGTTCGGCTTTCAAAAAATCTTCAGCCTCGGCATCCAGCCCCGACAGGCTCAGTTTTTCACTGATACGACGCTTTTCTTCCTCATCAATCGCACCATCGGCATGGGCGGCGGCAATCATGGCGCGCACCAGTGTCAGCGCAAATTCGGTTTCGCCTTGCGGCGCCTGCGAAGGGGCAAAGCCTGTGTCTTCCGGCGCAGGCAACAACACCTGTTCCTGTGCAGGTGCGGCTTCATCTGGCTGCTGACCATTCTGGTAATTTTGATAGGCTTTATAGGCAAGCCCGCCAATGGCCGCCAGACCACCGAGCTTGAGCGCTGTACCTCCCACCTTGCGGCCCGGTTCTGTGCCTAAAAGCACGGCAGCAATCGCACCTGCAGCCAGCGGATTATCCTTTGCCATCTGCACGGCCTGCCCGGCTTTATCGCGTACGCTTCCCGTCGTTCCGGGAATTTGTGAGCCAAGCAGATCATCAAGAAGTTTCTTGGGGTCGAACATGGGCGTCTCCAGCCTGACGATTTTCTGTTCAAATAACTAGGACGTCAATCCTGTCATTACAATGACACCGGATCATAGCTCCAAAAAGAAAACAATCATTCAGCTACCGATATGTTCACGCCCTTGTTTTGCCGCCAGTTCCACCTGCCGCTGGCGTTCCGCATAGCGGGCACGGTCCTCATCGCTGCGGCTGTCATGGCAATATTCACAGGCAATGCCTGCAATATATTTGGGTGAAGCACGCTCTTGTGGCGTCAGCGGATGGCGACAGGCCCGGCACAATTGCGCCTCCCCCTCTTCCAGCCCGTGGGTAACCGAAACGCGCTCGTCAAAGACGAAACACTCACCTTCCCACAGGCTGTCATCTTGCGGCACTTCCTCCAGATATTTCAAAATGCCGCCCTTGAGGTGAAAAACATCCTCAAAGCCAAGCGATTTGACAAAAGCCGTCGCCTTCTCACAGCGGATACCGCCGGTACAGAACATGGCCACCTTGCGATTTTCCAATTCGCTTTTATGGTCTTCCACCCATTGTGGAAATTCGCGAAATGTTGTGGTGCGCGGGTCAACCGCGCCCTTGAAGGTGCCCAGCGCCACTTCATAATCATTGCGCGTATCGATAAGGATCGTATCCGGGTCGGCAAGCAGTTCATTCCATTCAGAAGGCGCAACATAGGCGCCGACACTTTCCAAAGGATCGATCCCCTCAACTCCCATGGTCACGATTTCACGCTTCAGCCGCACCTTCATACGGTGAAAGGGCATGCCGGTCGCCTCACTATATTTGACCTCAAGGCCGTTCAGTTCCGGTTGCGAATCAAGGAAGGCAATCAGTTCGGCAATCGCTGTTTGTGTTCCGGCAACCGTGCCATTGATGCCCTCGCGCGCTAGAAGCAATGTGCCTTTAATGCCGCGCTCTTCACAAAAGGCGGCCAGAGGCTCACGCAATTGTTCAAAGCGCTCCAGCCGGCAAAAACGGTAAAGGGCGGCAACGTGAAAATGCAAGGGAGTGGCGTTTGTGTTCATAAGAGCGGGCGTAACGCCTCTCAAGCGTGGACACAAGATGTCTGACTGCCACAGCAGCAAGAAAGAAAAGCCTGCACTTCCAGCCCCTTCATGAAAACACGCAAGATCATGGCCATTGATTTATGCCCGATGGCAAAATTGCACTGACACTTGGTCCCGGACAGGAATTTGTCAAAAAGGGACCGGCCAATGTTTTCCGACGCCATTATAAAGCAGACACATGCCGAGGCCAAACGTGCCGGAATTGAGCCTGCCGCATTGCTTGCGGTCATGGAGGTGGAAAGCGGCGGGCGGCTTTTTGCGGTCGTCAATGGACGCAATGAACCGCTGATCCGCTTTGAGGGCCATTATTTTGACCGCCGCCTGTCTGGGGTCAAACAGATGCAGGCCCGTCAGCAAGGGCTTTCCTCGCCAGTGGCTGGCGCCATCGCCAACCCTTCCACGCAGGCAAAACGCTGGAACCTGTTGGAAAAGGCCGCCAGGATCGATGCCAATGCCGCCTATGAATCAACCTCATGGGGCGTCGGTCAGGTGATGGGTGCGCATTGGTCATGGCTGGGCTTTGCCAATGTGCAGGGTCTGGTTGGCGAAGCCCGTTCCGGCGCTGCCGGTCAGATCAGGCTGATGGTGCGCTATATCAACAAGGCCGGGCTGGTCAAACTGCTGAACACCCATGACTGGCAAGGCTTTGCCCGCAGCTATAATGGCCCGGCTTTCGCCAAAAATTCATATGATCGCAAATTGGCTGCCGCTTATGCCCGCCATGTTTCAGGAACACAACTGCCACCATCAGCCTCTGCAACCATACTACTGCGGCGCGGCGCCAAAGGTGAGGCTGTCATGGATCTTCAGCGTCAATTAAACAGACAAGGCTTTGCCTTGCAAATTGACGGGCTGTTTGGTCCAGCAACGCAAAAAGCCATACGCAGCTTTCAAAAAACCCATGGCCTTGTAATTGATGGCATTGTTGGCCCGCAAACCCGGGCAGCACTCAACAAAGCGACAGCCCCCGCCTTAAGCCGTTGGTGGGATGCCATCAAAAGCCTGTTCTGGTGAGGCCTCAACCCGGATCGGAGAAGCGGGCAACGGAAATGAAGTTGACGGCCGCACCTGTAAACTGATGTGCCTTGTCCATTTCATTACCGGCCCGGAAGCCTGTCGTATAGACTTGCGTTGGGGCGGTGCGAACCAGATTATAGGCATAGCGGGGCGCTGTCGTTTCCTGTGACGCCCTGACGACATAATCGCCTGAATTGAGCGCCCAGCGCGCCAGCTTCGGCTCGGCCGCAACCAGCACAGCCTTTGGTTCAGGCCTGGCGGCATCGGCCGTCGGGCGGGCTGATTTGCCCGTCGTCTTGACAGCAGCGGTTGATATATTTTCTGTCTCGTCAAAAGCCGGGCGCAAAGTGGGGATGGCTGCAACCACAGTGTCCTCATCATTGGCTGCTTTTTCCAGCAATGCCCTGACCTCATCATTGACTTCATCATTTGCGGCCACATCATTCGGGCGCGTACTCGGCAGAGCCGTTTCCACTTCGGCCAGCGCCAGAAGCTGCGGCGCCTCGTCAGACACGCCCGCATCCTGCGGACGCAAGCTTGGCACAGGTATGGCAGCCAAGACATCCGCCTGTGCAAAAGGCGTATTTTCAGCCTCAGCGACAAGCGCTGCCGCCTGAACCGGACTGGTGTCAGCTACACCAAATGGAACCGTGTCAGGCGTTACAGGCTGTGCAATGCCCAAATCCACCTTCGGGCGCGGTGCGGCCCCCGGCAGCGGAATGCTGCGTATGGGCAGGGCTGCAATAATCGTTTCAGGTGTTTGCGGCTCTTCCACTTGTTGAGGAATAGCTGCCCGGTTGGTCTGGTCAGGCGACAACACGGTAATGCCCGGCAAATTGCCTTGCGGGCGCGCCGCCGGTTTTTGCGCCGGTGCGGTTGCCTTCTTTGGCGTCGGGGCCGCGGCCACGGTTACATTGTTATCTTCTTCCTCATCGGCGCCGCCGCCAAACAAAGTAGCCAGCAGTCCGCCGGATTTACCTGATCTACCACCAGATGTGGTCGGGCCTGCAAGCGCAATGGCAGGCGCACCTGCTGCATTGCGCGATTTATAGGCAGCCATGGCCTGTTCATAACCCGGCAGCGGTTTGCCATCGCTTGGAATATGCAATGTCTTGCCATTGGGGAAAATGCCAGCCAGTTCCTTGCGGCTGATGCTCGGCCAATGGCGCACATTGCCGACATCCATATGGACAAAGGGCGAGCCGGAGCGCGGATAATAACCGACACCACCGCCCTGCATTTTCAGGCCAATATCGCGCAGCTTCTTCAGCGGCACGCCTGGAATGTAAAAATCCATCGCCTTGCCCAGCATATGCTGGCTTTTCTTGGCCACGCCGGAAGAGCGGCCCCGCAGCATGGAATTGGTCGCCGGTGAGCGATAGGCGCTGACGACATGGATATAATCGCGTGAACCGGAAGCGCGGTGTGCTTCCCACACCAGATCAAGCAGGCGCGGATCCATCTTGGTGGGTTCATTGCGACGCCAGTCGCGCAAAAACACATTCAGTTTTTTCAGACCCGCCTGATCATAGCGACCATTGCGCTTGAAGATGATCTCGGCCTTTTCCTTCGTATGCAGATTATGAAGCTTGAGCGTTCGCACTTCCGCCTGTGCAGCAGGCGCCAAAGCCGCGCAAAAACCCAAAGCACAAATTGCTGCCATCAGCCATCTGGCAATGCTAGCGCTCATACGCCGGGGATTTGTATACCGTTCGCTTCTGTTCAAATCAAAACGCCTTGCAGGCTGCCGTCTGTCTCTCGAATCTGAGCAAACGGAATGGATTCATCAAATCCAAATATCGATCCTAATGGTTAATCAACACTTATTGAAGTCCAATTACGGTAACACCGTGGCAAAGACAGGGCCAGAAAAGTGCAGGTCGGCACGTGGTTAACACATGATGAACGCATGATGAAGGTCAGGCCCTGTCACCTCCAGCACTATAGCCGCATCGCCTGCACTGCCATCTCGATGCTTCCCTGTTTTTTCCTATGGTACACAATGATGCAGGCTTCTAAATAAGATTTCAAAAAGCCGGTGAATGAATTACTTCGCATCAAGCTGGCCCTTGCCCCGCAGACTTTTCCTGAAAGGTTTCTCATGCCCCGTTTTCCGCACAGACAGTTTGCCGCCTCCACCACCCCCGCAGCCACCACTCCCGCATCCACCAGCCAGGGAGAGGCCGGGCTTGGCAACCTGCCGGAATGGAACCTTGCCGATCTTTATAGCGGTATCGATGCGCCCGAACTGAAACATGATCTGGAAAAAGCGGCCAGCGATGCTGTTGCCTTTGAAGAGCGCTGGAAAGGAAAACTGGCAAGCGAAGCTGCACAGGCAGGCTCTGGCGGGCTGGGTGAAGCCATGCGCGGCTATGAAGCGCTTGACGAACTGGCCGGGCGCATCGGCTCTTATGCCGGACTTTTATATGCAGGCGACACCTCCAATCCGGTGCATGCCAAATTCTATGGCGATGTGCAGCAGAAACTGACCGATATTGGCGCATATTTGCTGTTTTTCGGGCTGGAACTGAACCAGATCGATGATGCGCTGATTGAGCAGGCGCTGGCGCAAGATCCCGGCTTTGGCCACTACCGGCCATGGGTGGAAGATCTGCGCAAGGAAAAACCGTTTCAGCTTGAAGACCGGATAGAGCAGCTTTTTCTTGAAAAATCTGTCACCGGGCGCGGTGCATGGAACCGCCTGTTTGATGAAACCATGACCGGCCTGCGCTTTACGCTGGACGGGCAGGAGCTTACGCTGGAGCCGACCCTCAACCGCTTGCAGGATGCGGATGGTGAGGTACGCCGCAAGGCCGCGGAAGCGCTGGCTGACACGTTTTCACAAAATATCCGCACCTTCACCCTCATCACCAATACGCTGGCCAAGGACAAGGAAATCTCCGACCGCTGGCGCGGTTTTGACGATATTGCCGATTCCCGCCATCTGGCCAACCGGGTGGAACGTGACGTGGTGAACGCGCTGGCCAGTGCGGTGCAAACAGCCTATCCACAGCTGTCGCACCGCTATTATGCGATGAAGGCGCGCTGGCTTGGCATGGATGTGATGAACCACTGGGATCGCAACGCCCCGCTTCCCGAAACACCGCAGGCAGTGATTGGCTGGGACGAGGCCAAAGCCACGGTGCTTGATGCCTATCACGGCTTTTCACCGCAAATGGCCGATATTGCCCGCCAGTTTTTTGACCGCAACTGGATTGATGCGCCAACCCGCCCCGGCAAGTCGCCCGGCGCTTTTGCTCACCCGACGGTGCCGTCGGCCCATCCTTATGTACTGCTCAATTATATGGGCAAGCCGCGCGATGTGATGACCATGGCCCATGAGCTTGGCCATGGCGTGCATCAGGTTCTGGCTGGTGGTCAGGGAGCGCTGATGGCCGCCACGCCGCTGACACTGGCTGAAACCGCTTCCGTCTTTGGCGAGATGCTGACCTTCCGCTCGCTGCTGGAGCGCACCACCGACAAACGTGAGCGCAAGGCCATGCTTGCCCAGAAGGTGGAGGACATGATCAACACCGTGGTCCGCCAGATCGCCTTTTATGAATTTGAACGCAAGGTGCATACCGAGCGCCGCAATGGCGAGTTGACAGCCGAGCAATTGGGAAAATTCTGGATGGAGGTGCAGGCCGAGAGTCTTGGGCCAGCCATTCGCCTGCATGAAAGCTATGAAACCTTCTGGGCCTATATTCCCCATTTCATCCATTCACCCTTTTATGTCTATGCCTATGCCTTCGGCGACTGTCTGGTAAACTCGCTCTATGCCGTCTATCAAAATTCAGAGAGCGGCTTTGAGGAAAAATATTTTGACATGTTGCGCGCTGGCGGCACCAAACATCACTCGCAATTGCTCAAACCATTCGGGCTTGATGCTGCCGATCCCGGTTTCTGGCAAGGCGGTCTTGGGGTCATCGCCTCGCTGATCGACGAGCTTGAAGCCCTCGACAAGGCAGATTGAGACAGGTTTTTTTAGCGTGACCTCCGCTCCCTTCATCCTGTTTCGTGACGATTTGGCCCGGCGCGAAATGCTGTTTGCGCAGCCTGAAGACATCGTCATGCCTTTTGAAGCCGATGGGTTTGAAGATGCATGGCAGCGCCTTCAAGCCGCCCATGAAAACGGCAAATGGCTGGCAGGCTATGTCTCTTATGAGGCAGGCTATCTGCTGGAACCAAAATTGACGCCAATGCTTGCCCACAACCGGCGCGCGCCCTTGCTGTGCATCGGCATTTTTGATGCTCCGCAAGACCGCGATGTTTTTGCCTCCCCCCAAGCCGCCAGTCACGAGCCAATCCATGAGGCGCAGGCCAGTTGGTCATTTGCAGATTATGAAAAACGTTTTTTACGCCTGCACCGGCATTTGCGCGAAGGCGATTGCTATCAGGGCAATCTGACCTTCCCCATCCATGCGCAATGGTCAATTGACAAGCTGGGGTCAGGCAACAAGCAGGCCACCTTTGATGCGCTCACCGCCCGCCAGCCGGTGCGTTATGGCGCATTGGCGGCATTGGGTCCTGACCCT
Source organism: Aquamicrobium segne (assembly GCF_042656785.1). NCBI lineage: Bacteria > Pseudomonadati > Pseudomonadota > Alphaproteobacteria > Hyphomicrobiales > Phyllobacteriaceae > Aquamicrobium > Aquamicrobium segne. The sequence goes on from NZ_JBHSLL010000025.1 coordinate 118,979, forward strand.
GTCGTGTTGTCACGCTCGCCCGAATTGTTTTTTGAAGTCGATGACGAGGGCTGGATTGAAACCCACCCGATGAAAGGCACCACCCCGCGTGGAAAAACCCCTGAACAGGACGCCCAGTTGAAAGAGTTTTTACGCAATGACGCCAAGAATCAGGCTGAAAACCGGATGATTGTCGATCTGTTGCGCAATGATATTTCGCTGATCAGTGAAGTTGGCTCGCTCAATGTACCGGAACTGTTTCGCATCGAAAGCTACCCCACGGTTCATCAGATGGTGAGCCGGGTGCGGGCAAAACTTTTGCCCGACCTGTCGCTGCGCCGCATCTTTGCCGCCCTGTTTCCCTGCGGCTCGATTACCGGCGCCCCCAAGATCAGGGCAATGGAAATCCTGCACGATCTGGAAGACGGCCATCCACGCGATGTCTATTGCGGCGCCATTGGCTGGGTCGCACCTAGTGGAAAAATGCGCTTTTCCGTTGCCATCCGCACCCTCTCGCTCTTTGCCAGCGGTGAGGCCATCTACAATGTCGGCGGCGGCGTGGTATTTGATTCCACCGCTGAGGAGGAATATCGCGAATGTCTGCTGAAAGCCCGCTTTGCAACCGGAACGCTTCCCGCTTCCAGCTAATCGAGACATTGCGCTGGCAGCCGCAAAGCGGCTTTCTGCGGCTGGACCGGCATCTGGCACGTCTTGCACTTTCGGCAAAAGAGCTGGGTTTTGCCTGTGACACCAACAAGGCCGCACAGGCTCTGGAACAAGCAATTGTCAACAAAAACACGCCGCAGCGCATGCGGCTGCTGCTTGGCCCTGACGGGCAGGTCGAGGCAAGCGCCCAGCCTTTTCAGCCACTGGCTCACAACACAATCTGGACCCTGAAACTGGCCAAAACGCAGCTTTCTTCGCAAAATCCCCTGATACGCCATAAAACAACGCAACGCGCGCTTTATGAACGCGCCCGCGCCGAATATGCGCCTGCGCAAGCCGATGAAGTCCTGTTGCAAAATGAACGCGGCCAGATATGCGAAGGCACGATTACCAGCCTGTTTGTCGATATGGGCAATGCGGTTTTAACCACGCCGCCGCTAGCCTGCGGGGTATTGGCCGGTGTGTTGCGCGGCGAATTGATTGCACAAGGCCGTGCCGTGGAAGGCATTGTCACACCAGAAAGCCTGCAAATGGCGCAAAAAATCTTTGTTGGAAATTCTTTGCGCGGCCTTATTCGCGCCTGCTTGTCTTTGCGATAATACATGCACCATACTCATCTGTGTCTTGCAATCGTGAAAAAATCGCGCAATTGACAAGAGAGCCGAGGAGACGTGCGACATGAACAATCCCCGTAAAATCATGACAGCAGCCTTTATTGTGGCTGTATCTGGCGCGCTTGCTGCCTGCACATCGAGCCCGCCTCCCCCTTCCGGTGGCGGCAGCTTTACGCGCAGCGGCGTTGAAGGGGCATGGATTGACGCACAAGGCACCGGCCTTTCCACCTTCAGCAACGGCACATTCCAGACTGTCGCCACCGATACCGGGCAAAAGCTCTCCGATGGCAGCTATCATATGACCGGCCCGACCTCGGTCGAGATCAATGGCACCTCACTGATCCGCCAGACCCCGATCAGCTTCAATTGCCTGATGGTCTCCACCAGCCAGTTGAACTGCACCAGCGTCACCGGCCAGAATTTCGTACTGACCCGCAGAGCCTGATCCATTTTGAAAAAATATGAGGCAGGTGCGGCTTCACGCAGCATTGCATCCTTTTTGCAGGACGCTAGTTTCTGCGGTTCGTAAAGAAGGCGAACTGCATGACCCATAGCGACCAGACCGAAACCACGGCCACCACCCGCACTGCCAAAGTGGGCGTCATGCTCATCAATCTGGGCACCCCGGATGGCACTGGCTACAAGCCCATGTGGCGCTATTTGCAGGAATTTCTGTCTGATCCGCGCATTGTCGAGATGAGCAGATTTCTCTGGTATCCGATCCTTTATGGCCTGGTGCTGACCTTGCGGCCCAAAAAGGTTGGCGAAAACTATGCCCGCATCTGGAATCGCGAACGCAATGAATCGCCTCTGCGCACCTTCACCCGCGCTCAGGGTGACAGACTGGGCGCGGCCTTGCGCGATCTGGGCAATGTCAATGTTGACTGGGCCATGCGCTATGGCAACCCTTCAACCGCCAGCGTGGCCAAAAAACTGGTTGATCGCGGCTGCGACCGCATCCTGTCCTTTCCGCTTTATCCGCAATATTCGGCAACCACCACGGCAACCGCCAATGACCAGTTGTTTCGCGCCCTGATGAAGATGCGCCGTGCACCGGCCATCCGCAGCGTGCCGCCCTATTATGATGAGCCGCTTTATATCGAGGCGCTGGCCAACTCGATCCGCAATCATCTGGCGACACTTGATTTTGAACCGGAAGTCGTTCTGGCCTCCTATCACGGCATTCCCAAAGCCTTTTCCGACAAGGGCGACCCCTATCGCCTCCATTGCCTTGAAACCACGCGGCTGGTGCGTGAAAAACTCGGCTGGAGCGAAGACAGGCTCATCACCACATTCCAGTCACGCTTTGGCGCACAGGAATGGTTGCAGCCCTATACGGACGCAACCGTCAAAAAGCTGGCTGGCGAAGGCGTCAAGCGCATTGCCGTGCTCAATCCGGGCTTTGTCTCGGACTGCATCGAAACACTGGATGAGATCGGGCGCGAGGTTTGCGAGGATTTCACCCATGCCGGTGGCGAAAAATTCAGCCATATTCCCTGCCTGAACGACAGTCCTGACGGCATGAAAATCATCGAAACACTGGTGCGACGCGAACTGGCTGGCTGGGCCTGAGAAAATTTTCCTTCGCCTGCCACTTCAGGCCAATCGCTTGAAGCCCATCACTCCACATTGTCACGACCCTTAAATACCCTTAAGGGTTAGCAAGGGGCGTGGCAATGTGATTGAGGAAGACCTGAATGTTTGCAGGATTTGATATTGTGATCTTGGTGCTGGCAGCTCTTGTGCTGCTGGTTTTGTTTGCCGGCATCAAGACCGTTCCGCAGGGCTTTAATTTCACTGTCGAGCGCTTTGGTCGCTATACGCGCACCCTGCTTCCCGGCCTTAACCTGATCATCCCCTTCATCGACCGCATTGGCGCAAAGATGAACATGATGGAGCAGGTGCTGGATGTGCCCACCCAGGAAATCATCACCCGCGACAACGCCATCGTTGCCGTCGATGGTGTTGCCTTCTATCAGATCCTGAGCGCCCCACAGGCCGCCTATCAGGTTTCTGGTCTGCAAAACGCCATTTTAAACCTGACCATGACCAATATCCGCACCGTCATGGGGTCCATGGACCTCGACGAGCTTTTGTCCAACCGCGATACGATCAATGAACGCCTGCTGCGCGTCGTTGACGAGGCGGCACATTCCTGGGGCATCAAGGTCACCCGTGTCGAGATCAAGGACATCAATCCGCCTGCCAATCTGGTTGAATCCATGGCCCGCCAGATGATGGCCGAGCGCGACAAGCGCGCCCAGATTCTGACCGCCGAAGGGCTCAAGCAATCCCAGATTCTGGAGGCTGAAGGGCGGCGTGAAGCTGCTTTCCGGGACGCGGAAGCGCGCGAACGTGCAGCTGAGGCTGAAGCGCGCGCCACTCAGGTGGTCTCAGACGCCATCTCGCAAGGCGACCTTCAGGCGCTGAATTATTTTGTTGCCCAAAAATACACCGAGGCACTGGCGCAAATCGGCTCCGCCACCAATTCCAAAGTGGTGCTGATGCCGATGGAGGCGTCCTCGCTGATCGGCACGCTGGGCGGTATTGGCGCCATCAGCAAAGAGCTTTTTGGCAATGGCAGTGGTGGTGGCGGTAGCGCCGCCAGCACCGTGCCACGCCAGCCGGCGGCGCGCCCGCCGGTGATGCGCTCAACCGACAACTGAGCGAAAAACCATGATTGCGCGCCTCATTCTTGAATTCGGGCCATGGAGCTGGGTAACATTTGCCCTCATCCTGCTCGGCCTCGAAATCATCATGCCCGGCGTTTATCTGTTGTGGATCGGCATTGCCGCCCTCATCATCGGGGCATTGTCACTGCTGCTTTGGGAAAGTGCCTTCTGGGTCTGGCAGGTCCAGGTGCTTTGCTTCCTGTTCCTGTCACTGGCTTGCGCCTATTTCGGCAAAAAGATCGCCATGGCGCGACAGCAAAACACCGACCAGCCGCTGCTCAACCGGCGCAGTGAGCAGATGATTGGCCGCACCGCAACATTAAATGAGCCGATCCAGAACGGGCGCGGGCGCATCCAGCTTGGCGACACGCTATGGCGGGTCACCGGCCCCGATCTGCCTGCTGGAACACGTGTCCGGGTAACAGGTGTTGCCAGCACCGCTCTGGAACTGACGGTGGAAGCGCTATTGGATTAAGCCGCCCCCACCCGCAGCAGATCATGAAAATGCACAATGCCAACCGGGCGGCCTTCTTCGGCAACCACCAAAGCACTGATGGCGTGCTGATTAAGCAGTGCAACAGCCGCACCGGCAAACATATCCGGTTCGATTGTCTTGGGCGCGCGTGACATCACGTCATCCACCACGGTTTCGGCAAGATTGCGGTGCAGATTGCGGGCAAGATCGCCATCGGTGATGATGCCCTGCAGCTTGCCGTCATCGCCCACCACGCAGACACAACCGACACGCTTGCGCGCCAGCATGGCAACGGCTTCCGGCATTTTGGTGCCGGGGCAAACAATTGGAATCTGGTCGCCCACCCGCATGATTTCGGCTACGCGCATCAGATTTGCGCCAAGCTGGCCACCCGGATGGAAGGTGTGAAAATGTTCCGGCGTAAAGCCGCGCGTTTCCAGAAGAGCAATGGCCAGCGCATCGCCAATGACAAGCTGCAACAATGTCGAGGTGGTCGGCGCAAGCCCATGCGGGCAGGCTTCCTGCACCCGCGGCAACAATAAAACCACTTGCGAGGCCCGTGCCAACGCAGAATTTTCACCGGACGTAATGGAAATCAAGGGAATCAAAAAACGGCTGGCATAGGCAATAATGCCCTTCAATTCCGCCGTCTCCCCCGACCATGAAAGCGCAATGATAGCATCATCAGGCGCAATCATGCCCAGATCACCATGATTGGCTTCTGAAGGATGAACGAAGAAAGCCGGTGTTCCGGTTGAGGCCAGCGTTGCCGCAATCTTGGAGCCGATATGGCCGCTTTTTCCAACGCCGGTGACAATCACCCGCCCCTTGATGGCGGTAATCATATCCACCGCTTCACGAAACGGCGTTGCCAGCCCGTTTTGTAAAGCGCTGGCCAGAGCATTCAGCCCATCCTGCCCGGTTGTGAGGGTTCTAAGCGCCGATTCTAGAATGGCGCGCTGATGATCAGATGTATTCATGAGCCTGCGATTAGCGCGTCAGGCTTCTCCTGTCCAATAATTTGCGCTTTTTTATAGCCAGAAACGCCATTTCAACCCTCCATTAACCATCCCCGTTTACGGTTCGGTAAGCATGGCGCGCTTGCGCCTTCGAGGTCGTGATGCCGCGTTTGAAATCCACATCGGGAATCGTCCGGCGTGTGAAGAAGCTGTCGCTGCTTCTGCTCACCACCAGCATTTTTGTGCCCACAATTGTGGTTCAGGCGCAGGACATGGAACTGCGCAGGAATATGAGCGAGCCGCTTGTGCCTGATATTTTACGCGCACAGGATATGCGTGCTGCGATACGGCCAGCCCGGCCAATGACTGCTGCTGCAAATGACACAATTGATGACAATCGGGATGCACAACAAGGCATTGAACCGCTGGTGGATGCACCGCTGGATGAAGCTCCTCCCCCTCAGCCCCGTCCCGAGCCCAGCATCACAATCGAAGAGGCCCCAAGCACAGCCCCTGCAAACGCGCGTGAAATTTCCCTTGGTCTTGATGAAGAGGCGCGCCAAAACCTGCGCGAACCGCCGACCGGATCGATTGAACATATCGCCGCCGCGTCAGCAGATGAGGATTTTGCAGCACCGGGCGTAGCGCTTGGCACATTCCTGCTGCGCCCGATGATTGAACAGGGGCTGACTGCCACGTCCAATGCCGATGGCAGTGCAACAGGAAATTCCGCAATCATTTCCGAAACGACGTTGCGTCTGGGCGCCGATTCAAACTGGAGCCGGCACTCCGCGCAAATGACCGGCACCACCACATGGCGCAGATCGCTCTCGGGTCAGCATCTGAAGGATGTACGCGGCCGCCTTGATGCCGTGCTCGATCTCGATCTCGACCATGAATGGCAAGCCAGCGCCAGACTTGGCTATGAAGCAGCACCTCAATCAGCCTCTTCACCACTGGCCATTCCCGGTATTGCCTCGCAACCGACACGCCATCAGATCAATGGCGGCATCAGCGTTGAAAAATCCGTGGGCAAACTGCGGCTTGGCCTTTCAGGCGAAAGTGAGCGCAGCCTCTATCAGGATGCCAGGCTGGCTGGCGGTGGAACGCTTTCCCAGAAACATCGCAATTCCACACTTTATACGGCACGACTGCGCACAGGTTATGAAATTTCTCCTGCCCTCACGCCTTTCATGCAGATTGAAGGCGGCCGACGCCTTTATGATGAAGCCACCGATCCCGGCGGCTATCGCCGCTCCTCTGACCGGACAGGAGCCAGTATCGGCACCGAATTTAACCTGGGCGAAAAATTCAGCGGCGAAATTGCAGCAGGCTGGTTGCGTGAGAGTTTTGATGATGACCGGCTCAACCCCCTGTCTGCCGCCACGATCGACGCAAATATCAGATGGTCGCCACAACGCGGCACCGATCTTGGTTTGCGCGGCTCCACCAGCTTTGAAGGCGCAACCGCACCGGGTGAAAGCGGCTCGGTGCTGTACACCTTGCAACTGAATGGCCAGCGCCAGATTCGCGCCAATCTGATCGCTGATGCGTTGCTGGGCTTTGAATGGCGCAATTATAGCGGCTCCAATGAGCGCGACCTGATCTATACGGCACAGGCTGGCCTTACCTGGTGGATGAACCGCTATGCCGGGCTGACCATGCGCGCCCGCCATGAAACGCTCAACAGCAACATTGCCGGGCGCGATACCAGAACAAACAGCCTCTTTTTAGGAATAACGGGGCGGCGCTGATCTGCGCAGCCCCTCCATTCAGGTTTTATCTGGCAGGCTTTGTCAGGCAGGCTTGATTTCATCCAGCAGCGAGCGGATAGAAGCAGAAATTGTCGCGTTCAAATCCTTGCGCCACAGGGCAAAGGCCACATTGGCCTCGACAAAGCCTTCCGGCGAGCCGCAATCATAAGTGTGGCCCTCATAGCGATAGCCATAAAAGGATTGATCTCTGGCCAGACGCAGCATGGCGTCGGTCAACTGGATTTCACCGCCTGCCCCTTGTGTCTGTCCTGCCAGAATATCGAAAATCTGCGGCTGCAATATATAGCGGCCATTGATGTAGAGATTGGAAGGGGCTGTGCCCGGTTCCGGTTTTTCGACCATTTCCGTAATCTGAAAGCCGGTATGAGCCGTCTCACCGCGCCCGACAATACCGTATTTATGGGTCTCGGCCGGGTCACATTCCTGAACCGCAACGATATTGGAGCCGGTCTTTTCATAAAGCTCCACCATTGAGGCAAGGCAGCCTTTGCGCGACTGCATGATCATGTCGGGCAAGAGCAGGGCAAAAGGCTCATCACCCACCAGTTCGCGCGCACACCAGACAGCATGCCCCAGTCCCAGCGGCACCTGCTGGCGGGTAAAACTGGTCTGGCCCGGCAAAGGCTGAAGCTGTTGCAGGCGCTCCAGAACTTCAGTTCTTCCGCGCTGCTCCAGCGTGTCATAAAGCTCAAACTGAATATCAAAATGATCTTCAATCACCGCCTTGTTGCGTCCGGTGACGAAAATGAAATGCTCAATTCCCGCTTCGCGGGCTTCATCAACCACATATTGAATGACTGGCCGGTCCACCACCGTCAGCATTTCCTTTGGAATGGCTTTGGTGGCCGGAAGGAAGCGCGTGCCCAACCCGGCAACGGGAAACACAGCCTTTCTTATTTTCTTCATAGTTCAAGCATCTCACTTTCTCGATAATCTGCCGCCATATGGGTCATGCAATAGCATGGTGGCTTTGGAAAGACGAAAAACAAACTGTCAGAGCCTTCTTTGCTCTCTCGCCCACATGCTGAATTCTGCATCCATATTTTCGTTCCAAATCCAGCCTATGGTAAACCAAATCCTAACCCAATCTGGATATTGTCAGGCTTCCCGGCATATTTTCAGGAGAGTTGAATGTCCGATCACAAAGCCCGCCCGTTTTTGCGAGCCCTGACCGTGGCTGGCCTGTCATGTGCCTTGCTGTTACCGGCAGGCGCAGCTTTTGCCGATGCCGGTTTTCGTAAATGGGTCTCGGATTTCCGCAATACCGCCATCCAAAACGGCGTGTCCGGCGCCACCTATGACCGCGCCTTTCGCGGTGTGACTGAAATTGATCCGGTGGTGCTTGAAAAAGCCCGCTTCCAGCCCGAATTTACCGCTCCGACATGGGATTATTTCGACAATCGTGTTCACGATGAATCGGTTGCAACCGGGCGCGAAATGGCGCGCCAGTGGAAGCCATGGCTGGACCGCATCGAAAAACGCTTTGGTGTGGATCGCTATACGCTGCTGGCCATCTGGTCGATGGAATCCAACTATGGCGAAATCCTCAAGCGGCAGGATGTGATGCGCTCGGTGGTGCGTTCACTGGCCACGCTTGGCTATGGCGACAAGCGCCGTGCCAAATTTGCCCGGACCCAGCTCATTGCCGCCTTGAAAATTCTGCAATCTGGCGACATCGATGTCAGCCATCTCTCCGGCTCCTGGGCAGGGGCCATGGGCCACACCCAGTTCATCCCCACAAGCTATCAGGCTTATGCGGTGGATATGGACGGCAATGGCAAGCGCGACATCTGGACTTCTGTGCCTGATGCACTGGCGACAGCGGCCAATCTGCTGGCCAAGAACGGTTGGCAAAGCGGGCGCACCTGGGGCTATGAGGTGGTGCTGCCTGCTGGTCGCAAATTTCCCGCCGGTTCCATGTCGCTCAACAAATGGGCAGAAATCGGCGTGACCCGTGCCAATGGCAAAGCCTTCCCCAATGGCTCAGAACAGGCCGAATTGAAGGTGCTGGATGGCCGTCAGGGACCAGCCTTCTTGATGATCAAGAATTTCTCGGTCCTCAAGCGCTATAACAATGCCGATAAATATGCGCTGGCCGTTGGCCTGCTTGCTGACCAGATCGCCGGTTATGGCGGGTTGGTGCGGGACTGGAACCGCCCCTTCACCAAGCTCAGCTTTGGTGAACGTCAGGAATTGCAACAGCGCCTGTCCCAATATGGCTACTATACCGGAAAGTTCGATGGTAAGATCGGCTCTGGCTCAAGGGCGGCGATTATCGCTTTTCAGGCACAGGCGGGAATGCAGCAGGATGGCCACCCAAGCATGGAAGTGCTGTCACGGCTACGTAAAAATTAAAGCCTGTCTCTCGAACTGGAAGCCAGTTTCGAGGTAAAGACATGCGTAAAAACAAAGGCTTAAAGCGCATCGCGTGAATCTGAAAGAAAAGCGACACATTTTGGTTTCAGGGAGAGACGGCTTGACGAGGCCTCTGGCTCAACGGATCGCAAAATATGCAAGGCCCGTGCTGGCGGGCCTTGTTGTGCTGTCTCTTGGCGCAGGCGCAATTGTGCACACATCCTCTTTTGCCTATGCGCAAGACACTCAATTGCGCCCATGGCTGCGCAAATTGTTTTCACCACGCCGCGCCGAACGGGTCGAACCTCCTGCCAAAGTCCCACAACAGAAGAAACAAAAAGCCAAAACACCCCGCACCAGAAAGACCACCCCCAGCAAACCGGCGGCTCCCCCTGCCCCCACCATCGCAAAAGATGCAGATGCCCGCATTGTGCTGGTTGTCGGCGATTTCATGGCCAGTGGTCTTGCCGATGGGCTGACCACGATCTTTGCAGAAAATTCCACTGTGCGCGTCATTGACCGCTCCAACGGATCTTCCGGTCTTGTGCGTGACGATTATTATGACTGGCCCGGCCAGATCGGCGCCATACTCAAAGCAGAAAAACCCGCCGTCGTGCTGATCATGATGGGCTCCAATGACCGCCAGCCGATAAAAACCGGCGATACAAGCCAGGCACCGCAAACCGAAGGCTGGAAACAGGAATACAAAAAGCGCACCCTCGATTTCGGCCAGCATTTTACCAATGCAAAACTGCCTTTCTTATGGGTGGGATTGCCCTCTTTTCGTCCCGGAAGCATGACATCCGACATGCTGGCCTTGAACGAAATTTACCGCGATGCCGCTGAAAATACGGGCGGTGAATTCGTTGACATATGGGAAGGTTTTGTTGATGAAAATGGCGCTTTCATCTCCAGAGGCCCCGACATTAACGGCCAGCCGGTCGCGCTTCGCACCGAGGACGGCATCAACATGACACGCGCTGGCAGGCGCAAGGTGGCATTTTATACCGAAAAACCCCTCTTGAAGCTGCTTGGTCTGGCGTCTCCAAACGCAACAGCGGCAGAACCAGAACTGCTTGCACCTGCAACCGACAGTGTTGAGCATCCGGTCAATATTGATCGCACACAGCCCATGCTGCTCAACGATCCGGCGCTGGATGGCGGCATTGAACTGCTTGGCGCTTCGCTGCCCTTGGCAACAGCAACGACAGCACGTGCAAAACTTTCTGAAGAAAAAGGCAGAACGGATCAATCCGTGTCCGGCAGAGCCGATCATTTCAACTGATCAGCAGCCTTTTTTGCAGGCACAACACCCCTTTTAGAGCCATTGTGGCATCATGCCCCAATTGCTGCCGCCAATAACATGCATTATCAATGCATATTATTGGGGTGTCGTGAACCTGTGAAAAAAGCGACGCGCTTTAAAGCATGCGTAAAAACAAAGAACTAAGAACGCATTTTGCGGAGCCAGACATGACAGACCTCAACAGCCGCTACGGCCTGAACCCGCCCCATAGCGAAGTGGTCAATGCCTGCCAGCATATCCAACCTTGCAAGGCACTCGACATGGGCTGTTCCAATGGCCGCAATGCCCTGTATTTGAGCCAGTTGGGGTTTCATGTCACTGCCGTGGACAAAAATGCCAACGCCATCCAGATGCTGCAATCAATTGTTGAGCAGGAAGGCATCGCCAATATCGACGCGCGCGTTTACGACATCGATCAGGCCGGGCTGGATGCCGATTACGGCTTTATTGCCTGCACTGTAACCCTGATGTTTCTGAACCCGGACCGGGTTGAGGCCGTTCTTGCCGATATGCAGGATCGCACCTTGCCCGGCGGCTATAATCTGATCGTTTGCGCCATGGACACAGCCGCCCATCCATGCCCGGTCGGCTTTCCATTCATTTTGCAGGAAAACCAGCTCAGAGCGATGTATCAGGGCTGGGAAATGCTCAAATACAATGAAAATCTCGGCACCATGCACAATGGCGCACAATTGCAATTTGCCACCATGCTGGCACGCAAACCGGCATAGACAGCACGTCTCCAGAGAGTTTCATGAATACAGATGGCATCATCTAGAGCATTTTGTGAGTACAGACGGAAACGTCTTGCGTCGCAGAAATGCGGCTAAAACAAGAGATTAGAGCACCGTGCGTCCTGTCGGACGCACGGTGCTCTAAAGCCTGTCTCTCGAACTTAAGATCCAGTTTTGAGATAAAGACATGCGTAAAAACAAGCACTTAAAGAGAATCGCGTGAATCTGAAAGATTGCGACACGCTTTAATCAATCGTCTGGAGCGTCGACGTAAAGCTGGCCGCGATTGAGGACCGTTTCTATGGCGGCAATCATGGGATCATAATCCTGATCCCGCACAATTTCTTCCTGACCCCGATACTGCAATCGGCCCGTCAGTTCCTCATCAAGAAAATACGCCCCTGAAACCAAACGGCTGATGCGCCCAAAGCCCGCACCCAAAGCAGTCAATTCGGCAAGACCATCAGCGGGCGCATCATTGGGCAAGCCCTCGATATCGGCAAAGAATTGATCGGCCATATCGTCACGCAGCAGAAGCGCACGGGCAAGGTATTTATCGACCACCCCGGCTTCCTTTGCTGACGGCATGACACCTTCCGGATCACTAGGGATCAGCGCATCCGCAACCCAGACAAGACGTGCGTGCAATTGTTCAATTTTAGCCTCGATAAGCCTCTTCTTTTCCGCGTTTGTCGAAGCTTCCTTGATGGTTTCTTGCATAATCCTCTCCACTCCCAGCTCAGGACAAAGACTTTAAACTATTGTTTTTACTAATTTATTTGTCCTGAATCTGGTTTATAAATTTCAGATAAAGGCTTTAAGCAGTCTTTTGCTCACGCGCGTTATTGATTATGGCCTCAGTATTACGCAAGGCCAGTGCTGCAACCGTACCTGTGGGATTGACACAACTGGAGGTCGGCATGACGCTTCCGTCCATGATGTAGAGATTGGGCACATCATGGGTCTGGCCATAAGCATTAACCACGGACTTCGACGCATCATTGCCCATCACGCAAGCACCCAGCATGTGCCATCCCGATTCCCGCATGAGTGGCGCCTCGATGACCTCATAGGCACCAGCCTCTCGCAACCCTTGGGAAGCCATCTTTATGTTGAAGTCGACCAGCTTCCGGGTGTTGTCCGAATAACTATAAATAACCTTGGGACAAGGCATTCCATCGGCATCTTTCAGATCCGGGTCGAGGACAACCATATTACGTTCTTCGGGCAGATCTTCCGCCATGATCCCCCAGGAAATGGAGCGCCCGAAGCGACTTTTTAGCGTCTTGTGGAAATCCTTGCCCCAGTGGACATCATCAGCCCACGGGAATGGGCTGAAAGCATTGTGAGGCCCGCCAGTTCCCATCATTTGCCATTTGGCCCCGCGCACAAAACCAGTTTCCGGCCGCGTCTCGGCAAACTCCAGAGAATAGAGCCTTTGACCGAACGGCCCTTGCCAGGTCTCGAAGAAATCCTCAAAGAGTCCGGTCACAACGGAATAGGGATGCATCATCAGCCGCTTGCCAACCAGACCAGAACTGTTTGCCAATCCGTCACGATGAGAATTGTTGGCCGAATTGAGCAGCAGGCGCGTTGTACCCAGCGAGTTGGCCGAAACGATCACCACACCGCCACGAACAAAATGTTGCGTGCCATTGCTGCGATCCGCATAAACAACACCTGTCGCAAGCCCGCTTTCTCCCGTTTCGATACGCAAAACGCGCGCGCCGGTCACAAGCTTCACACCCAGTTGACGCGCGACCGGCCAATGTGTCCGATCTGGAGTAGCCTTTGCACCGTCAAAGCAGGACCACAGACAACGGCCACGACGCACGCAAGGCACAAGATTATTATGTTTAACAGTGGCAATGGCGTTCGATCCGGGCCACCAGTGCCATCCCAACCGGTCATGGGCTTCGATCATCTTCCACTCCATCGCGGTCAGATCGAAAGGAGGCAGTGGAACTTCATAATGCGGATAGGCCGGATCTCCTTCAATGCCTGAAACCGAGAAATCTGCGGAGACGCGGTCGTAGAACGGAGCCAGATCATTATAGCTTATTGGCCAGTCATCGGCCACACCATCCAGAGTTCTTACCCGGAAATCACTGGGCCGGAACCGATGCCAGCAGCCAGCAAACAACACAGATGAACCGCCGACGCCATTCCACATCTGCGGCGCCATTTCCGACTGGCTAAGATCGATGGGATAATCGCCTGCCCCGCCTCGATTGTTCGGATTGGAATCGAAATAACGATCCTTCATCAGTTCAAATTCCAGGCCGTTATAGCGCGCCAAGGTATAGTCAGGATAATCACCCTGTTCCAAGCAAATGACCGAGAACCCCGCCTCGGCCAGACGCTTTGCGGCTACCGCACCACTTGGCCCAGCACCGACGATGACGACATCAGCTTCTTTTTCGACGGCTTCTGCTTTCTCGTTCATGTCTTCGCCCTCTCGATCAACGGATTACGGTTTCACGGCGTTTGCGGCCTAATGCATCGACTGTATAGATAGCGGCAAGCAAGCTCTCGACAGACAGTTCGGCCGTTGTGGAATGGGTTGGCTCATTGTCGCCCAAAGCAGCGCGTGCTCCCCGTGCCAAGTCGTCATCAGAGGTATTTCCCAAGCCAAGATCTGCAAGTGTAGTGGGCAATCCAATATCTTCGCAGAATGAAAAGGCTTCCTCGATTTCCTCATTCGGACGCCCTTCCATCACCAGCAGGACGAGCACGCCATACGCAGCTTTTTCGCCATGCAACATGCTGTGCGTTTCCGGCAAGATGGACATTCCATTATGGAACCCGTGCGCGATCGAGCAGCCGCAGTTTTCAAACCCCAGACCCGACAGCAGCGTATTGGCTTCGATGATATTCTGGACGGCGGGCGTCAAGCGGCCATTCTCGGCGGCAATCTTGGCCGCACGTCCGTCATTCATGAGTGTCTCATGGCACTGGCGCGCAATGGCCAGCCCCGCAATCGGCGCACGATACCCACCGGCAATATAATTCTTGGTGCCAGCATCCCGGTTGGCGCGGGCCTCATACCATGTGGTCAGCGCATCTCCCATACCCGCAACAAGAAAACGCACCGGCGCTTCAATAACGACCTTTGGATCAATAATGACGAAGTCGGGATGACGTGGCAAATAGACCGAGCGGTCAGTGGAACCGTTTTCATGATAGCGCATGGCGATAGCACTGGTTGGCGCATCGCTGGACGCAATCGTGGGCACGATTATCAGGCGCAGTCCAAATTCCATGGCGACCAGTTTTGCCGTATCAACAGTCTTGCCGCCACCGACCCCGACGATCATCTGGACTGTGTTCTGCCTGGCGATTTCACTCAGTCGCTCCACCTCACCAGTCCAGCATTCCCCGCCAAACCGTTCCGCAGCAGCCTCGACACCAGCATCAGAAAAGCTTTTGTGGAGACGCTCACCGTAACGCTCGAGGATAAAACCATCCACGATCAACAGCGCAGATGTCCCAAGTGTTGCAGCATGTTGGCCAATACGATCCAACTCGCCGTCACGCTGAATATACTTGGCGCATCCACCATAAGCGCGTTCTGCCATTTGTGCCTCCTGCCAACAGGTTTTTTCTGGAAACCTGGAAAATGTGGTATGCTAAAGCGTGTCGTGATCTATCAGATTCACGCAACCTGCTTTAAGTATTTGTTTTTACGCATGTCTTTATCTCGAAACTGGTTCCCAGTTCGAGAGACAGGCTCTAAGAGGCCACGGAGAATAGACACTCCGTGGCCACCCAGATCATTTCTTATTTCAACGAAACAGATGAAATAAGCTAACCTGTTGTTTTAATAGACGTCCCGACCCCGAAACAGTGTCTTGATTTCAGGGTAAAGACTTTCATTATTGCAGCAGGCAAACATCACCGCACAGTCGTTCAAGTGCTGCCTGGCCTTGCGCAGCCCCTTCCTCCGGTGAGACCGTGCCAAGACCGACTTGCTGAACAATCTCGGCCAGAACGTCCATCACCTGAAAGTAATTCGGTATCAACGGCTTACTGTCAACACGGGTCAGGCTAAGCGCCATGGCATCCAGCAAGGAGGTATTGACACCATCCATATCCTTCAACTCCGCCCATGAGCTTTCACGGATCGGTACGCCTCCCTGTCCAGCTTCAAACAGAGCTGACTGCTGTTTCTTCTCGATCAGCCACTGGAGAAACAGGAAGGTTGCTTCAGGATTTTTGGAGCCTTGCGTGATGACGATCATTGACGGCTCTCCATCAGCAGAATAGCGGCTTGGATCCATGCCTTCCTTTACCGGAGGCGCATCATAGACAAAGCTGCCGTGCAAGGAAGAACCACCAGGCTTGTCAACACCAAGAACAAAATCCGAGAATGCCAATGTTTGAGCAGCAATACCGTTGCCCATCACAGTCGGAACGTCGATGATGGAATACTCTGCCGTTCCAGGCGGTGAATACTTCCATAGCTCGGCCCAATATGCCAGAGAATCAACAACTTCTTGCGTGTTGAATGCTGGCTTGCCTTCTGCGTCGACAATATCGCCACCAAAGTTGCGCAGGATACTGCCGATATAAAGCCACAGGCTGGTTACCCCTTTTAGCCCATCAAGCACAACACCGTAGAAGTCTTCAGTCAGCGGCTCGCCCATCAGTTCCTCGCCACGCTTGCGGGTAAAAAACTCACTGATGTCACGCATTTGTTCGAGCGTCTGGGCAGGCCCGAGATCGTAACCGTATTTTTCCTTGAACGCAGCTTTTTCACCGGCGTGATTAAGAAGATCGGCACGCGCCCAGTAGACCTGATTATAGTTCCAGTTGATGAAACCATATTGCTTGTCCTTGAAGAAAGCCAGGGTCTGGAACGGCCTCTGGATGAGGTCGTCAAGATCAAGATCCGGATTGGAAAGCTTCGGGTCGGCCACAAAATCATCAATCGAACGGATGGCCTCGGCATCCAGCATCGGTCCCATCTGTGCGCCGTGCAGCATGACCCCGTCATAGGCCCCGCCGCGCGAAAGCATGTCCGCCTGGCCCTTGTTGATCACATCGAGATGGCTCATTAACTCGTAGTTTACGATAATGCCTGTTTCCTTACTGAATTCCGGCACTACTTTCGCCAGCGCCTCCTGCATCGGCGTCACTTCATCCAGCACCGTGATCGTCACGCCAGCATAAGGCTTGGCTGCCTCGGCGTAATTGAATTCCTCAGCACTTAGTCCTGAAGTTCCCAACAAAACCGAGAACATGGTCGTCGCCATGGCCATGCTATGATATTTTGATAGAAAACGCATATTATTTCCTCCACTTTTATCTATGACACAGAATTTATTATTACTTACATTACATATTATAAATCCAATATTACTCGCGATCTTTATTCCAAGCAGAAAGACAATCTATATTTTATACTTTTATAATAAAATATATCAGCCCTTGACTGCCCCCATGGTCAGACCGCGAACAATATGGCGCTGCAACAAGACGACTACAGCAAGAACAGGCGTCAAGGCGATCACTGCAACAACGGCAACCTCACCCCAGCGCACGCCCTGGGCAGTAATCAGCTTTGGAATGGCGACAGGCAGCGTTTGAACCGACTTCCCGCCGAGCATGAATGCAAACAAGAACTCATTCCATGCAAAGATGAAGCAAAGGACGGACGTGGCAACGATACCGTTTCTAAGCAACGGGAAGATAATCTTCCAGAAAATCTGAAGCTTCGACCAGCCTTCCAGCGCCGCCGCCTCCTCCAGTTCCACGGGCAAGTCACGGCAGAAGCTGCGTAGCACCCATACATAGAAGGACAAGTTGAACGTCATATAGGCAAGGGTGAGACCAAAAAACGTATCAAGAAGTCCAAGATTTGAGTAGATCAGATAGAAAGGGATAACCAGACAGACGGGCGGCGCCATGCGGGTCGCAAGAATGAAAAGAAACAGGTCATCCTTTGCTTTCATCTCAAAGCGGGCGAATGCATAGGCTGCAGGCGTGCCAATCAGGACCACCATCAAGGTCGAAATCAGCCCAAGCAACAGCGATGTCAACATATTGCCCAGAAAGCCCTGCTCAATGATGTAATCGAAATTGGCAAGCGTTGGCGTAAAGAAGAATACTGTCGGCCGTGCAAACATGACGTCAGCCGGCTTGAATACCATTGTCACCAGCCAGAGGACCGGAATAAGAACGATGCAAGCATAAAAGACAGCCAGTATGGTCCAGAGTGCTTTTTCTCGCGCAGAAACCTTGTTCATGACCAATAATCCTCAGAATGCATTAAGCTTCTTCTTGGCAACCTGATAGAATATATTGCAGAAGATAAAGAATATAATCCAGACAACAACAGCCATTGCAGAAGCGTGACCGATATCCCAGAAATCGAAAGTCATCTTGTAGGCAAGAATACTGAGCGCCTCAGTCGAGGTTCCAGGACCACCGCGTGTGAGGATAAAAATAGTGTCAAATACCTTGAAGGCGTCGATGATGCGCAACAGACTGATGATGAACAGCAAGGGCGCCAACAGCGGCAGGGTCAGTTTGAAAAAGGTTCTGAACGGACCTGCGCCATCTACCGAGGCAGCCCGGTAAGGGCCTGACGGCAAAGCCTGGAGACCGGCAAAGAACGCCAGCATCATAAATGGAGTCCACTGCCAGATATCGATAAAAATCAACGCATACAATGCGTAATGCGGTGAGCCGAAAATCGACGCGTCAGTAACGATATTGAAACGCTCAATAACATTATAAGACAACACCCCCCATGACCCAGCCAGCATGATCTTCCACAAAAGGCCGACAACGACCGGCGCCATCATTGCTGGAATAAACAACAGTGGCACGATCAGTGAGCGTCCCACAACGCCACGGTTAAGGATGAGAGCGCCACCAAGGCCGAGGACGAATTGCACGGGGACAGCAATCAGAACGAATAGCCCCGAAACATACATCGCGTTCCAGAAGGTGGGATCCGTAAGCAGTTGAATATAATTATCGAACCAGACAAAGTTCTTGACCACGCCATAGCGCGCTTCGTGCAAGCTTAGGTAAACTGCATAAATAAAGGGAACCAGCGAGACTATGATCAACGTCAAGAATGTTGGCGCAATCAGGATATAGGGATACCAGTTTGTCTTCTTGGGGATGGCTGCCACCGACCTGGGGCTAGAAGCACCTGTGGCCGATGCATTTTGTATCACAATGCTCATAGCTGTTCCGGGCCTCGCTCATGAAATACGCCTGATATCAGATGGCTTTTAGGAGCGAGGGCCGTACCGTGTTCACCGTCAAACAGGAACAATCCGGCCGGAGAAATGTTAAATAAAATCTCGCTACCTATACTTTTTTCCATAGGGTCTTTGGTTTTTATCTTTACGATTTCACCATCACTAAGTTGAACTGTAACGATATAGTTCTTGCCAAAAGCTTCAACCGAGTAAAGAGAACCGGAAAACTTTCCATTACTGTTAATATGAATATCCGTCGGGTTAACACCGATATAGATATTCTTTCTGGTTCTATCTTGTACCAGTTCCTGAAGTAAAGGAGACAATTCCAGTTTCAGGCTGGCGCTCACAAAGGCAGCCTTTCCGGCTTCGCCCGACAATTCACCGCGGATGATATTGATTGGCGGGTCTCCAAACAATCTGGCCACCTTGATGCTGGCTGGATGTTGGAAAATTTCCTCCGGCGTACCGATTTGCTCGATACGGCCAGAATGTATAACGGCAACTTTATCACCAACAGACAGAGCCTCCAGACCGTCAGGTGTGCTCCATATTGAAGGATGCTGGCGCACGCTTAACATCCGGCGTATCTCGCCGCGCAATTTGTGGCGCAATTTGGCATCCAGATGCGAGATCGGCTCATCAAGCATCAACAGCCTGGGATCCTGGATTAAGGCGCGGGCCAGCGCAACACGCTGTTTCTGGCCACCGGACAAGGCCACAGGCAAACGCTCAACAAGATGACTGATCTCCAGAACAGACAGCAATTCGTCAAAGCCGATCGATGAAGACCCAAGCTCACGATTCCTGCCACGCGCCCGCAATGGCGAAAGAATGTTCTCACGCACGGTAAGATGCGGATAAAGCGCGTAGGATTCAAACATAAGCGCGACCCGCCGCAGACCGGGTGGCAGTCCAGAAATATCCTCACCGTCAATGCTCACAGAGCCAGCATCAGCATCTGTGAGGCCAGCAATGATACGACACAAGGTGGTCTTTCCTGCCCCTGACGGCCCCACAAGCGCAAGCACCTCGCCAGGCTTGACGGAAAGCGCAGCGTCTCTTAGGGCCTCGACATCTCCAAAGCGCTTGCTAAGGGCCGCCACCGACAATCCCTGCCATGACGTCTGATAATCCGGAACCAATTGTTCAGGGGCCTGTATAGTCATTGCACTCCCCCGGCAGCTTCCAGATTGGCCTGGCTTTCAGGATCAAAGAGATGAACGTGATCGGCAAGAATATCCACCCGCAGGCGATCATTCACGCGGTAGGAAGAGGGACCATCTATTTCTGCAACCAGCTTAAGCGGCACCGGTCCTTCAATCGTCAAGGTCAGCACATCCACATCACCGCGCGGCTCCCGATAAGACAGCCAGGCATTGGCGTCATGTGAATTTGCCGGCAACACAGACACATGCTCTGGCCGCACACCAACCACCAAGCCACCAGACCTGCGGCTCTCCACGACCTTGCTGCGCTGGGACGACAGCGTCAGCGCCAGACCCGGAACCCCGATATCAATGGTTTTTCCATCCTCAATACGGGCTTCCAACAGATTCATCGGCGGCTCGCCTATGAAGTTGGCGACAAAAATATTGGCAGGGCGCAGATAAAGCTCGCGGGGCGTCGCAACCTGCTGGAGTTTCCCACCGTCCAAAATAGCGATTCTGTCAGCCATGGCCGTGGCTTCGTTCTGATCATGCGTGACCAAGATCGAGGTCAACCCCCGCGACTTTTGCAAACGCGAGATTTCCGAGCGTAGATATACGCGCTGATCGCCATCAAGATGAGACAACGGCTCATCAAACAGGACCAGGTCAGGCTCCCGGATCAACGCACGACCGATAGAAACGCGCTGCTGCGCCCCTCCTGAAAGGTCCCGGACCGACTGCTTTCGGATAGCTTCAAGACCCAACATGGCAGTGATCTCGCTCACACGCCGGTCCAACTCATCCGCCGCCACGCGCTGCACAGTCAGTGGAAAGCCGATATTGTCTTCAACACTCAAATTCGGATAGAGACAATAGTCCTCAAACACCATGGCAACGTTGCGTTGCGCCGGAGGCAAGGCCGAAATAGGCCTCCCGTCAAAGAAAATCTCACCTGAAGTCAGATCCTCCAACCCGGCGGCCATTTTCAATGTCGAACTCTTCCCGCAACCAGACGGGCCGAGCAAAGCAAGCATCTCGCCCTCATTGCAGGACAGATCCAAACTATCGACCGCAGGCATCTGCCCAGCCACATATTGCTTGCTGACCTTTTGGAATTCGACAACAGCCATCGAATATCTCCACAAATTACCAGGTCAATCCTGGTAATAACCAAAGTATTTTAAATACAACCAAGAAGAGAACAGCTATTCGTTCTCTATCAGCTCTATCTTATAGCCGTCAGGATCACTCACAAACGCGATTTTTGCAGTACCACCGATCACAGGTCCCGGCTCACGAAGAATGGGCACACCAGCAGCGCGCAGATGCTCCACAGTTCCAACGAGATCATCGACACCTATGGCCATGTGACCATAGCCCGTCCCGCCATCATACGGATCGACAGCATCCCAATTATGCGTCAGTTCGATCTGTGAGCCCGCATCCGCACCTTCAAATTGGATGAAATATAAAGAGAACCGCTGATCTGGAAATTCCAGCTTCTCAACAAGAACCATTCCAACAATGTCAATATAAAACTTCAATGACTGAACAGGATCAGAAATCCTGATCATGGTATGCAGTAATTTACTCATAATCTCCACCCATTATAGTTCTTATAAATTATGCAAATCTAAAATTATTTATACGACTGCATAAAAGTAAAAGAACTTTGTACGAAACAAGGCAACATCAGCGCATTCCTTATACTTGCGCAAATTACCCTTAAGAATCCCATCCCATCTTTGTATTCAATCATAGCATCCGTGAATACGATTGTCAACATAATGCATGCAAATCGCAATATAAATATCTGAAGCATCAGATACAAAAGCGGAATTGCCCTTCAAGCCATCCCGATATTCACTCGCGGCATCAGAATAGGCTTTGTGCGCCCAATTTGATACACAACACCATCACAAAAATACTTGCCACCTATTGGCGACGTGCTTGCGATAGACAGAAATATACTTATCTCTGTCTTATTATTACTTATACCGGCTCATTTTCAAAAACCGGCCTTTGGGTTGACCTGATGCAAGGGCTCCAGCCCTGCATTTACCCTGCGGATATTTTCGGCAACATTCTTGGCGGCGCTGGTCGGCACTGTGATGCTGGCCAAGTGGGGCGTGATATAGACATTTTCCATTTCCCAGAATGGATGATCCGGCTCCAGCGGCTCCTTGATGAACACATCGAGCGTCGCTCCACCCACCTGCCCCGAGCGAAGGGCGTCGATAAGAGCTGCCTCATCCACCACATCGCCACGTGAAGCGTTGATGAAGTTGGTGCCCGGCTTTAGAGCCGCAAACACGCTGGCATCAATCAACCCGCGCGTTTTGGGCGTCAGCGGCATCATATTGACCAGAATATCCAGATCGCCGAGAAACGAGGTCCACTGCTCAGGATCGCAAACCGTCTTCACTGCGGGCAAATTTTTCGGTGACAGGTCCCAGCCGCGCACGTCAAAACCCGTCTGCGCCAACCCTTGAGCGACCTCAGAACCAAGCGTTCCCAGCCCAAGAACACCAACCTTGATCTGATCAAGCGGGGTCGGATGAATATAATGCCATTCCTTGCGCCGCTTGGCAGCTTCAAAGGCCGGCATATCCCGCGCATAGCGAATAACGGCAAAGGTTACATAGCTGCGCATCAAGGCAAGCATGCCATCATCCGAGAGGCGGCAAATCGGCAAATCCGGCAAATCATTACGCCCAACGAGGGAATCGACCCCTGCCCCCAGATTCACCACCAGCTTCATATTCTCAAAGGACTTGAAAAAGCCTTCAGGCGGCTGCCAGGCCAGCGCATACAAAACATCAGATGGATTGCCCACATCCGGATAAACACGAATATCCAGATCGGGAAGATAAGCCCTGAGCGCCTGTGTCCATTCGTCCGGATCATCAAACTTGGAGTAAAAGACCAGCGCTCCCAGCTTTTCGTCGTTTTGTGAATCTGCTTCTAAAAGGGATGAATCTAAAGACATTAATTACCTACCCAAAGCATCTGCGAGTACAGATGGTGCCATCTGACGTCGCAAGAATGCAGCTAAAAAACAGATAGAGCGCTTTATGCGTTCGACAGGACGCCCGTCGCTCTATTTCCTGCCGATCAGGGCCTGACAGAGTGTGTCACCATCTTTCAGCTTTGCCTGAACGCCTTCCCAAGAGAAATTGAGCATGTATGTTGGGCAAAGGAAAATACTTTTATCTAGGTAACAAGATAGGTCCTACCTATGCAGATATCGCTACGAAACCTCAACTATGTTGTCACCACCGCCCAGATGGGCAGCGTCACTTCTGCCGCCAAAAATCTCAACGTCTCCCAGCCGACAATTTCCGCCGCTATTTCCCAGATGGAAGCAGAACTCGGTGTTCCGTTATTTGTGCGCCATCATGCCCGTGGCATGACCCTGACGGCTTCCGGTCGCAGACTGGTCAATGAGGCCCGCTTGCTGCTGAGCCACGCACATAACTTTGAACGCAGCATGCAATCGATCAATAGCAGCACTGTCGGCGAGATCATGATCGGCAGCTTTACAACACTTTCAACACGCTTCATGCCAACCCTCCTCAGCGGTTTTGCCCAACAGGTTCCCGGCATTTCAGTCAATCTTGAGGAAGGCAACCAGCAGGAAATTGTCGAGGGTCTGCTTTCGGGTCGTCTGGAATTTGCGCTGTCTTATGATTATGCCCTGCCCGATGAAGTGGCAAAACAAAGCCTCATCGAACTGCCGCCATATGTGCTTGTGGCGGCAGACCATCCGCTTGCCATGCAAGACAGTGTCAGCCTTCAGGAACTTGCTACAGAGCCTTTCATCCTGCTCGACCTGCCGCATTCACGCGAATATTTCTTCAATCTGTTCCTCATCTGCAAAATTGAACCCCGCGTGGTCTACCGCTCGCACTCTTATGAGTTGATACGCGGGCTTGTCGGGCACGGTCACGGCTTTACGATCCATAATGCCATACCCAGCACGACCGTCGGTTATGACGGTTCGAAAATAGCCGTATTGCCCATTCGCGAAACACTGCCTCCGGTGCATGTCGTCAATCTGCATCTGCGCCGCCAGCCCATACGCCCTGCGGTGCAGGCTTTTGCAAATTATCTTCGTGAGGCTTTTCTCCCGGGCGGCTTGCTCCACCAGACACAACCCTATTAAAGATTTTTTTGTTTTTTTTGGAAATAGGGAAATTATCTAACCTTTTGCTTTAAAACAGTTTATTTGATTTTATACACCTCTATCTGACAGAGAAATGCGCTAAAAATATCTGATCGCCTGGTTTCGAAGATCGGCAATCATCGCCCCCGTGACTTGCCTCCCGATTTGACCCCATGACTTGATTTGAGCAAATCATGTATATAGCTGGGATTAGAGTATGATGATTTTTTCTTGAACCGTCATCATGCTCTAGGGAGGGCCTGAAACAGGGTTTGTGGGTGCTCAATTGCGCAATGGTGATGTTCAGATGCAGTCGATGCTTGCAGTCAACGGCTTAGTGCGGCGACTGGGACCTGGTTTCACACTTGGCCCCATCGATTTGTCGATCGAGGCCAGACAGATCGTGTGCCTGGTCGGCCATTCCGGCTGTGGTAAATCAACCCTTCTACGCCTCATTGCCGGTATTGAGCGACCCGGCAGCGGCACAATCGGGCTCAATGGCAAGATACTGGCCGGGCCGGACAGGTTCGTTGAGCCGGAAAAGCGTAATATCGGCTTTGTCTTTCAAGACTATGCGCTGTTTCCCCATATGACGATAGAACAGAATATCCTGTTTGGGTTGCGCAAGCGCCCCCGCAAAGAGGCGCAGACACGTGTTGCCATGCTGCTGGAACTGACCGCGCTGACCGCCATGGCCGATCGCTATCCGCATATGCTGTCGGGCGGCGAACAGCAACGTGCCGCACTGGCGCGCGCTCTGGCCCCCGAACCCTCCATCGTCTTGATGGATGAACCTTTTTCCAACCTCGATCGCGACCTGCGTGAGCGTTTGCGCCATGACACGGTTGCACTTTTGCGGCAGACACACACCACAGCCGTCATCGTCACTCATGATGCAGAAGAAGCCCTGTCTATCGGCGATCGCATCATCTTGATGAAATCAGGCCAGATCATCCAGCAAGGCAGCAGCCGGGATTTGCATGACCAGCCGGTCGATCGCTATTCGGCGGAGTTTTTCAGCAGTTTCAATCGGGTTCCCGGCTCTTACCGCGACGGCAAGCTGCATACAGCCATTGGCGCCTTCCCCTGTCAGCTTGATCTGGCCGAAGGCAGTCAGGCGCTGGCTTTCATCCGGCCGCAAGCCGTGTGTCCCTGCCTGTCTTTTGATGGATTGAGCGGGTCGGTCCTCGCCCATAGCTTTCGAGGCGAGATAGAGCAGTTTTCGCTTGGCGTTGAGGGGCTGGAAAAGCCACTGGTCATGCGCACCACACAGCGCCTTACCCCTCATAAAGGCATTTTGCGTTTCAGGATTGATCCGCAAACCATCCTTTTCTTTCCAGCAGCCGGACAAGACGCAAGCAATAGCCAAGCCGCCTGAGCTTCCACAACCCTAACTTGACTATTATACTCATAAATGCTTCCTGCTTGGATGCCAACAACATCCACAGGACATTTTTTATGCGCAAGCTCATCCTCAAGACGACCCTTCTGGCCGCCACATACTTGCTTGCTCTTGCCAATACGGCATCAGCCGCGGAAGAAGTGAACATCTACACCACACGCGAACCCGGTCTGGTCCAGCCATTGCTTGATGCGTTCAGCGATTCCACAGGCATCAAGGTCAACACCGTGTTCCTCAAGGACGGTCTGGCCGAGCGCGTCGCCTCCGAGGGCGAAAGTTCACCTGCCGACATCCTGATGGCGGTCGATGCAGGCAATCTCGTTGATCTGGTCGACAAGGGCGTAACCCAGCCGGTTGAATCCGAGATATTGAATGCAGCTATTCCCGCCCAGCTTCGTGATGCTGAAGGAAACTGGTTTGGTCTGTCGATGCGCGCCCGCGTAGTCTATGCGGACAAGGATCTTGAAATCGACGCCATTACATATGAGGACTTATCGGATCCGAAATGGGCGGGCAAACTTTGCCTCCGTTCCGGCCAGCATCCCTATAATACGGCCCTGTTCGCCGATTATATTGCCCATTACGGCGCCGAAGAAACTGAAAAATGGCTGACCGGCGTGAAGAACAATCTGGCGCGCAAGGCCGCAGGCGGCGACCGTGAGGGCGCCAAGGATATTTTGGGCGGCATTTGCGATATTGCCGTTGCAAACTCCTATTATGTGGGTCTGATGCGCTCCGGCAAAAGTGGTGACGAGCAAAAGCAGTGGGGCGAGGCCATCAAGGTCTTGTTGCCGACCTTCAAAAATGACGGCACCCATGTGAATATCTCGGGAGCTGCCGTCGCCAAACATGCTCCAAATCAGGAAAATGCCGTCAAGCTTTTGGAATATCTGGTTTCAGATGACGCACAAAAGGTCTATGCCGAGGCAAATTATGAATATCCGGTCAAGCCCGGTATTGCGGCAAATTCGATTATTGCAGAATTTGGCGAATTGAAGATCGATTCCAAGCCACTGGCCGAGATTGTCGCCAACCGCAAGGTCGCCAGCGAGTTGGTTGATAAGATCGGTTTCGATAATTGACAGGCAGATGACAAACAGGAGTATGGCGTCCATTCAGGGCGCCATACTGTTTTCATGACCATAAAACCGGAACATGATCGACAAAACAGATCGCGGCGCTCAGGCGCCGCCTGGCTTGTCATCGCAGGCTTGACCGTCTTTTTTGTAATATTGCCGTTTCTTGCTCTAGCTTTCGAGGCCATGAGCGGCTCAGAAGGACTATGGTCTCATCTTGTAACGACCATTTTCCCAGTCACGCTGCGCAACACGCTGGTCCTGCTTGCCGGGGTTGGTGTGCTGGTGGCGTTTTTAGGAACCGGAACAGCCTGGCTGATCACGGCCTATGAATTTCCCGGACGGCGCATATTGGAATGGGCGCTGCTGCTGCCTCTGGCCGTACCGACCTATATCGTTGCCTATGCCTATCTCGATATATTGCATCCAATCGGCGTCGTTCAGGAGGCGGTTCGCACACTTTTAGGCTATTCCAGCCCGCGCGAATTTCGCCTGCCCGATGTCCGCTCGATGGCAGGCTGCATTATTTTGCTGTCTTTCGTGCTCTATCCTTACGTTTATATTGCCACACGGGCCATGTTCCTGACCCAGCCTGCCAGCCTGATCGAGGCCTCTAGAATGCTGGGCGTCTCACGCCGCGCCATATTCTGGCGGATTGCCCTGCCGCTGGCCCGCCCGGCCGTTGCCGTAGGCATGAGCCTGGCTCTGATGGAAACACTCAATGATATTGGCGCCGTCGAATTTCTGGGCGTACGCACACTGACCGTATCGATCTACACAACATGGATCACCCGTTCTGATCTGCCCGGTGCATCACAGATCGCCCTGTCGCTTTTGTTCATTGTGGTAGCCATTGTCGCGCTGGAGCAATATGCGCGTCGGCGACAACGTTTTGCTGCCGGTGTGCAGCGTGGCGGCAAAAACTTTGGTCGTCAGCATGTATCGACAGCGTCAGGTCTGCTCATGATGACCATCTGCTTTATCCCCATTCTGATCGGCTTTATCGGGCCCGCACTTTATTTGATAACCGAAACCTATGCCCGCCTTGGTTATGCCGGTGTGCCGCCACGGTTTTTAACGAATGTTTCAAGTACGGTTTTTCTTTCAGCCACAGCCAGCATACTGACACTGGCATTGGGCGCAGCCACAGCCTATGCAGCCCGCATTCGACCCGGAGGTTTTTCCGCCACCCTCTTCCGGCTCTCCACAATCGGCTATGCCGCGCCCGCCACCATCATCGCCATCGGATTGGTGATCGTGCTTGGCGCCTTTGACCGCACAGTCAATACATGGGCAAATTCGTGGTTTGGAATGTCCACCGGCCTCATTTTTCTCGGCTCTGGCGCGGCGCTGATTTATGCCTATACGGTGCGCTTTCTTGCCATTTCAGCAGGCGGCATGGCGGCAGGCTTAAGCCGCATTCCCCAATCTCTGGACGAGGCTTCGCGCAGCCTTGGCGAAACCGCTTCCGGCACGCTGTGGCGCGTGCATCTGCCGTTGTCCAAAACCTCTCTTGCAGCCGCAGCCCTGCTAATATTCGTTGATTGTGTCAAGGAACTGCCCGCAACCTTGTTGTTGCGGCCCCTTAATGTCGAGACATTGGCAACTCATCTTTATGGGGAAGCTGCACGTGGCACTTATGAAGAGGCGTCGATTTCAGCGCTGGCCATTGTGCTGATCTCCTTGCTGCCGGTGATTTTTCTATCGAGGGTGGGCAGGGAACTTGATCAGCAACGGGAAAACATCACACCGTCGGGCCTTGGACTGGTGAATACTTAGAGCATTTTGCAGTCAGACGGAATCGTCTGGCGTCGCAGAAATGCGGCTAAAACAAGAGATTAGAGCATTTCATCCGTTTCCATGAAAACAAGAAATGCTCTAGGGTCGAAACCCAATCAGAGTATTGCGTAAATTTTTGAAATCAGATTCTGTGCATGTACAGACATGATGGAGAGGCTGATGAGTGGACTTTTCTGGTTGAGCGATGAGGCCTGGGCAGTGATTGAACCACACTTACCGACGAACCAACCCGGAGCCCGTCGCACTGATGACCGTCGGGTTATCAGTGGTATCATTCATGTGCTGCGTTCGGGATGTCGGTGGCAGGATTGCCCCTCCTGCTATGGCCCCCCAACAACAATCTATAACCGTTTCCACCGCTGGTCAGCGCGGGGCATATGGCGGCGCTTGTTTGATGCTCTGGTGCAAACGAGTGATCGCGATCTCCACATGATCGACAGCACCACAGCCAAGGCCCATCGATCAGCAGCAGGCGCAAAAGGGGGGCGCATAATCAGGCTATCGGTCGCTCGCGCGGCGGCAGATCGACAAAAATCCATGCTGTTGTCGATAGCCGAGGCCGTCCTCTCGCCTTCACCATAACGCCAGGGCAGCGGGGGGGGACGCGCCTGTTGCCATGCCCTTGCTCTCATCCCTGCCACCCAGTCGCCTATGCGCTGCAGATACCGCTTATGACAGCAATGCCCTGCGCTCCTTCCTTATCGCGCGAGGCACCGAGCCGGTGATCCCCAACAATCCAACCCGAAAGAATATCCAGCCCTTCGATGCCCAGGCATACAAGCGCAGAAACATCATCGAGCGCACATTCTGCCGCCTCAAGGACTGGAGACGCATTGCCACAAGATATGACAAGCTTGCTGTCAACTTCGCAGCAACATGCTACTTGGCCGCTATCTGCATATGGTGGTCATGATTGAGTCTCGACCCTAAAGCGAGGCCAGTGCCTGCTTCTCCCGTCGGCGTTGTACCGAGGAAGGAATATGCAGCCCTTCGCGGTATTTTGCGACAGTGCGCCGGGCAATATCAATTCCGCTTTCCCTGAGCAGATCGACAATGGCGTCGTCAGAAAGAATTGCATCAGGCGCTTCCGCATCGATGAGGTCGCGGATGCGAACCCGGACCGCCTCGGAAGAATGCGCCTCTGCGCCTTTCAAGGAAGCAATCGCAGCAGTAAAAAAATACCGCATCTCGATCGTTCCGCGTGGCGTGGACATAAATTTGTTTGCGGTTGCGCGGCTGATGGTCGATTCGTGCATCCCAATCGCATCTGCCACCATGCGCAGATTCAGCGGGCGCAGATGCGCAATGCCATGTGTGAAAAATCCATCCTGCTGCTTGACGATTTCCGTGGCGACCTTGAGCACGGTTCTGGCGCGCTGATCGAGGCTGCGAACCAGCCAGTTTGCGCTTCGCATGCAATCTGCAAGGAATTCACGCTCGACCGGATCGCGATTCTTTTCCTGAACCTGTGAAAAATAGACATTGTCGATGAGAACCTTCGGCAATGCCTCGGGATTAAGCTCAATGAGCCAGCTTCCATCGCTGGCGGCGCGCACGATAATGTCTGGCACGACAGTATCGGCAATTGCCGCTGTAAACGCCGTTCCCGGCTGCGGATCGAGTTGCCGGATTTCATCAATCATGTCCAGAACATCCGCCGTAGACAGACCAGTCAGGCGTTTGAGTGCTTCAATATCGCGCCGGCCAATCAGTTCCAGATGGGCAAGCATCATCGCCATTGCCGGGTCGAGCCGATTGCGCTCTGCCAGTTGCAGGCTGAGGCATTCACTCAAGCTGCACGCAAAAATTCCGGTCGGCGTGAAATCCTGACAGCGTGCAAGCACATTTTGCACGCTGTCGCGCGAAGCGCCCAGCCGGGCGGCTATCTCGCCAATATCGCCGCGCATATAGCCCACCTCATCCAGCTCGTCGGCAAGTTCGGTTGCGATGATGCGTTCCGCAGACGACTTGAATGTCAGTGCAATCTGCGTCCGGACATGTTCGCGCAGCGTAAGTCTGGAGGCGACAAAATCGTCAAGGTCGAAATTTTCACCCGCCCCTGCACTGCCCGCCCCCTTTGATGAGGGCCATTGCCCGGTGAGCGTGGAATTATAGGGTTCAGCCCGGGCCGGTTCGTCAGGAAAAATATTGTCCATGGACGTGTCGAGGCGATCAACGAGAGCTTCAGCATCTGGCAGATTGCCACTTTCATACCAGGCTTCAGCCTGTGCGTCGAAAGCCGCCTTTTCCGGCTCGGCCACAAAGGCTTCCCCCTCACTGCCTTGCCATTCCAGCAGCGGATTTTTCTCGATCTCATCATCGATAAAACCCTGGATCTCGGCATGGGTCATCTGCAGCAGGCGGATTGACTGCATGAGTTGCGGTGTCAACACCAGCGACTGGGTCTGGCGTAACTGCAATTTGGCCGAGAGCGCCATATGTTTCCCGATGATCGTCAAGGCACGGATACCATCCTGGCTAAAATTTGTTCAGCTTGAGAAAATCGGCACGTATCTTGCTTGTCAAGCGCAAGACAGTTCGTGCCCGGCACATCTTCAGAATAAGAAAAGCCGCTGACGCGGCATTTTCCTTATGCATTTTCAACCGCCTCCCGCCCGGCAAGACTCACAAAACCTTGCCGATGCCAAAGCAGGCAACGATCCGCATCAACATTGGGAAGCATGATGTCGCAGATGTGACACAAAACGATGGTGTGGCTATAGCCATCATGCGTCGTCGCAATCCGGCAGTCGAAAGCGACACTTGCCCCGGCAAGCAAGGGCGCGCCGGTTTCCTGAAAACTCCAAAGCGCACCTTCAAATCGGTCCACACCCTTGGCGCGGGCAAAGTGATTGGCAAAGGCGGTGAGCGTGTCCGGCATGACCGAGACGCCGAGAAAGCCCTGACGCAGGATCGTGTCATGCGCCGTCGCCGTCTTGTTGATACACACGATAAGGGAGGGCGGATCAGCCGACAGGCTGCACACAGCCGTCGCCATCAGACCGCTGGGCACGCCATTCTCAATGGTGGTGATGGCCGTTACCGGACCTGCAAAGCGCTGCATGGCTTCACGGAAATCATCAGGACGGATCATGGGCGGTTCTCCCAATCAGACAGTGTCATGGTTTCAGGCTACATCATGGGTGATGAAGCGGGTGTTCATATAGCCATCGAGTGCTTCTGAACCGCCCTCATAGCCATAGCCGGAATCACGGATGCCGCCATAAGGGGTTTCAGGCAATCCAAGACCGACATGATTGATGGTCAGCATGCCTGCCTGCACACCCTGCACCAGGCGACGGGCATTGGAGGCGCTCGTCGTCCAGGCATAGGAGCCAAGGCCAAATGGAAGGCGGCCGCTCTCTTCAATGGCCTCATCAAGATCATCAAAGGATTTGACAAGTGCGACCGGGCCGAAAGGCTCTTCATTCATGGCGCGCATATCAGTGGTTATGCCGGTCAAAATGGTTGGCTCGAAGAAGAACCCGCTATTGCCAATGCGCTGGCCACCGGTGGCGATCCGGGCGCCTTTCGAGACAGCGTCTTCAATGAGGGACTCGATGGCGGCACGGCGGCGCTCGCCAATCAGCGGCCCCATCTGCGTTCCCTCAGCCAGCCCGTCACCCACCTTGAGCGCCTGGGTCTTTTTGATGAGGCTTTTAACAAACTGATCATGAACGCCTGCCTGTATGAGGAAGCGCGTCGGCGCAATGCAGACCTGTCCGGCATTGCGAAATTTTGCGGCAACCAGTGCTGTGGTGGCGGCATCGATATTGGCGTCATCCATGACAATTGCCGGCGCATGGCCACCCAGTTCCATCGTCACACGCTTCATGTGAAGACCGGCAAGCGACGCCAATTGCTTGCCCACAGGCACCGAACCGGTGAAGGAAACCTTGCGGATTGCCGGATGCGGAATGAGAAATTGAGAAATCTCTGCTGGCGTGCCAAAGACCAGATTGACGACACCGGCTGGAACACCGGCATCATGCAGGCACTGAAATAACTGTGCAGGTGCGGCAGGCGCTTCCTCAGGCCCCTTGATAATGATCGAACACCCTGCTGCCAGCGCAGGCCCGAGCTTGCGCACGATCTGGCTCATCGGGAAATTCCAGGGCGTAAAGCCAACCGCCGGACCAACCGGCTCCTTGATCCCATATTGCTGAACCGTGGTTGAGCGCGCAGGAATGAGGCGACCATAGGCACGGCGCCCCTCCTCAGCAAACCAGTCAAGAAGATCAGCACAGGAATTAACTTCCAGACGCGATTCCGCAAGCGGCTTGCCTTCGTCAGTGGTCAGGAGACGGGCAATGCTTTCAAGCCGGTCCCGCAGCAAGGCTGCGGCCCTGCGCATGATCTGGTAGCGCTCAAAAGCCGAAGTCGCGCTCCAGATATGAAAGCCTGAAACCACCGCCTCGACCGCTTTTTCCAGATCCGCATGGACGGCATGCGCAACCTTGCCGATTGCCTCGCCAGTGGCCGGATTGTAGACATCGAGCGTCTTTGCACCGGTCGCGTCGCACCAGTTGCCACCAATATACAGCCGGGTATCGGAATAACGCATAAAAATCTCCTTGAGGTCAGGGCAAACAGGCCCGCAACATGAGAAGCAATTGTCATGCCAGAATCTCATTTCATTGATTTATATAGATTTTTATGGGTTACAGCCGGAGGAATGGCGCTATTCTCACACCAATCTCAAGATTGAGACCGGCTTGAGAACTCTTCGTATCCTTGACTTGCAGGAATTTTACCGGAGTATCTAGGCCAAACATAAAAGGGAACATGAAAGATGCTGGCAACAGACGATCACTTCCGTCTGGTCGAGAAAGCCGTGCTGGGCGATTCCTGCAAATCTTCCCAGTGGCGCGTTGCATCCTGGGCGCGCTGCCTGCACGATTACAAGCTTGATCCCTCACGAGCCGAACTTGTCGATCTCACCTCGCGGGAGTTGCGCACAGAAGCAGAAGCCTTCGACGCCGATATCACACTTGCAACCAGCGAACTCGAAGCAACATTGATGATGATCGAGGGCGGCGGCTACAGTGCACATATCGCCAATCGCAACGGTGTGATCATCGCCGAGAGGAAGAGCAAGGATTCTGCTTTTTATTGCAGCACGGATCGGATCGGCGCAGTCTGGAGCGAGGAGGTCGGCGGCACCAACGGCATCGGAACCGCGCTCAAGAACCTCACTCCAACCTCGGTTTATCTTTCCGACCATTTCTATGCGGACCTGACCAGTCAGGCCTGTGCATCGGCTCCGTTTTTCGGCCCGCATGGCGACGTGCTGGGGGTTGTCAATCTCTCCACCTACAATCCAGGTGTGCCACAACTGGCCCACCGGGTTATTTTTGGCGTTGCGCAGATTACCGCCGATCGACTTGAAAGCATCTATTTTCGCAACACCTTCCGCAAGGAATATATGCTCACCGTCAATGTCGAGCAGCGTTCCCCCGCCATTTTTGCAATCGATCCGGATTTTCGCATCGTTGGCGCAACCCGCAACGCCCGCAGCCTGTTTGGAATTGATGAACCGGCAATGGGCGTGCGCTCGCTTTGGGCCGTTTTTGAAAAAATCAGGGGCAATCCCACTCTGGATTATTTGTGTGACAGTCTGCGCGAACTGCGCCCGCTGGGAAGCGGCAATGTTGTCGAGGTCAGTTTACGCCGCCCGATTTCCGTGCTGACATCCATGCCACCATCCCTATCAGCGGCCACCAGCAACAATCCTGTGAAAAGCGCCCGGCCAAAATTTGGCAAGAAGGTCACAACGCTTGCCGAATGCGCTGGCGACGACCCGCAAATGGGACAAAATATCGAGGTGCTGCAAAAAGTTTTCGGCAGCGGGCTTCATGTGCTTTTGCTGGGTGAAACAGGTGTCGGCAAGGACACGCTCACGCGCGCGCTTCACTATGAAAGCGAGCGGGCAGCCGGGCCATTCGTCGCGTTCAATTGCTCGGCCATACCCGAGACACTGATCGATAGCGAACTGTTTGGATATAGTGGCGGCGCCTTTACCGGCGCAAGCAAGGAAGGCAATGCCGGGCGCATCGTCGAGGCCGACAAGGGAACCCTGTTCCTTGACGAGATCGGTGATATGCCGCTCCAGTTGCAGACACGGCTTCTGCGCTTTCTGGAAACGCAGGAGGTAACGCCGCTCGGCTCGGGCAAGGTGCGCACCGTGGACGTTCAGGTGGTGGCTGCAACACATCAGGACCTGCATGCGCGGGTGGCTGCGGGAACGTTCAGGCAGGATTTGTTCTATCGTCTGGCAGGCGCGGTCGTTACCCTTTCATCCTTGAGGGAAAGGCAGGATCTTTCAACGATCATTGCCAATCTCATGACCCAGATCGACGATGGTGACAAAGTCACATTCTCCGAACGCGCCATGAAGGCACTGCTGTCTCATAGCTGGCCCGGCAATATCCGCGAACTGCGCAACGTGTTGACCAGAGCGGTAAAATTAGCAGACAATGGCGTGATAGAGCCAAAGGACCTCATGCTCACACCGGTGCGGATGCCGCCTCTGGTCTTGCCGCCGCAGCCTCCGCTTCAGGCCCAGTCTGCGCCTGCATCAGGGCCTGCACCAGCCCCTGAACGGCCTGTACCGGCTCCTGCACGAGCAGGAACCGGCATGCGCAAATCGGCCACAAACCAGGCTGAAAAAGAGGCGTTTCTTGCTGCGCTTGAAGCCTCAGGAGGCGACATAGCTGCCTGTATCAAGATGCTGGGGATCAGTCGGGCAACCTTCTATCGCAAGCTGAAGCAACACGGCCTGACGTCAGCCAGTCGTTAAAGCCTGTCTCTCGAACTTAAGAACCAGTTTCGAGATAAATACATACGTAAAAACAAAGACTTAAAGCATTTCTTATTTTTTCAGAAACGGATGAAATGCTCTAATATTTTGTTTTAACTGCATTTTTGTGGTAAAAATGATTACAGCGCTGCCTGAAGCGCAATCTCGATGAGAATTTCTTCCGCGGCAAGATTGGCTTCCACAGTCGCACGCGCAGGCAGGCTATCTTGCGGAATCCAGGCTTCCCAGGCTGCATTCATCGCTGCAAAATCACGCTGAATATCCTTCAGCCAGATCTGGGCAAAAAGAATTTTGGACTTGTCGCTTCCGGCAACAGCCAGAAGATGGTCGATACGCTCAAGCAATTGCTGCGTCTGTCCGGCAATATCCTGCGACCGGTCAACCGGCACCTGTCCGGTCATATATACAATTCCATTGTGCACCAGCACATGGCTCAATCGCTTGCCGTTCGGCTCAAAACGCTCAATCGTCATATCACATCTCCAGTTTACAGTTATTAGAGCATCGGACCAAAAAGTGGAATCGATTTTTGGATAATTCCGATGCTCATTCAAAGAGTTAGAGCGTCCTTTGTGCGTCCGACAGGACGCACGGCGCTCTAACGGGTTCCAACACGCATCCCCATGATGCGCGGCAGCTTTGAAATCGCCTGTGCGACAATCGGCTGGTGCAAGCCTGCATCCTCAGCATCCTCACAGCGAACAATTGCATTGCGCACCATCGTGCCGCCGATAAAACGAAAAGGCTCGATTGGAAAACGCAGGCGTTTGCGAAGACAGAATGGCGAGCTTGTCCATTGATCCTTCTGATCAAGGATCAGCGACGAGAGGCATTCACCCGCAATCACGGCTGCGTTCACACCATGCCCGGAATAGCCGGAGCCATAATGGATACGGCTGCCTGCCAATGTGCCAAAATAGGGGAGGCGATCTGCTGTCACCTCGATTGGATAGCCCCAACTGCTGACCACACCGCCCTGCATTCCAGGGAAGAAACGCCGCAGTCCCGTGGCAGCCCGCTCCACGCTTGCCCGGTCGCAACGCAGTTTTTCACAATTATGCGCGCTGCCCCGTTCCAGCGGACCCGACCCCGAACCCATCAGGATGCGCCCGTCTCTTGTCCGGCGAAAATAATGCGTAAACATGCGCAGATCGGCAAAACCGTGGGCAACATCATAGCCGATCCTGTCCAGATAGTCGGGATCGGCCCCGGACATGACCGGAAAACTTGAAAAAAGCGTGGTGGAGCGGGCAACCGGCGCCAGTCCCATCGTGCCCGTATAGGTGGCCAAAACGACATCCCGGGCCGTAAGCGCCCCATGCGCTGTTTCCAGCCGGTTCGGGTCCCCCTTGCGGATATGCCTGACAGGGGTGTTTTCAAAGATGGCAATACCGGCATCGAGCACAGCCTGACGAAGAGCATGAGCAAGCCGCGCCGGATGCACCGTCGCGCCCTCGCTGAAAAGCAGCCCTTCAAGGAAGCGAGGCGAATTGCAAAACCCTTCAAGTTCAGCCCGCGGCAAGTGCCTTAGGGTGTGTTCAACACCAAGTTGCCGGGCGACATTGAGAAAATCCCGGATTTTTGCAACCTGCGCTGGTGAGGTGGCAACGCGAAGATAACCCTCCTCGACCCACCAGACATCGCGTCCCGTTGCCGTTGCAAAGTTGCGCAGGCGCGTTTGGGCAAGTGTGCCCAGACGCGCAGCTTCAATACTCTTGTCAGGACCAAACAGCGGCAAGAGAGTTGGCAGCGCTCCCCAATAGCCATGCACATTGCCACCATTGCGCGAACTTGCACCATCACCGCAGCGATAGGCTTCCAAAATAGCAACACGCAGGTCGGGACGGTATTCCTTAAGGATGAGAGCCGTCCAAAGCCCTGTAAAACCGCCGCCAACAATGGCCACGTCAACATCAAGCACTCCGCTCAGGGCAGGCTGTGTGTCTGCCCCCAGAGTGGCACGCACGTCTTTTTGCCACCATGAAAATTCCTGCTCGATATCCGATCGAACTGCGGCCAACAGATCCATGGTCTGTCTCCCGATCAGGCAAATGCCTTATTGCCACGAATAAAGTCGGCCGCCCGCTCCCCCACCATGATGGCCGGCGCATTGAGATTGCCCGAAGGCACACGCGGCAGGATCGACGTGTCGGCGACACGCAAACCGTCAATGCCACGAACCCTTAATTGCGTATCGACCACGGCCATGTCGTCGCTCCCCATCTTGCAGGCGCCGGAAGGGTGGAGCGCGCCCTGCCCGGTTTCGCGGACAAACTGCATCCGTTCTGCTTTGGTCTTGAGCACGCTGCCGGGCCGGTATGGGTGAGAGACATATTTGGAAAGCGATTTCTGCTGCAAGATTTCCTGGCCGATACGAACGCCTTCGGCGAGGCATTCAACATCATATTCTTCCGCGCAATAGCGCGGGTCCACGATCGGAAAGACATTGGGATCGGTGCTGCGCAGCTTGACGAAGCCACGCGAACGGGGGCGCGACTGGTAGACATTCGTCGTGCAGCCATTGCCGCTGGGCGTCGAATCCGACCCTTCCTCAACGCCTGCTCCGGGCAGAAAATGATATTGCAGGGTGGGAAGCTTGTCGTCCTCAGTTCCATACCAGCACAAGCCACCCTCACAGACATTAGATGTCACCGGCCCGTTGCGAAACAGCGCATATTGAAGGCCAGCCAGAGCCTGCCAGCGCAGCTTCTTGTATTTGTCGTAGCTGTGAGCGCCGGTCAGTTCGTAAATCAGGAACATGTCGAAATGGTCCTGAAGGTTCTGGCCAACGCCGGGAAGATCGTGCTTCACATCGACCCCGACATCGCGAAGGTGATCGGCCGGGCCGATGCCCGAAAGCATGAGGAGATGCGGCGAGCCGATTGCACCTGAGCAGACAATCACTTCCTGTGCGGCCATGGCGCGCTTCACCTGCCCCTTGCGGACATATTCAATTCCCGTGGCACGGTTGTTTTCGATGAGTATGCGCAGCGCCTTTGTGCGGGTCTGGACAGTCAGGTTCTTGCGTTTGCGGGCAGGACGCAGATAGGCCGCCGCCGCACTGCAACGCAGGCCGTTCTTCATGGTGACCTGATAAAGGCCGACACCGGCCTGATCGCCAGAATTGAAATCGGGATTGTAATTGATGCCCAGTTCCTGGGCTGCCCGCACCCACGCCTTGGTCAGATAATGCGTGTGTCGCTGATCAGAAACGCTGAGCGGGCCATCGACCCCATGCACCTCACCAGAGAAGCGTTCATTGTTTTCCGCCTTTCGAAAATAGGGCAGCACATCCTTGTAGCCCCACCCCTGACAGCCATCGACTTCCCACTGGTCATAGTCCTGCGGAATGCCACGCATATAAACCATCGCATTGACGGAACTGCCGCCGCCCAGAACGCGGCCCTGCACGAATTCGGGCGTGATCCCGCCCTGATGGTGCTGGGGCTCCAGCCTGTAGCGGGTGAGCATGTTGCTTTGCGAGGTTTTATAATAGGTGACCGGCAGATGGATATACGGGCTCCAGTCACGGTCGCCCTGCTCCAGAAGCAGCACCTTGCTGTCCGGGTTCTCGCTGAGCCGTGACGCAATCGTGCACCCGGCAGACCCGCCACCGACAATAATGTAATCGTACATTTGAAATCCTTGTGCCCGATATTTCAATTGGCCAGAACAACGACGGAGGCCGGGTCCCAACTTAGGGAGACAGGGCTGCCAACGCTGAAGCGGATGCCCGCAGCATCATGATGTTCCTGGCATTTCAAGAGCGTTCCGCTCTGGTGGCGGACCTTGTAGACCACGCGGCTGCCGATAAAGACGACATCCTCGATGGTCCCGATCGCCTGATTGGCGTCGGCAGCCTCACCATTGGCGCTGGCGATGCGGATTGCTTCCGGGCGGATCGAAACATGGACAGGTGCGCCCTCATGCAGATTGCCGGTCGCAACTTTTGTTGCTCCAACGGGAAGGTTTACAACGGCACTGATGCTGTCAGCGCTCTGCACATGACCATCAAGCAGGTTCGTATCACCGAAGAATTTTGCGCAAAACAATGTCTTGGGAGCACTGTACATCTCGTCCGGTGTCCCGATCTGTTCGATTTCACCCTTATTTATCAGGACCACCCGGTCGGAAAGGATCATGGCCTCGTCCTGATCATGGGTGACATAGATAAAGGTCGTGCCCGTCTCGGTATGAATGCGCTTCAATTCCTCAAGCATATGGTGACGGATCTTGAGGTCGAGCGCCGCCAATGGCTCGTCGAGCAGCAGGACGGAAGGCTTGTTGACGAGCGCACGGGCAAGCGCAACACGCTGCGCCTGGCCGCCGCTGATCTCGCCGATCCAGCGGCTGGCGAAATCCTGAAGCTGCACAAGCTCCAGCATGCGCGTGACTTCTTCGCTTATCCGAGCTTTCGGCAGACCCTTCAAACGCAGCCCGAACGCCACATTGTCAAAGACGTCAAGATGCGGAAACAGCGCGTAACGCTGAAAGACCATATTCACCGGCCGCTTTTCCGGCGGAGCCTTGCCAACATCCTGGCCTGAAATGATCACATCACCCGAAGTGGCCTTTTCAAAACCGGCCACGATCCTCATCAGCGTGGACTTGCCGCAGCCGCTTGGGCCCAGAAGTGTGAGAATCTCACCCTGCCTGACATTGAGATTGATATTGGTCAGCGCCCTGAAATCTCCGAAGGATTTCGTGATATTGTTCAACTCGACAATATTCGTTGACATGGCGTCCCCCTATTCATTCATGTCACGGGCCGCAACAGCCCGTTTTCTCTGCAGCCACAGCGTGAAGCCACCCGCTGCCAGCACGGCAATGGACAAGGCCAGCGCAATAACGCTTGCGGCATTGATGGATGGATCGACCGTGCGCCGCATCATTGACCAGATGTAGAGCGGCAAGGTCGTGTCATTGCCGCTGACGAAAATGGTGACGATGAATTCATCGAAAGACAGCGCAAAGGCGAGAATGGCTGCACCAACAATCGTCGGCGCCAGGATCGGGATCGTCACCAGCCGGAAGGTCTGGAATTGCGATGCGCCAAGATCACGTGCAGCCTCTTCCAGCGACGGATCGAAATAGTTGATGCGCGAACGCATTGTCTCGACAAAGAAGGGCAATGTGCACAACACATGAGCAATGGTGATGGTGAGGAGCGAGCGCGGCAGGCCGATCTGCGCATAAAGCGTCACCAGCGCAATACCAATGAAAAGGCCGGGAAGGCCGATCGGAACAAAGTTAAGCCACTCAAAAATAGTCTTGTACTTTTGTTTCATCCGGATCAGCGCCAGAGCCGCCAGCGTGCCCAGAATGGTCGTGGCAATAGCTGCGAAAAAGCCGACCTTGAGGCTGTTCAGCAGCGAGGCTACGAACTCCGTCTTCGACAGCAATGTTGCGTACCAGCGCAGGCTCAACCCCTGAATTGGGAAGGTTAGTGCCGGAGTGTCGTGAAAACTGAACAGGATGATGATTGCGATCGGCGCAAACAGGAAGAACAGATAGGCATAAAGATAGGCACGGAGCATGACAGTCACCCGTGATAGCGCCGGCCCGGCGCAAGTTTGAGGATCCTGAGCGTCAGCGTGAAAATAATATAGACGCAGGCAAAAGCAGCCAGCAGTACGAAGGCCATGGACGAACCGAGGGGCCAGTTGCCGGCACTGCGAAACTGGTTGGCGATAAGCAGGCCGCTGGTCACGCCATCACGCCCCCCTAAAAGCTGCGGCGTGATGTAGTCACCGGCAGCAAGGATGAAGGTGAACATGAAGGAGCCGACAATCCCCTTATGGGCCATCGGCAGGATAACCTTCGTGAAGACATTAAACTGGGAGGCTCCAAGGTCACGTGCCGCATCCAGATAATCCTGTTTGACGTCACGCAAGGACGCGACCAGAATCAACAGGGAAAATGGCAGCATGATGTGAACGAGGGTAAGGACGGAGGCAAACGGACTGAACAGGATGACTTCAAGCGGTTCATTAATGATGCCGCTGCCCATCAGCAGGGAATTGATCACGCCATTGGTGCCAAGTATCGTGCGCCACGCATAGACGCGCACCAGATAGCTCGAAAACCAGGACAGCAGCACAAGATACATGATCAGATTGCTCCTGGTCCTGTAGGCAAGATAATAGGCAACCGGAAAGCTGAGCACCACCGATAGCGTGGCGGTGAAAAACCCGTTCTGCATACCGACCCAGGTTGCCCGCCAGAAACCGGCCGCCTCAAAAATCCTTATATAATTGCCCAGATTCCACACCGGTTCGATGACGAACGAACGGGCGGTAAAAAAACTCGTCACAAACAGAAGAATGACCGGAGCGATGAAGAAGATGAGCAGAAAGACAAACGGCAGGGCTGCAAGGCCGAATCCGGCCGGAAGCCTGATCCGGTCGGCACGCGGCGTAACCGTGATGTTCTTGTCTATACAATCAGTAACCGTTGCCATCAGCGCACATCCCCTCCCTGATATCGTCATCAAAACCTGATCTGGAGCCTTTCGTGTTTTATCGAAACAAGAAAGGCTCCATCTCATTGTTTAGCCGCATTTATGCAACGCCAGACGGTGCCGTCTGTGCTCGCAAAATGCTCTGTGGCCGACACAAAAATCACTTTGTATCGGCCACCTGCATCAAAAGCCTGCGCGGAAATCAGCCCAGACCTGAAGCCAGTCATCATAGGTTGCAAACTCATCCGAGGTGCGTGGTGGCTGACCATAGATCTTCATCGCCTTGAACTGCTCGTCGAAATTATCATAGTCGAACAGCGCCCTGGCCTCCGGATCCATCAAGGGCGGGGCCTTGCGGGAAACCGCTGCGGCAACGGCCGTCTTGGCGATGGATGCCTGAAGTTCAGGCTCCAGAGCCTGATTGATGAAGGCATGG
Source organism: Aquamicrobium segne (assembly GCF_042656785.1). Taxonomy (NCBI): domain Bacteria; kingdom Pseudomonadati; phylum Pseudomonadota; class Alphaproteobacteria; order Hyphomicrobiales; family Phyllobacteriaceae; genus Aquamicrobium; species Aquamicrobium segne. The sequence goes on from NZ_JBHSLL010000025.1 coordinate 161,041, forward strand.
GCCGTATCGATATTTTCTACGGTCGTGGGAATGAACCAGGCATCAGCCCAAACTGCGCCGCCTTCCTTGGGGTAGATGGAGACGGTCTCGACGTTCTGCTTGGCGGTTTCGAGCGGAACGGCGCTCCACACGCAGAAGCACGCGGCGATCTCGCCTGAGGCAAACAGCGAGATCACATCGCCATTGGAGGTGGCAAAAACCTTGGTCTGGTCCCGGTAGGGCTTGAGCTTTTCAAAACAGTCCGCCAGTTCATCCCGCGTCAGATTTGGAAATTGTTCTCCATATCCGGTCACTTTGGCGATTTGCGGCCATACGGTGAGCGGATTATCCAGAAAAGCGAGCTTTCCGGTCAGTTCAGGACGAAGCAGATCCTCATAACTCGTAACCTCAAAGTCGATCATTGCCGGGTTGACGACAATGGTGTCGAGGCCCCAGACCCACGGCATGGCCCAGGTCTTGCCGTCCCAGAACCACATATCGCCTTCATAAAAGGGAGGGTAAATATCCTCCTTGTTGTAATTGGGGATCTTGCTGATATCGAGTTCCGTCAAAACCCCTAATTCGTCATAAATGGCATTATAGCCATTGGAATATTCAGCCACATCGAGACGCACGGCATTACTGCCGACAATCTTTGCCGTCACGTCGTCCTGATTGCTCATGATGGCCGCGCGCATGGTGACATTGTTTGCCTTGCGCCATTCCGCGGTTTCCGGCTCCATCGTGTAGCCTTCCCAGGCCATCACTTCCAGATTGCCGCCCACCGCAGCCCGTGCGGATGGAACCCAGGCGCCAAGCGTCGCACCAGCGGCGACAGCAGCAGTACCCAGCATAAAATTGCGACGACCAAGCATCAGCTCATTGAAGAGATCGGCAGTGCGGGCCTGCTGGAGAGCAGGCGTCTTGCGGTCTTCAGACTTCATAATAAATCTCCCGGTTTCTAGATTGAAGTATCGTTTCCCATGCTGTTTCTTGTTTCCTGTCGCGCGCCTTCAAATCCCGCGCGACAGGTTTTTACATTTTGCTTATTCTGCGGCGGCAAGAGTGCCCACATGCTGGCGCAGTTTGGGCATGACATCGGTTGCCAGCAGTTCCATGGAGCGCTTGTGAAGAGCCGGGCGATCCCAGTCCTTCTGGGTCATCATCAAGGACCCGAACGGACCACCGACCTCATCGACAAAAGCGACAAGCTTGTCGAGAACGGTCTGCGGCGAGCCGGACATAACCATCCAGTCGAGGCAGTTGTCGATGGTGACATCCGTATCAGGCGTATGCATTGACGGCTTGAGAACGCCGATCAGCTTGAAAGCCTTCATGTCCTCGACAATATAGTCATAATACCAGCGATAGGATGTTCCTTCTTCAGCCAGATAGTCCTCTGCTTCCTGATCGCTGTCGGTAACCAGCAGCGAGCGCGCGATGCGCCACTTGTTGCGATCCGGTTGACGGCCGGCCTTCTCGCAACCAATGACATACTGGTTCCAATGGGTTTTCACGTTCGAGGCCGGTGTGAAATTCGTCGACACGATGCTCCAGCCATTCTCGCCAGCCTGACGGGCACTGCCCGAATTCGGGCTCATGACCGAGATGGCAAGCTCAGGAAACGGCTGCTGATAAGGCTTCAGCATCGGACCAAAACCGAGGCTGGGAATAAGCGTATCCTTGATGACGACATCCCAGTATTTGCCCTTGATGTTGTAGGGCGGGTCCTGCGACCAGATTTCGTGCATGATCCGGATCGATTCAGTGGTCATCTCGGCACGATTTTTCTCCTGCGTGCCGAACAACTCCATGTCAGTGACCAGGCCACCGGGCCCCACGCCCATAATATAGCGACCTTCAGACAGGTGGTCGAACTGAGCGATCTGGCCGGCAAGGCGCGCCGGGTGATGCTGCGGCAGGTTAAGCACGCCGGTGGCGAACTTGATCTGCTTCGTTGCATGGATCAGGGTGCCGAAGAATTGCAACGGGTCGGTGATCGGCTCAGACGAGCAACTGATATGCTCGCCAACCCAGACTTCAGCAAAGCCCAGACGGTCGGCGAGAATGACAGCTTCCCGGTCTTGTTTCAGAAGTTCGGTGAAGTTGCGTCGCTGATCATGCAGCGGCATCATAAATAGACCGAGGTCCATTGCAGTCTCCTCTTGAATGCAGATCGGCCTGTCCGATCCTCCCTGAACTGCAAAGCAATCTGCGTGCCAGTTTTCAAAATCATTTATTATCAATGACTTATTATATATCTCCCTGGAGTCTCACTTAACCCTTTTCGTCTCAAGGATGAGATTTACCGGTGAGAATGAGGATTGAGACACGAATCCTGAAGCATGATGAACGGGCCTTTACCCGTCTTTCAGGTGATTGCGTATGGCATGCAAATTGCTTCTGCACATGATGAGAAGCACCCGATCGAGAAAGATAAAACGTGAATAATTTTTCAGTATATGTGGAAAATGCCTTACCGCCGGAATCTCCATATTTCGTGACGGAGCAATCGGTGCTGGATGCTCTCGGCCCACTTGCTGGCGCAGCCAATGTCCACTGTCACGGCGCTGATGCTCCCGATCTCAAAGCTCTTGGTCAGGCCCGTTATTTTATTGGTTCCGGTTTTGATACGGCGCGTCTTGGGCAGCATGGGGCCTCGCTGAGGATCATTCACTGCACCAGCGCGGGTGTAGAAAAATACCTGCCGCTGAACTGGCTGCCGGAGCACGCCATATTGACCAACAGCAGCGGTGTGCACGCCCGCAAGGGCGGAGCCTTTGGCTTGATGACCGTGCTGATGCTTTGCGAAGGCGTGCCAAGGCATATTCACAACCAGCGCCGCCACCACTGGGACAACCGCCTGTCAACCGGCATCGAGACCAAAACAATCGTGTTTGTCGGGTTCGGAGCGCTGGGAAGCGCCATTGCAGAGCGGCTTCATCCATTGGGAGCCACCATTATCGCTGTTACACGCTCAGGGCAGACAACAGAGCTGGCCGATGAAACCTATGCCATCTCCGATCTCGACAAGGCGCTCAGGCTCGCCGATTGCCTGGTGGTCTGTTGTCCGCTTACTGCCTCGACAAGAGGGCTGATCGGAGCACGACACCTGTCTCTGCTCAAGCCCGGCACTTCCCTTTTCAATATCAGCCGGGGTCCTGTTGTCGACAATGAAGCTCTGGTTCAGGCATTGCATGAGGGCCAGTTGAGCGGTGCGGCACTGGATGTCTTTGATCAGGAACCACTACCGGCTGACAGCCCGCTTTGGGATGTTCCCAGGCTGATGATCTTTCCTCACATCTCATGCGACGATGCTGATGGCTATATTGATCGCTGCCTGTCGATCTTTGCTGACAATATAGGTCGCGATCTTCGGGGAGAGCCTTTGAGAAATGTCGTCGATGCGGATGCCGGATACTGATTGAAGGGGAAAAAGCGGGTAACAGGGCGCAGGAGCCGGGCCGTGCAGGGAGGCTAACCATGAAATATCATCAGATCGAGGCGTTTTATCAGGTCATGCTGACCGGCAGCATCTCCAAGGCCGCCAAAAATCTTGGCCGGACCCAGCCAGCAGTAAGCATGACCATTTCCACTCTGGAAGATCAGCTAAGCACTGTTTTGTTCGACAGACATGCAGGCAGGATCACACCACGTGCCGAGGCGGACGTTCTGTTTGGGCAGATCAACCCGCTCATGTCGCAGATCAATGATATCCGCAACCAGTTCGGTCAGCTTGCCCGTGTCGAAGTTCCACGCATTTCGATAATCTCTTCCAACAATGCCGGAAACCATCTTGTTCCCGCAGCCCTTGCAAAAATTGCTTCGCAAGGGCAGCAATTGCGACTGATGATTGCATCCTCGGACGCAATCATTTCGGAGATGGAAAATCAGCTTCACGACATTGCGCTGACCGATGAGGGCAGGATCGAAGTCCTGACCGGCTCCTCCCTGTTTGAGGCCGAGGTTTTTGAAATTCCTGTCTATGCCGTGTGCCCCAAGGGCCTGCTTGGCAATGCAGGTGAAGTCTCAATCAAAAGCCTTACCGGAATGGATATTTCGATCCTCTATGAGGAGAACAGGACAACCCATGAAATCCGTACGCAACTGCCCCCGCCCCGGGTGGAATTTTCCGCCTATTTCCCAATGGCCTGTTTTTCGGCGCTCCATGGGGGTGTTGCCGTGGTTGACAGCATCACCTGCTCGACAATGCAGGCCCTGACCTGCAACTCTCTTGCCGTCGATTATCATCCAATCACTGATGTGCGGCCCGCCCGATATTATCTGATCCGGTCGCGCTACAGGCAACGTTCAAAAGTTGCCGATCAATGCTATGAGGCGCTCAGCAAGGCGCTTCATTCCCATAAGCCAAATTGATACGGGTATAAGAAGTTCGATTTTGCCATCTGCCGCGGATTGCGCCAACATCACCATAACACACATAGCATTAGGGCAGCGGCCAAGCCCGCAAAGTGTTGCACAAGATCAGATTGGAATTGACAAAGTCCGGGTCTCTGGCTCGGGCAGGAGGCATATTGACATGCGCGTAACAAATATCCGTGCCTATCGCATTCCTACAGGCGGGGTTCGGCCTGTTCTCGTCGAGGTCATTACCGACGAAGGCGTTTCCGGCTGGGGCGAAGCTGCTGTAGCCTACGGTCTTGGCGCACGTGGCGCAGCCGGCATGATTGCCGACTATGCAGACAGGGTGGTGGGCGAAAATCCGCTCTATCCGCGCCATGTCTATCATGCAATCTACGATAATTCATTCTGGACGAAGGGCGGCGGTGCGATCGCCTTTGCAGCCGTCAGCGCGATCGATCAAGCCCTTTGGGATATCAAGGGCAAGGCGGCTGGTGTTCCGGTCTATGATTTCTTCGGTGCCACATTCAACAGCACCGCACCAGTTTACGCAAATGGCTGGAACTACCACTGCAATGATGCGACCGAATGGGCCAAGGCAGCCGAGCGCCCCCTCAAGGACGGCTACAGGATGCTGAAATGCTATCCGCTTGCAACACAGCAACCCGGCCGGACACTTACCCATGTCCAGCGCCGTTGCCTGTCTGCAGAAGAGTTTGCACGCGCCATCGACCGTATCCGGCAGCTCAAGGATGTTGTCGGCAATCAGGCCGAATTGCTTATCGACCTGTCAGGCGGCGTGAACAATGATCAACTCGTGCGTATTCTGGATGTTTGCGAGGAGTTGAAGGTTTCCTGGGTTGAAGAGCCTCTGGATTCATACAATCTGGCGGGCCTGCGCAAGCTTGCCGGGCGCTACAAGTTCCCGATTGCCGCTGGCGAGCGTGTCTACACCCGTAACGGGTTCAAAAACCTTCTGGATACCGGGGCAATTGATGTGGTCATGCCCGATGTCGGCAATTGTGGCGGCGTGTTCGAGTTTGTGCAGATTGCTGCAATGGCCGAAGCCTATAATGCGCGCATATCACCTCACAACTGCGCCTCGTCGCTGTGCACGGCAGCAACGCTTCAGGTATGGGCGGCTTGCGCCAATGCAATGGATCTTGAAATCTATCCCTACCTTCCCGAATCCCAGGGCTATGTGCAGGTACTCAAGAACCCGCCGGAAGATCGTATCAAAAATGGTTTCCTGGAGGTGGGAACCGATCCGGGCCTGGGCATAGAAGTGGATGCAGAGCGCCTGAAGCCATATTGCTGCTACGACTATCTTAAAGAGACGGCATAACAACGGATTGATCTATAGTTGCAATCTTGTGGCGCGGGAAAATGAAGACCCGCGTCCCGCTTGAACTCATTGCTGAAATTACCTTTGCTCATATAAGCCTTCCTGATCCTGCAGCATGGGTTCGTTGTGCAGGATAAGGAAATCCGTATCAGAGGCTCACGCAGGCTGCTGACAAAAGCTGCAACTCAAGGATTGAAAACCAATCCACCCGCAGTTCTCTCTTTTGTTCGGGAGTGGTACGCCCAAGGGGAATCGAACCCCTGTTTGCGCCGTGAGAGGGCGCCGTCCTGACCGCTAGACGATGGGCGCGAACCAAGGCTCGCCATATAGGCTGGCAAATCACAAAAAGCAACAGGAGCAATCGTGTTTACCGAAAGGTTTTAGAGCATTGTGCTTGCCTCAGATAAAGACATCTCTAAAGCCTGTCTCCCGAACTTAAGAACCAGTTTCGGGATAAAGACATGCGTAAAAATAAAGGCTTAAAGCGGGTTGCGTGAATCTGAAAGATTGCGACACGCTTTAGGCACAAAATGCTTTGGCAAACGATCAGCCTTGTCTGGCAACAGACTGTTGCTTGCGGATTTCAGTAGAGGAAAGCGCGGAACGCGGGCCATGAATAAAGGTCCAGGCTGGCGCTTTCATACGGGCAAGGCGTGAAGCATCCGCCTCGTCTATGCGCGCATAATCAAAAGTTTTGGCCGCAAGCGATGACAGGAAAGAAAGCGTCGCACCCGGCCGGTCAATGATGGCAACCGGAAAGGTCAGCATAATTTCACGCCAGCGCTCCCAATTATGAAAATCGCGCAGGCTGTCGGCCCCCATGATCCACACAAAATCAACACCGGGATTGCGTGCCCGGATCAGCGCAAGCGTATCAGCCGTATAACGCACCCGGTAGGCAGCCTCAAACGCTGTGACCTTGATCCGCGGATCTGGCGTGATGTCTTGCGAGTTCTGAATACGGACGCCAAGCGGTGCAAGTTCGCGCGTGTTTTTAAGCGGATTGCCCGGCGTCACCATCCACCAGATCTGATCGAGCGCCAAGCGGCGCAGAGCAATATCTGCAACCAGAACATGACCGGCATGGGGCGGATTGAACGAGCCGCCAAACAGCCCCACCTGCATCCCCTTTTCAACATGAGGCATACGCAAAAAAGCAGGCGAAACCGGCTGTTCAAACATGCTTTGCGCCTCCTTTCAAAACCGGATCAAGGATAAAGCCCGATTGCAAGGCTCAAGGCCGCATCTGCCCTGCCCCGTGCACCCGGTATTTGAAGGAAGTCAGTTGTTCAACGCCGACCGGTCCGCGTGCATGCATCTTGCCGGTGGCGATGCCGATCTCGGCCCCCATGCCAAATTCACCACCATCGGCAAACTGGGTCGAAGCATTGTGCAACAAAATTGCGGAATCAATCTCGTTGAAAAACATCTCAACGGCTGCGACATCCTCAGCCACAATGGCCTCGGTGTGATGCGAGGAATAGGTCTCGATATGCGCCACAGCCCCGGCCACCCCATCCACCAGCTTAACCGAAATAATGGCGTCAAGATATTCAGTGGCCCAGTCTTCCTCTGAGGCTGGTGCAGCATCATTAAAAATGCTGCGCACCTCGTCATCAGCCCGAATTGCGCAGCCCGCATCGCGCAAGGCTTCCAGAACCGGCACAAGATGGGTCTCGGCGACAGCCCGATCAACCAGCAAGGTCTCGGCAGCGCCACAAATCCCGGTACGGCGCATCTTGGCATTCACGGCCAGCTTTGCCGCCATGTCGAGATTGGCCGATTTATCGACATAAAGATGACAAATGCCTTCCAGATGGGCAAAGACAGGCACCCGCGCTTCTGTTTGCACGCGCTCAACCAGACTGCGGCCACCACGCGGAATAATCACATCAACATTGCCACCAAGCCCTTTGAGCATTTCACCAACGGCTGCGCGGTCACTGACCGGAACCAGTTGAATGGCGTCACGCGGCAGGCCTGCCGCCTCCAGCCCCTCCACCAGGCAGGCATGAATTGCGCGGGAGGAATTAAGTGAATCCGAGCCACCACGCAAAATTACCGCATTGCCTGCCTTGAGGCAAAGCGCACCGGCATCAGCGGTTACATTTGGCCGGCTTTCATAAATGACGCCGATAACGCCAAGCGGCGTGCGCACCCGCTCGATATGCAGCCCATTGGGGCGGTCCCATTCGGCGATCACATCGCCCACCGGATCGCGCAAATCGGCAATGGCACGGATACCATCGGCAATGGCACGGATGCGCTGCGTATCAAGTTTGAGCCGGTCAAGCATGGCCGCAGACAGGCCTGCCTCCTCGCCATTGACCATATCAAGCGCATTGGCGATCAGAATTTCCTGTTCGCGCCGGGTAATGGCAGAAGCCATGGCCACCAGCGCGGCATGTTTGCGCTCAGCACTGGCAACAGCCAGTGGCCTTGCAGCCTTGCGCGCTTTACCACCGATTTCGCTCATCAGCAAAACCGTATCCTGCCCGGTGTTTTTATTCTCATTCAGCATATCCGCAACTCCACCAGAGCCGGTTAAATTTCGATACCATTGCCATTCACCACCAGATCATCACGGTGGATCATGGCAGAACGGGCCTCATAGCCAAGCACGGCTTCGATCTCTGTCGTCTTCAGCCCTGCAATTCTTACGGCATCGGCAGCGTCATAAGCAACCAGACCACGCGCAATCTCGCGATTGCCGGGCGCCAGAATGGCTACCGTATCACCGCGTGAAAAATTGCCGGTCACTTGCCGCACACCGGCTGGCAGCAGCGATTTTCCCGATAGCAGTGCCTTGACTGCCCCCTCATCAACGCTCAACTGCCCCGCAGGCTCAAGCTGCCCGGCAATCCACGTCTTGTAACCCTTGACCGGATGTCTGCCGGGCAAAAACAAGGTGGCGCGCTCGCCGCGCTCAATGGCCAGCAAGGGCGACTGACGGGTGCCGTCCGTAATAATCATGGCTGCCCCCGCCCCCGTTGCAATTTTACCTGCATCAAGTTTGGTGCGCATCCCGCCCCGCGACAGTTCTGAAGCGGCTGCTCCTGCCATGGCTTCAATATCGGGGGTAATGCGTTCAACCACGGGAATGAATTTCGCCTTCGGGTCCTGTACCGGTGGCGCCGTATAAAGCCCGTCTATATCAGACAGCAGCACCAGAAGATCTGCGCCCATCATGGTCGCAACCCGCGCCGCCAGCCGGTCATTATCGCCATAGCGGATTTCAGATGTGGCAACCGTATCATTTTCATTGATGACCGGCACCGCCTTCATCTTGAGCAAGGTCGAGATGGTGGCGCGGGCGTTCAGATAGCGCCGCCGCTCCTCGGTATCGCCAAGGGTGAGCAAAATCTGCCCCGAAGTCAGTCTATGCTGCCCCAGAGCCTGCGCCCAGGCTCCGGCAAGCGCGATCTGGCCAACGGCGGCGGCAGCCTGACTTTCCTCCAGCTTCAAGGCCTTGCGCTCCAGCCCCAGCATGGTGCGACCAAGTGCAATCGCGCCTGACGAGACCACCAGAATTTCTGCGCCATTTGCCGCCAATGCGCCAATATCATCCGCCAGCGAGGCCAGCCAGTCGCGCTTCAATCCTGTCTTGCGGTCAACCAGCAAGGCTGAGCCGATCTTGACCGTGATGCGCCGATAGTTTTTCAGCGATAAAGCATTCATGCAATCAGAGCTTCCAGCGATCGTCAACATCATCATCTGTCGGTGCTTCCGCCTTGCGGGCTTCCTCAACCACAGCAATAAGCGCACGCAGCGTCGTTTCTACACCCTCACCGGTTGCCGCTGATAATAAAAGCGGTGTTTTGCCGGAGGCTTCCTTCAATTCGGCAAGCTTTGCCTTACGCTCATCTGCATCGACCGTATCAGCTTGCGCAAGGGCCAAAATCTCTGGCTTGCTGGCAAGGCCATTGCCATAGGCTTCCAACTCGCCGCGCACCGTTTTATAGGCTTCACCGGGATTTTCTTCCTGTGCTGAAACCAGATGCAAAAGCACGCGCGTGCGCTCCACATGGCCCAGAAAACGATCTCCGATCCCCACCCCCTCATGCGCGCCTTCAATCAGACCCGGAATATCGGCAATCACAAATTCACGCGCATCAATACGGGCGACCCCCAGCCCCGGATGCAGCGTGGTGAAGGGATAATCGGCAATCTTTGGCTTTGCTGCAGTAACCGTGGCCAGAAAAGTGGATTTGCCAGCATTGGGCAGCCCCACCAGCCCGGCATCAGCAATCAGCTTCAGCCGCAGCCAGATGCTTTTCTCCACGCCTTCCAGACCCGGATTGGCACGGCGCGGGGCCTGATTGGTCGAGGTCTTGAAATGCTGATTGCCAAAGCCGCCATTGCCACCTTTGGCAAGCAGGTAGCGCTGGCCGGATTCGGTCAGATCACAAATCAGCGTCTCATTGTCATCTTCAAAAATTTGCGTTCCGGCAGGCACACGCAGCACAACATCCGCCCCCTTTGCCCCGGTGCGATTGCGCCCCATGCCATGGATGCCTGTCTGCGCCCTGAAATGCTGCTGATAGCGATAGTCAATCAGCGTGTTGAGGCCATCCACCACCTCAACCCAGACATCGCCGCCACGGCCGCCATCGCCCCCGTCAGGGCCGCCAAATTCGATGAATTTTTCACGGCGAAACGAGACCGCGCCGGAGCCGCCAGCACCGGAGCGTATATGAACCTTGGCCTGATCAAGAAACTTCATCGAATTATGCTGCTTTTGCTGCTGTTGGCTTTATGAGAGCGTCTTCACTACCCCATGAGACGACAAAGCGCGAGGGCGCTCATACTTCAGACAGGTCGATCGTCACATTCATAGCTCAAACCCGCGCCCAAGAGCGCAGGCTGGACCATGTGCGCCGGTCGAGACGATAGCGCTCAACCGGTACTTTTCCAACCACCAGCGAATCCAGCACGCCCTGCCCTGCATATTGAAAACCGCATTTATGGATGACACGCCGCGAAGCCGGATTGATGATGCGGCAGGACGCATGAAGCGTGTTGATGTCACTTGCCCGGAAAGCAAGATCAACCAGCGCATGGGCAGCTTCTGTCGCATAGCCCTTGCCCCAGTGCGGTTCGCCAATCCAGTAGCCCAGTTCCAGCCCGCGCTCATTGCGGGTCAGACCCGCACAGCCCAAGAGCGCGCCATTGTCAGCCAGCGTCAACGCATAGGTTACACCGCTGCGCGCCATCACCTTGCTGTTGGCGATGAAAGCCCGTGCATCTGCCTGCCCATAAGGGTGCGGCACCTGACCAAGCATCTCGGCGATGCGGCGATTATTGGCCAGATCAACCAGATCATCGACATCCACCTCATGAGGCGGGCGCATCACCAGACGCTCGGTTACCAGAATCGGGCAATCGATTCTGTCATCACCATAATCTTTGATATTTTCCTTGGCAGCGACCATGAGCCGGTCCTCCAGAATGAAAAAGGGGAGATGACAACCCATCTCCCCTGATCCTTTTCTGGCCTGTCCAGACACCGGTTCCCGAGATGGGGGCCGGTGTTATGGTGCGGAACCGGCTACTCCGCAGCTTGAGGCATCGGGTTTACCGATACATAGGTTCGGCCATTGGCTTTTTTAGCAAATGTGACAGCACCCGCTTCAAGCGCAAACAGGGTGTGATCCTTGCCCATGCCGACATTGGTGCCGGGATGCCATTGGGTGCCACGTTGACGAATGATGATGTTGCCGGGAACGACAGCTTCCCCGCCGAATTTCTTCACGCCAAGGCGCTTCGACTCCGAATCGCGACCGTTACGCGACGAACCGCCAGCTTTCTTGTGTGCCATTTCAATGCTCCTTTGCGCCGTTTCAGGCGCCTGCAATCCTTATGGACGCGCAATGCGTCCGTTTCAAGTCGTTACAGATAAAAAAATCTGTTACTTCTTTGCCAGTTCCTTGGCCTGCTCGCGCCAGTCACCGATCTGCTCGGCACTGAACGGCATGGCTGCATCGACCTTTTCAATGTCGGCATCGGAGAGCTTGGCGATCTGGGCAAAGGTGGTGATGCCCTGCTCCTTGAGCTGCTCTGCGGCAACAGGGCCAATACCCTTGATGACGGTCAAATCATCCGGCTCGCCCTTGGGGGCCTTGAACAGGGGCGCTGAAGCCTTGTCCTCTGCCTTCTTGGCCGGAGCCTTGGCGGCAGCCTTTTTCGACGGCTTGGCGCCATCGGTCAGAATCTCGGAAATGCGAACCGTGGTCAGAAGCTGGCGATGGCCGATCTTGCGACGTGAATTCTGGCGACGACGCTTCTTGAACGCGATGACGGTGCGGGCCTTGCCCTGCTCCACGATCTCGGCAGCAACGGTTGCCCCTTCCACGAAGGGCGCACCAATGACGACATTGTCGCCTTCGCCATGAGCCAGAACCTGCGCGATCTGGACAATATCACCGGCTTCACCGGCAATTTTTTCGATTTTCAATACGTCGTTGGCGGCCACGCGATATTGCTTGCCGCCCGTTTTGATGACTGCGAACATTTTTTGCCTTTCGCTGTTCGGTCGGCCTTGTGATCCCAAAGTTTCCCGACGCCTGTATTTTAGGAGCAGGATAAAGTGGATCGGCCGTCTTTTTTTTCAGTCTGCGGGTTCAATATGCAACAGGCACAAAGAGTGCATCTTGCGCCGATTGCGGGCCGTTCCTAGCCGGACAAGGTGTAAAAGTCAAGAAAAGCCGCCCTTAATTAAACAGGCGCTGAATACTATTCTATGCCTTTGGTGGGCCCCTGCTACATCTCTTTGAAAACCGGGATGCAATTTCGCAACACAATGCTCATGTTTGGCCTTGTATCGGGAAGCGACTGCCGCTATCTAGGCGCCGCCGGTAACGGTCAACGACTATTTGCGGAGAAGTGGCAGAGTGGTTGAATGCACCGCACTCGAAATGCGGCATGGGTGCAAGCCCATCGGGGGTTCGAATCCCTCCTTCTCCGCCACTGTCTTTTTGCACCCCCAAATGCGCTATTAATCAAACACCCAATGATAATTGCGTCGCCGCCTATGCCTATCGACGCAACAGCAGCGCGACCAGTTCCGCCTGACGGCTGGTTCGCGTCTTCTGAAAAATGTTGCGCATATGAAATGCCACGGTGGTACGTGATATTTCAAAATCGGTGGCGATCTGCGCCAGTTGCCTGCCTTCCAGCAGCGCCACGGCAATGCGGGCTTCGGCTGGAGTGAGGCCATAGGAGGTAGACAATGTCGCCATATCGGTGTCTGTACCTTCAGCCCTTTGTGCCGAGCGGATACGTGCAACCTGACGCAACCGCGCATGAACCGTGGCCAGGAGCAGATCATAATCAATCGGTTTAACAAGATAATCATCGGCCCCAAGGCGTTTACCCTCAACGATCTCACGCGGATCGCCAAGTGCTGATAAAAACACGAATGGAATGCCGGCATAGTCCGCTCCCTTGGCATGGACGGCCTTCAGCAGGTCATAACCGTTGAGATCGGGCATGGAGATGTCGCACAGAATGAGGTCAGGGCGCGCGTTTCTCAACAGATCAAGCGCCTGCCTGCCATTGCTTGCCTCAAGCACCGCATAACCGGCTTCACTTAGCTCATCCGCGATATCGCGGCGCAGGGTCTGTTCATCTTCCACGCAAAGAACCAGATGACGCGCCTTTCCAACGTTGAACTCGTCAGTCATGCGGTCTCCGACAGTTTGGATAAGGCGTCGTTTTTCCCCATTGGAGCGTTTGCCAATGGGAGGCTGAGCGTAAATGTGATCCGGTCGCCATTATCGGCATCGAGTTGCACATCGCCACCTTGCATCCGCGCCAGGGTCCGGGCCATGTAGAGGCCGATGCCGATACCTGGTTGTCCCTCCGCGTTACTCCCGCGAACATAGCGTTCAAACAAGGCGTCGCGCTCAGTTGGGCAGCCAATGGTGCCGTAATTGCTGATTCTGCATTCGGCCTGAGCGCCTGCCGTCGCAACCGCAACAGTGATTGCTGTCCCCTTCTGTGAATATTTCACGGCATTTGACAAAAGGTTGACGAGAATATTTTCGGCATGAACAGGGTCGCAACAGGCCATAACCGGCCTCCCGTTCGGGATATCGACCGTAATTTCCCACTCCGGCGTTTGTTTACTCTGCCCCACACAGATATCGGCAGCAAGTGAGCCAAGGTCACAAGGCTGGCTGCAGATGTCGATCTGCCCGGCATCGAGACGGGCGGCATCAAGCGTGCTTCCAACCAGTCTGGTCAGGCGTGCAATGGCGTGGCGGGCATTGCCGCCACGTTCCAGCACTTCTGCCGGTTCCAGTCTGTCGCTGCGTCGCATCAAGCGCTGCAAGGCAGAATCGACAATGGCAAGCGGTGTGCGAAACTGATGTGAGATCATCGTGCCAAAATTGCGGTAGAGTTCGGCCGTTGCGCGCTCCCGTGTCAAGGCGGCGTCGAGTTCCTGTGTGCGGGCCTGCACCAATTGTTCGAGATGGTCGCGATGATCGGCAATCTCCCGTTGTGCCGCACGCCTTTCGGTAACATCCGTCACCAGCAGGATCGCGCCGACAATATGGTCGCCAGCGCGCAACGAAAAGCAACGCAGATCGACATAAAGCGGCTCGACCTGACCGGGCGGGAAAAATGGCTGGTCAAACAATGCAACGGAGCGGCCATCGAAGGCATCGCCGACTGCGTTTGCAATCCTGTCAATCTGGAAAAAGCCGGATACATCACCCAATATGTTGCCGATCGCGCCGGATGCGGGCAGGCCAAACAGCCGCTCGGCGGCCTCGTTCCACACAGTGCAATGGCGCTGGAGATCGACAGCGACGATACCTTCCCCGCTGGACCCGATGAGAAGTTCGGAAAACGCTTTTTCTTTGTCAAGCAACCGCGCGCGTCGCCGCGCATCGCGGATTGCCAGAACGAAATGGCCGCAAAGGACAGCCCCTGCCAGGGAAATGCCGATCAATGAGACGATGATCTGCCCAAGTTGATTGCGCGACGTGTCGAGCTTGACCCCGAGATCGTCCCATTCAGCCACCATGGCCTTGTTGGCAGCCTGATTGAGCATGGTGCTGTAGGGTTCAAGCAGCACCCGCACAAGCTGGCGGTCATCTGGCTCAAGATCGGCAATCACAGAACCGAGTTCCGGCAGTTTTTGCAGCAGATCATCCAGCACTGCGCCAAAGCCAAGAGCATCCATATGGCGGCGCTGCGGACCATCATCCAGCAGCGCAAGACGGCTTAGAAAGACATTGTAGCGCAGTTCAAGCTCTGACTGGTCAATCTCGCCAATCGCGTGTCTTGCGGCGGCTTCGCCCAGTTGCAGGCTCGAGACATGCGCACGCGAAATTACCCACAACATGTTCTGCGTTGCTTCAATGCGCATATCCCGTTCGACTTCGGACAGGCGGGTCAGCGAAAACGCCAGCAGAATGACAAAGGTCGCGATCGTCAATATCGGCAGGGCAACGCCCAGCAATGCACGCATTTGACCGCTCATTTGATGTCGAGCCCTGTCAACTGCCAGACCCAGCGATAGTCGTATCGAATATCCTGAAGCTCGGCATGCTGATCGCGCGGGTAGACAATCCACAGCGGTCCCTTGTCGCTGGGCAGAAGCGGCTTGCCATCCATCTCATAGGCAACGAGCACATCGAACCTGTCGAATTCGTCGATCGCAATATCGATGGCGTAGTCATTGAGGGCGCTGGCCGTAACCATGGAACCCTGGGCGCCGACATGGTCGAGCAGATCCCGCATCAGGAAGCCGTCGAAGCTGCGCACCCCGTCGGTAACGGCAGTTGTCGTTTCCAGCCGGGTGGCAGGCAATGCCTTCAGCATCTCCATATCGAAATGAGCAGCATCGTCGCGATTGAGTTTTGAAAGCGCGCCCCGGACTTCCAGCACGGTTTCCCCCTGCGGCGGCGGCAAAACCGTCAGGTCATACGCCTGCGCTGAAATCGAAAAGCATATCGACATCATCGTCAGAACAACGGCAAAACATCCCTGCAAATCAGTCTGGCTCCCCAATCTTGCCCGACCCGGCACCATGTCGACCGCTGGTATTTTCATTCTTTAATCTGCGGGCGACCGTTCAGCTACTTATAAGCACTGTTTATGACCATGTCCCTATTCAAACGAACGGGGTGCAAATACCTTCGCCATGCTAGGCTCGCCAGGCCGGGATATTACGGAGGGATATATGTGGGATTTCAACATCGGCAATGCGCTCGGCATGATGGGACGCACCATGCCCTTTATCGTGCTGCGCATGGCAATCTATTTTGGCATTGCCGTCGGCTATGTTCTTGTGACGGGAACGGGGGCCGGTATCGGCTATGGCGTTGGCGGTTTCGGCGATGACGGGTTCCAGGCCAATTCGACCCTCTGGGGCGGAATGATCGGCTTTGGGGTCTTTGGCGCGGTGATGTACTGGGCTCGCGAATATATCCTCTATATCGTCAAGGCTGGACACATCGCCGTTCTGGTCGAACTGATCGATGGCAAGCCGTTACCGGAGGGCAAATCGCAGGTCACCTACGCGACAACAGTGGTAAAGGAACGTTTTGCGCAAGCCAGCGTGCTGTTTGCCGTTGACCAGCTCATCAAGGGTGTGATCGGCGCAATCACCGGTCTGGTGCGCGGTATTCTGTCGATCCTGCCGCTGCCTGGCGCGCGCCAGATCTCCGGTATCCTGCATGCCTTCCTGCGGGTTGCGGTTGGCTTCATCGACGAAGTCATCCTCGCCCATGCCATCCGCACCCGCTCCACCGACCCCTGGGCCTCGGCCAGCGACGCGCTGGTTCTTTACGGCCAGAACTACAAGGTGATGCTCAAGAATGCCGCCTGGCTGGCCATCATCGTCTATCTCCTGAGCTTCATCGTCTTTCTCCTCATGCTGGCCCCGGCAGCTCTCGTCGTCTATCTGATGCCCGGCGCATGGGCAGCTGGCGGCTTCGTCTTTGCTCTGCTGTTTGCGTGGAGCATCAAGGCCGCGCTTTTAGAGCCTTTCGCCATTGCCTGCCTGATGCAGGTCTATTTCAAGACCATCGAAGGCCAGCAGCCTAACCCGGAATGGGAGGCGCGGCTTGAGCAGATGTCGTCGCACTTCCGCAAACTCAAGGCCCGCATTACCGGCGGTGCTGCCCCGCAAACCGCCCGCGATGGAGCATCAGCATGAAATCCTTTCTGAAAGCAACCATTGCTGCGCTCACCCTTGGCGCAACGGCCCTGCCCGCCATTGCGCAGGCACAACCCGGCACAATCCTCGTACTCGACGCCTCCGGCTCGATGTGGGGCCAGATCGACGGGGTAAACAAGATTGCCATCGCTCGTGAGGTGGTTGCAGACATTCTCGCCGATTTTCCAAAAGATCAGAATCTTGGCTTCGTTACCTATGGTCATCGTGAGCGCGGCCAGTGTTCAGACATCCAGACCATCATCGAGCCTGCTCCCGGCACCGCGTCCGAAATCATCGAGATTGTCAACGAACTGACCCCGCGCGGCATGACGCCGATGACCGATGCCGTCATTGCTGCGGCACAAGCACTGCGCCACACCGAACAGCCCGCCACGGTCATTCTGGTCTCGGACGGGATCGAAACCTGCAACCCCGACCCATGCGCCGCGGCCCGCACACTGGAGCAGGCAGGCATCGACTTTACAGCGCATGTTATTGGTTTCGATGTGCAAGATGAGCCTGAGGCGCTGTTGCAGATGCAATGTCTTGCCGGAGAAACCGGCGGGCGCTTTCTCACCGCCGACAACGCTCAGGAACTTTCTGAGGCGCTGCAACAGGTCGTTGCCGCACCGGTCAGCATGGTTCTGGATGACCCGCAGCCAGATCCTGCCCAGGCCACGGTCAGTGCTCCCGCACAGATCGTCGTCGGCTCCGCTTTTGCAGTTACATGGGAAGCCGAAGGGCTCAATCCCCGCGACTATGTCACCATTGTTCCCGCTGGCGCCAAGGACGGCAGCTACACCAATTACGACCGCGTAAAAGACAAGGCCGAGGCCAGTTTGCGCGCGCCTGCCGAACCGGGCCTTTACGAGGTGCGGCTTCAAACCGAGGGCGATAGCCGGGTTCTGGCGATCACCCCCGTAGAGGTGGTGGATGTGGACGTCACGGTCAGCGCCCCTGCCAAGGTGGTTGTGGGCTCAGTCTTCCCCGTCAGTTGGGTGGCTGAGGGCCTACATCCCCGCGACTATGTCACCATCGTTCCCGCTGGCGCCAAGGACGGCGCCTATACCAATTACTATCGCATGGAAGGCAAGACAGAAGGGCGGCTGCGCGCACCTGCCGAGCCGGGTCTTTACGAGGTGCGGCTTCAGATGGAGGGAAGCGGCCGTGTGCTGGCGACAACCCCGATTGAGGTCACAGATGTGGACGTCACCGTATCGGCTCCCGCCGAGGTTCTGGTCGGTTCGCAATTTGCAGTAACGTGGGCCGCTGAAGGTCTGCATCCCCGCGACTATGTCACCATCGTTCCTGCTGGCGCCAAGGACGGCAGCTACACCAATTATGATCGCATGGAAGGCAAGACTGAAGGGCAGCTGCGCGCACCTGCCGAGCCGGGTCTTTATGAAGTGCGGCTTCAGATGGAGGGAAGCGGCCGTGTGCTGGCGACAACCCCGGTCGAGGTGCTGGAAGGCAATGTCACCGTCAGCGGGCCAAACCGGGTGCGCGCCGGAACAGAAGTGGCGCTTGGCTGGACCGGGGCCATCTATTCACGTGACTATATCACCATCGTGCCCGCCGGGGCCGAGGATGGGCAATATGCTGGTTACATCCGCGTTGAAAGCGCCACCGAAGGCAAGATGAAAGCGCCTGCCGAGACCGGACTTTATGAGATTCGCTATCATCTGGAGGGTTCAAACCGGGTCATGGCTCGTGCCCCGCTTGAGGTGCTGGCTGCCGATGCGCCCATGGATGACGGCGCAGGGCTGGTGGTGCCCGCAACCGGGAAGCCGGGCGAGACGATCACGGTGACCTGGACCGGCGGTGCCGACAGCGCCGATCAGAGGGTCACGCTTGCGCGCGCCGATCAGGCTGATTTTGTCTGGATTCATGCGGAAAGCGCCATCGGCCGCAACAGTCTGGAAATGACGCTTCCAGATGCACCCGGCACATATGAAGTGCGGTTCCTCGACATAAATGCCCGCTCGGTGCTTGGCCGTTCAATCGTAGAGGTACAGCCATGAGACGAATGCCTCCTCAAACCGCCATGCTGGCAGTCACTGTCGCCATCACCATGGCCATTGCCGCCACACCGGGCCGGGCCGAGATCGACGGTCATGGTCCCGATGCGTGGCGGGTGACCGGCGTCTCGCCAGATGACAGGCTCAATGCGCGCATGGGGCCGGGCACCAACTTTCCGGTGATCGAGACATTTGCCCATAATGAGCGCCGCATGCAGCAGGTCACCTGCGTGCCATTCTATACGCCTGCCCATTATGAGCGCATGACCCAAGCCCAGATTGCTGCCCTGCCGGCGCGCTGGTGTTTGATGCGCAACGCCGAGTTGAGCAAGGCCGGATGGGTTGCACAACGGTTCATTGCGCCTGAAGACGAAGGGGACGCAAGCGCCGAAATGGCCTCAAGCCGCGCATCGGGGCAGTCGAAAGTCGAACCTTATGCGCCAGCGGCAAATATTGATCCGGTTGCTCAGGCGCAGGACCTCGTGCGCGAAGTCTATGAACGTGAGTTCCTGTCCGAGAGCGGCAACATCCCTGGCCCCTTTGATCCATCGGTGGCAGACAGCTACTTTACCAGCGATATCGTTGCCTGGCTTGCCTCAGGAAATGCTGGCGCCCACCCGCTCTATGGCGCCCAGGATTTCGATGGCGCAATTGGAGAGCCGACACCCGACCCTGACCAGCCCATGTTTCGGGGCATGATCACCATCAATGTCGATTTCACAAATTTCGGCCAGCAGCAACGCGCCATATTTTACCTGCGCGCCGATACGACAAAACCAGGTGCTCCCTTGCGCATATTCAGAGTGGAGCATGATGGCTGGTCATATCCATGACACAGACAAAGCCTCATGAAATCCATCGCAATCATGGCGCAAGTTCAGAGGTGCGGAGAATTTTTCTATAAAGAATAAATTATAATCTGAAAATTTTCATAAGAAAAAAATTAGGTTGACTATCAACCCATACTGAAAATACTGTTCAGATATAAAAATGGGGATGGGCAATGGGAACTGGCGATGCGCGCCTTGCTGGATAAGGTCGACCGGAAGCTGGTCAGGCTTTTGTCGGATGATGCACGGGCAGGAACCAATCAGATTGCCGAACGGCTGGATCTGAGTCCGCCAACGGTCCGCACCCGTCTGAAAGCACTTTTTGACAACAGGCTTTTTCGGCTCTCCGGCGTCGTCAATGTGACGGAGCGGCCTGAATTGATCGTCGCCATTCTCGGCATTCATGCAAACGGGCAAGGCCGTTTGGACGAAGTTGCCAAAAAAATGTCCGAGCTTCCATTTGTGACATCTGTCAGTATTGTTACCGGACGCTACGACCTGATTTGCGAAGTTTTATTTGAAGGAGACATGGAAGAGCTTTACCGGGTGACCAGCGAGTTGCTGCCCAATCTTGCAGAACCCGGCGTTATCCGGGGAAGTGAGACCTTTGTTGTCATGAAGGCGCATAACAAGTGGCTCAGCCTGCCCCGTGGTGTATGGGAGAGTGATCGCTAAAACCTGTCTCCCGAACTTAAGAACCAGTTTCGGGATAAAGACATGCGCAAAACAGATAAGAAGTTCAAAGTAGTTTCTTTCAAATATAAAATATTACAATTTTGTTCAAAAGGAGGAGAATCAAAATGTTGAGCAAGGTAAAGGCGCTTTTGGGGTCAGCATTGTTTCTGGCGCTTGCAGCTTATGTGGCAAGTCCGGTCAGCGCTGAAGCCGGAACGCTTGATGACATTGTGGCGCGCGGCGAACTGCGTGTCGCCGTCCAGACACAGGGCCCTCCGTTCTCGTTCATGGACAAGAACGGCACAAGAACCGGCAGCGCCATTGAACTGACTGAATTGATGGCCAAGGAGATGGGGGTCAAGATCACCTATCTTGATTTCGACTGGGATGGCCTGATCCCTGCCCTGCTTTCGGGCAAGGCAGATATTCTGGCGGCCGATATGACCGCAACGCTGGCGCGCGCCACCAAGGTTGCCTTCACCAAGCCATGGATCCATGTCGGTGCTGTTGCCTTCACCAAGACCGGCGGAGAGTTTGCAAGCCTTGAGGACTGCAAGAAGCCGGGGACGACGATTGCGGTTCTTCTTGGCTCAACCGCAGAAAAAAGCGTTCCCAACTTTTTCCCGGAAGCCGAGGTCAAGGCCTATAAGGGCGGCGGCACCATTGTGCTGGATGCCGTATCGTCAGGTCAGGCTCAGTGCGGCGTCAATGACAACACCGCTGTTGCCGCTCAAATCCTCAACTATCCCGAAAACACCTTCACGGTCTTTGACGAGATGTTGACCGCCGAACCGCTGGCCTATGCCGTGCGCTATGACTCGCAGGACCTGCTCATCTGGAGCAATCTCTTCATCGACACGATCGCACTGGACGGTCGCCTGAAGCAGAACCTCGATTACTGGGTAAATTCCAGCAAATGGCAGGATGACCACTAAACCTGTCTCCTGAAGATGAAAGTCAGCTTCAGGGCAAAGACAGGCGACGAAAACAAGAGCTGTGAGCATCGGAGTGTTCCGATGCTCACTTTAAAGTTTTAGAGCGCATCATGATCTTTCGGATTTGTTTCCTGCGCTTTTAGAGCGCCGTGCGTCCAAACGGACGCACAAAGGACGCTCTAACACTTTGAATGAGCATCGGAATAATCCGAAAACCGATTCCACTTTTCGGTCCGATGCTCTAAGCTTTGTTTTAGCTGCATTGCGTTTGCGTCAGATGGCACCATCTGTGCTCACAAAGTGCTCCAAGGTCAGGCCTCGCACTTTCAAGGCACATATGAGCGTCTCAGCATAGCGCTTGCGCCCGCTCATTTTATCCGGACATGATTGGCACACCATGCTTGGCAATCTGAATACACGTGTAATCCTGGAATATCTGCCCGATCTTTGGGTGGGGTTTCTCAACACGCTGATGCTTTCGGCAGCCGGCTTTACCGGAGCTTTCATTATCGGAATCATTGCCTGCGCGATCAGCATACAGCCGCTGCGCTGGCTGCAAGCTGTGGGCATTGCCTATATTGATCTGATCCGCTCAACACCGCTTTTGGTGCAACTATATTTTCTTTATTTCGGCTTGCCGCGTCTGGGGATATTGCTGCCTGAATTTACCATCGGCATTATTGCACTGGCGCTGAATTCAGGCGCTTACATGGCTGAAATCATTCGTTCGGGCATATTGTCCATTCCGCGCGGACAATTCGAGGCAGCGCTCAGTTCAGGCTTTTCCTATCTGCAACGCATGCGGCTGATCATCCTGCCGCAGGCGGTGCGGCCCACCATCTCCCCGATGATCGGGCAAGCCATCGTGCTGGTCAAGGATTCATCACTCCTGTCACTGATTTCAGTGGTTGAACTGACCCGTGTCGGCCAGAAGATCGCGCTGGATCGCTTCATGCCGGTTGAGGGACTGGTGGCCACGGCAGTCGGTTTTCTGCTGATCTATTATCTGCTCAAGGCGCTGGCTGCCTCCTGGGCACGTTTCAACCGCGCTGGCTCGTAAGAAAGGGAGAGTGACATGCTCTGGTTTCAAATCGAGCGGCTGTGGAACTACTGGCCCATTCTGATGAAGGGGCTTGGGATGACAATCTCGCTGTCACTGCTGTCGCTTGTGGCAGGCATGATTGTCGGGCTGCTGTTTGGTCTTGCCCGAACCAGCCGCAACCGCTGGCTTTCAGGGGTTTGTGGGCTTTATATCGACCTGTTTCGCGGAACGCCGTTTCTGGTGCAGGTCTTTATCTGCTTTTTCATCCTGCCGGCTGTCGGCATCGAGCTTTCCGCCTTCAGCGCCGGGGTGCTTGCCCTTTCCAATATGGCGGCCTGCTTCATTGGCGAGATCGTTGCTGCCGGTATCGAGGCAGTTCCAAAGGGACAGGATGAAGCCGCCATTGCCTCAGGCTTCACCCATTGGCAAAAGCTTCGGCTGATCATCCTGCCGCAAGCCCTTCAGATCATGCGCCCCACACTGGTCGGGCAGTTCATTTTGCTGGTCAAGGATTCGTCGGTCGTCTCGGCAATCGGCATCATGGACCTGACCCGCTCGGGCTGGATGATCGTGCAGAACATTCCAAACGGCCTGCTGGTATTTGGCGTGGTCGGGCTTGGATATCTGATCGTCTGTTATCCAATGATCTATCTGTCGCGCCGGATGGAACGCGGCACACAATCTCCCATTCTCTAGCCGGGCGGTCCAATGATTGATTTTCAAGGTCTGAATAAATGGTTTGGCAGCGCGCTGCATGTGCTCAATGACATCAATCTGCATGTCGAGAAAGGAGAGGTCGTCGTCGTATGCGGTCCCTCCGGCTCTGGCAAAAGCACGCTGATCCGCTGTGTAAACGGGCTGGAGCCATTCCAGTCGGGAAAGCTGCTGGTTGACGGGTTCGACCTTGGCGGCAAGCCATCACTTTTACGAAAACTGCGCATGGAAATCGGTTTCGTTTTCCAGCAGTTCAATCTGTATCCGCACAAGACGGCCCTGGAAAACGTAACGCTGGCCCCCATTCATGTGCGCGGCCTGTCAAAAGCCGAGGCAGATGCGCGCGGCAGAGAAATTCTCACCAAGGTCGGGCTGGCCGACCGTATGCAGAACTATCCAGGCCAGCTTTCAGGCGGCCAGCAGCAGCGCGTCGCCATTGCCCGGTCACTGTGCATGCAGCCAAGGGTGATGCTGTTTGATGAACCCACTTCCGCCCTTGATCCTGAGATGATCAATGAGGTGCTCGATGTCATGGTAGGGCTTGCCAAAGAAGGCATGACCATGATCGTCGTCACCCATGAAATGGGCTTTGCCCGCAAGGTTGCCGATCGTGTGGTGTTTATGGATCAGGGCATGATCATCGAAAGCGGCGAACCTGAAAGCTTCTTCAACAATCCACAAAATGAGCGTACACGCGATTTTCTGAGCAAAATCCTTCAATATTGACATTTTGCTCATTCAGAACGTTTCTTGTTTTAGTCGCATTGTGCTTGTGTCAGATGATTTCATCTGTACTCACAAAATGCTCTAGGCAAGGCTTCAGGCAGCCCCGCTTTATCAAAAAGCCAACCAGACCATCCTTTGAGATTTCAACACCATGTTTCCAATCAATCTCAGCACTCCCTGTCAATTCGACGGCCCGCTGCCAGACATGGTTGACGTGACCATTATTGGCGGTGGCATCATTGGTGTCATGACCGCATGGGAACTGGCCCGACGGGGGCGCAAGGTTCTGATCTGCGAAAAAGGTCGGGTTGCCGCCGAACAGTCCAGCCGCAACTGGGGATGGATCCGTCAACAGGACCGCGATTATGCGGAACTGCCGATCATGATGGAATCCCTGCAGATCTGGAACGGCTTAAACAGCAAGCTGCGCGAAGAGATCGGTTTTCGCCAGCGGGGCATCACCTATCTGGCCAGAAATGCTGAAAAACTGCGTGCATATGAAACCTGGCTTGATGGCGCCCGCGCTTACGGGGTCGATACACGCATGCTTTCCATGCGTGAAACACAAGCCATGCTGCCCAATGCAGCGGGGGGCTGGGTGGGTGCCATGACAACACCTTCCGACGCCATGGCGGAACCCTTCCTGGCGGTGCCGGCACTGGCCAGGGCGGCCTCCCAAGACGGGGTCATGATCCGTGAAAATTGCGCCGCAAGAGCGCTTGAAATCACCAATGGCCGGTTGCAGGGTGTGATAACCGAAAAAGGCCATGTCAAATGTGATCGGGTGGTTGTTGCAGCCGGTGCGTGGAGTTCACTGTTTCTCAAGCCCCACAATATTCAGCTTCCACAGCTTTCGGTTTTATCCTCGGTGATGCAGACCGAACCTGTTGCAGAATTTTTCAATGCCGCAGCAGGCGATGGTCGCTTCGCGTTTCGCCACCGGGCGGATGGAGGCTACACACTCTCCCCATGGGAAGAGCATGACTTTTTCATCGGCCCTGATGCGTTCCGCAATTTTTTCGCCTATCTGCCGACCCTGAGACAGGAATTTTCCAGCACCCATTTCAGACTGGCAGCACCACAAAACTATCCCGATGCCTGGCAAACCCCACGGCGCTGGCATGCGGATGAAAAAACCCCGTTTGAAAATTGCAGAATCCTTAATCCGAAACCCAGCCGGAAGACGCTGGAGCGGGTTTTGGCGCTTTTTTCCAAAGCGTTTCCCAAGATTGGCCGCCCCAAAATCCAGAACTCCTGGGGCGGGATGATCGACACCATGCCCGATATTTTGCCGGTTGTAGATCATGCACATATCAGTGGCTTGACAATTGCAACAGGCATGAGCGGGCACGGTTTTGGCATCGGCCCCGGCATGGGCAAGGTGACAGCCGATCTGGTCGAAGAGCAAAAACCGGCACATGCGCTGGAAGCCTTTGCCCTGAAACGCTTCAAAAATCCCAAATAACTTAGAGCATGATCTTAGAAAAGTTGCAGACTTTTCAGATAAGATCATGCGTAGAGATAAGGACTTAGAGCATTTGTGCGACGCCAGATGTAACCATCTGTGCTCACAAAATGCTCTAAAATCCGATACGGGGTGGTCCGGGAAAATCCTCGCCTTTTTCCAGCGCATCGGCAAAGCCATGATTGATGTCGCGGTGCAGGGCCTCGTCCTCACGGATTGCAGCAATGACATCGCTCAGACGGGCGTCTGGCGCCAGATTCCAGTAGGCAATCGCCAATTCAGGCGCTGGCGGATTTTCCTGCTGGCCCTCACCGATGCTGTCGAGATAGTGGCCATATCCACGCACCGCATTTTCGGCAAAATAGCCGGAGATACGGTGGCCGGTGCGCGGCGAAATCAGATAAATCAGAAAATAGGCATTGTAAAAAAACCCTTGCGCCAGCAGAACGATGAGCCGCTCAAACAGGCTGGGCCGATCGACCGCAACAAACACCATCAAGTGCACCCGCTGCGTTTCAGCCTCATTCATCAGGACGCGGATCCAGCCGCGATCATCGATCATCAGCCGCAGGCATCTCAAATGCAGCAGCGTTGCCGCAACCATGCCGGGGACAGCGGCAATTGTTTCTAAAACGATGGTGCGATGGCGGTAGCGCCTGCCAAACAGCGCCCCGGCACAGAACTGGACCATGCCGACCAGGCGGTAAGCAATCCGGTCGGCGAGCAAACGGGGTACATGGTGGCGCGACAGATCTGTCTTGTCGATGGTCAGCATGGCTTACAGCATCATCCTATGGCATCTTTCATATTATAAGCAGATCAACTTCGCGCAAAGACCAATAGCAAAACCGGTTGCACATTCTGTTAAGGTGCAGCCCGGTAAAAACAGCAGCATCTGGTCCTTGCATATCCGGGCATATCCCGTTTTACAATAAAACGGGCGATGCTGGCAAAATTGCACGACCCTTGCAGGGCAAGCTGTCTTATAACGGCCGCATCGGGGTGAACAGGGGATCGGAAACACTGGTGATGGCGGACAGGGATACGGACCTGAACGTATTGGCGGGTACCGAAATTTTCCGTTCCCTGCCGATGGAGATCATCGATGAGGCACGGCGTCTGGCTGTGCGCAAACGCCTGTCCCGAAGAGAAGCGCTCTATCATCAAGGCGACAGCGCCGACAGCTTCCATATCGTCATTGTCGGTCGTCTGCGCGCCATCCAGATTGCCCCCGACGGCAGCCAGGTGGCCTTGCGCTATCTCGGCCCCGGCGAAATGGCAGGCTATGCCGCGCTGGCCGGACTGGCCACCTATCCCGGCACGGTAAGTGCTGTTGAAGACACCCATCTGTTTTCCTGGCCCACTCCAGTCATCCGCGACCTGATGGGCAAATATGCGCAGATTGCCATCAACGCCCTTGCCGTTCTTGGATCACGCTATCAGGAAACCCAGACGCGGTTGCGCGAGCTTTCCACCGAAACCGTGGAGCGACGCATTGCCCATACGCTGACCCGACTGGCAAAACAGGCCGGGCGGCGAACCGCAATGGGAATTGAAATCTGCTTTCCGCTGTCACGTCAGGATTTTGCCGAACTGGCTGGAACATCGCTCCATACCGTCAGCAGAACACTCAGCGCCTGGGAAAAGGACGGGATCGTATCGAGTTCACATCGCTACATCGTCATCCATCAACCTGATTTCCTGAAGCAGATCGAGAATGAAGCCTCGTAGCTGTTTTGGAGCCTGACAAAGAACTGCCTGCTTATTACCCTTGTTAGCGCTTGTTATCACTTACTCCCGCGGCAGGCCGTCGCACCTGAACAAAAGATCAAAACCTTGCCCCGCAGCAAAGTTTTTGCCGGCCACCCCTTTATGACTGTTGTCAACAACAAGCCATGAAGGAGAGTGAAAATGCTGACGAGACGCGAAGCCCTGTTTGGCACGATGACCGGAGCAGCCACCGCCGCCCTCATGACGGCGGTCACCGCAACGCCGGCCAAGGCCCGCGCCCCGGCAGTGGACGTCAACTCCCTGTCACGTGAGCGGGTCGAGCTGGTCAAGCCGCCCTTCGTGCATGCGCACCAGCAGGTTGCAACCGGCGGCCCCAAAATCGTCGAGTTCCAACTGGTTGTGAAAGAACAGCCGATGGTCATCGACGATGAAGGAACCGTCATGCAGGCGATGACCTATAATGGCTCGATCCCAGCCCCGATGATGGTGGTGCATGAAGGCGACTATATCGAACTGACGCTGATCAACCCTGAAAGCAACGAAATGCCGCATAATGTTGACTTCCATGCGGCAACGGGAGCTTTAGGCGGTGCAGCCCTTACCCATGTCAATCCCGGCGAGCAGGCAACCTTGCGTTTCAAGGCAGACAGAGCCGGAACCTTCGTCTATCACTGCGCGCCGGAAGGCATGATCCCATGGCACGTCGTGACGGGCATGAGCGGCACCGTCATGGTGCTGCCGCGTGAGGGGCTGAAGGACGAGAACGGCCAGCCGCTGCACTATGACAAGATCTTCTATATCGGCGAGAATGATTTCTATATTCCGCGCGATGAAAACGGGAAGTTCAAGAACTTTGAATCGCTCGGCGACAGCTATAGCGAGACGCTGGAGGTCATGCGCGGGCTCATCCCCAGCCATGTGGTCTTCAACGGCAAGGTCGGGGCTTTGACCGGCGACAATGCGCTCAAGGCCAATGTCGGTGAAACGGTGCTGTTTGTTCACGCACAGGCCAACCGCGACACCCGTCCGCATCTGATCGGCGGACATGGTGACTATGTCTGGGAGCTTGGCAAGTTCAATGATACGCCTGCCAAAGATCTGGAGACCTGGTTCATCCGTGGCGGTTCTGCCGGGGCAGCACTCTATACTTTCAAGCAGCCGGGCGTTTACGCCTATGTCAACCACAATCTCATCGAGGCGGCCGAACTGGGCGCCACCGCACATGTGATGGTGGAAGGTGAATGGGACAACGACCTGATGGCGCAGATCAGCCCTCCCGGCCCGATCGCCATCCTCTGACGGGCTGATACCTGTAAATGCGTAAATAGCGGCCCGTCAAAAATTCGGCGGGCCGCTTTTTTGTGAAAGCATCTTGTCACCGGATAAAAACATCTGACTGCACAGTGCTTTAGAGCATTTCTTGTTTTCATGGAAACGCATGAAATGCTCTAAATTCTTGTTTTAGCCGCATTTGTGCGACGCCAGATGATTCCATCTGGCTGCAAAATGCTCTAAGGGAAACAAATGCCATGCGACTGATGATCCCGATACTCGTGGGCGCAGCTATCGCCACAACATCTCTGGTGGCCATCGGCTTGAACCTTGACACCGCACCAAAGAAGTCCACAGCGCCTGTGGAAATGGTGGTCCTGCAGCCCGGTTCTT
This sequence comes from Aquamicrobium segne, assembly GCF_042656785.1. Classification (NCBI taxonomy): domain Bacteria; kingdom Pseudomonadati; phylum Pseudomonadota; class Alphaproteobacteria; order Hyphomicrobiales; family Phyllobacteriaceae; genus Aquamicrobium; species Aquamicrobium segne. Next base: position 189,698 of record NZ_JBHSLL010000025.1, read on the forward strand.
TCGATTTCCGGCTGCCCGGCGAATATCTCAAGGCCGACTGGCCGGTCGATGCGCCAAAGCGGAAAGTCACCTTCAATCGTGGCTTTGAGATCATGAAATATCAGGTCGGCATTGCCGACTATGACGCTTGTGTTAAGGATGGCGCTTGCCAGGCCCCTGAGGCTGCAAACACAAATGCAGACAGACCCGTCACCGGCATCAACTATCGTGACGCCACCGCCTATGCGGCGTGGCTGTCAGAAAAGACCGGTGAAAACTGGCGTCTGCCAACCAATGAGGAATGGGCGTTTGCTGCTGCCGAACGGCTTCAGGATGATGCGCTGGGCCTGCCGGAAGAGGCGACAGACAACCCGGCAACGCGGTGGCTGGCACGCTATAACGCCGAAACCGGCAGTGAGCCACGCGATCCCGAACCAAAGCCACGTGGCCACTTTGGTGAAAACAGCAAGGGGATCGCCGATATTGCCGGCAATGTCTGGGACTGGACGACAAGTTGCTATTTGCGGGCCACGGTGGATGGCAATGACAAGATCACACGCAGCATCGAAAATTGCGGCGTACGGGTGCTGGGTGGCCGCCATCGCAGCTACATGTCTCACTTCATCCGCGACGGTAAAAGCGGTGGCTGCGCTGCCGGTCTGGCGCCGGACAATCTCGGCATTCGCCTGGTTCGCGAACCGTTGACGCTGGCCGGGCGAGCTGCGCGCCTGTGGTCAACAGTCATCGGTGCCTGAAATCTGTATCCCGAAACAGGCTTTGGGGGCAGGACCTGCTAATTTCATTCTGCAAATATTTCAGCCAGGCGTTTGGTGTCGATGGTACGACATATCTTTCCCTCAAGCTTGACGCTGACCACATCCTCACCGGCAACTATTGCATTGACGACCGCTTCCTCCACGGCCTCGACAGCAGCCAGATAAAGCGGGTCGATCAGGGTAAACTGACCCGCCCAGACAGGCATCGCCTCACGCTCCGGGTGTGGCAAGATAGCGGTCACGCCGGTGCGCATTTTCTGCGCGAGGGTCTGTCAATGTGCAAAACCCTACTGTCAGGCCGGGAATGTCAGTGATTGCATTCAAAGGCCCGGGCACACCTGGAAAAGGCAGGCCCAGATCACGAGCGCGTAGGCGTGGGCGTGAGACATCATACCCAACCTTTCTCAAATAGCTTGCAAGGCAGACCGCTGCATCTGCCGCAGCATGAATATGTGCCTGTACATTCTGCCTTCAGCACCTTGCATTCAGCCGATGAAAAGGGCAATTCCACAGCGGAAAACATCCAGAACGGAGCCATAAAATGTTCTTCGCTTCCGACAATTGGGCTGGCGCCCATCCTGCCATTGCGGCGCGCCTATCAGATACGGCCACAGGTTTTTCAGTCGCCTATGGCGATGGTGATCTGGATAAAGCAGTTGAAGAAAAATTCAGCGAAATTTTTGAACGTGACGTGGCCGTTTTTTTTGTAGCAACTGGCACAGCCGCCAATGCGCTTTCGCTGACCCTTTATGGCAAGCCGGGTGGAATTTCCTTCTGTCATCAGCAGGCCCATGTCATTGAAGATGAATGTGGCGCCATCGAATATCTTTCAGGTGGCGGGCGTCTGCACGGTCTTGGCGGCGCACTTGGCCGCATTGATCCGGACAGACTGGACCATGCCTTGGACAAACATGTCCCGGAATTTGTTCATGCCGGGCGCCCGACTACTGTCTCCATCACCCAATCCACCGAAATCGGCACCGTCTATTCACTTGAAGATATTGCCACAATCTCCACCATTACCAAGAAACACAGCCTGCCCCTGCATATGGATGGGGCCCGTTTTGCCAATGCGCTGGTTGCCCTTGAAACCACACCGGCCGAAATGACCTGGAAACGCGGCGTTGACATCGTCTCTTTCGGCGGGACCAAGAATGGCTGCTGGTGCGCTGAGGCAATTGTGCTGTTTGATGCTGATCTGGCGCGTGAACTCAGTTTCCTGCGCAAGCGCGCCGGACAGCTTTTTTCCAAGTCACGCTTTATCGCAGCCCAGTTCGATGCCTATTTTGAAAATGATCTGTGGCTTGAAAATGCGCGCCATTCCAATGCCATGGCCCGGCGCCTGGCGGACATGATCAAGGCAGCGCCCAATGCCCGGCTGGGTTGGGAACCACAGGCCAATGAGGTTTTTGCTGTTTTATCCCGCCAGCAAGCTGACGCCTTGCAAGAGGCTGGTGCTGCCTTCTATGACTGGCCGGTACCAGAAGATTTTTCAAAGCCCTTGGGCAAGGACGAGCAGCTTTATCGTTTTGTCACCAGCTTTGCCACGACAGCGGGCGATATTGAGCGTTTTGCAACCCTGCTTGGCTGATAATTAAAAAAACAAAAAAGGCGGCACAGGATGAGCCTGCGCCGCCTTGTTTTGCCCAATAAAATCAGTTGACCGTCCGGGCCTCGATCTGGGTCGTTGCATCCGCACCATTGGATAAGATGGCGATTTTTCGCGGCTTCATCTCTTCTGGAATGTTGCGCTGCAGGTCGATATGCAGGAGGCCGTTTTTAAGGGCTGCCCCCACAACATCAACATGATCGGCAAGCTGGAAACGACGCTCAAAAGCGCGCGAGGCAATGCCGCGATACAGCAATTCGGAAGCCTTGTTTTCATCCGTATCCTTGCGCTCACCCTTGATAGTCAGCACATTGCGGTGGGCTTCAATAAAAATCTCGTCTTCTGAAAATCCGGCAACAGCCATGGAAATGCGATAGGCATCTTCACCGGTTTTCTCGATATTATAGGGCGGATAGGTCTGACCAACTTCCGGCTGGCCAAGTGTATCCAGCATGGTGAACAGGCGGTCAAATCCAACCGTAGAGCGATAGAGAGGGGAAAAATCGACGTGACGCATGATGTGTTCTCCTGTTGAGCAACAAGGTTTGCGTTGTGACCTTCAAGAAAACCCCTTCAAGGGCACTTTCCGGGCCAGCGGCCCCGACATCGGCGACCGCATTCCATATTTGGGAGCGCTGAAGTCACCTTTCAAGCCCCGCCATACATACCCGGCTATACCCCTGCTATGAATGCGGCACAGATGAACACCGGATGAATGGCGCACTCAAAGCCGGTTCAGACAAGATGCCTTATTCCTTTCATCTGCAATGGACAGGCACCCGGTTCATCCCCGAAAGGCCATCCACAGCCGGTGCAGGAGCAACGTCCCTTCCCCTGCACCGCTCCTGGACCGGAAGCCGCCATGGTGGCTTCCGGTTTTTCAAACCTTGTGCCTTTGCAACGGACATTTTGACTGATTTTCTTGCAATATGGGCTGCACATTCCTATCACCGTGGCATAACAGACAGCACAGGCCAGCCGCTGTATGACAGACCACTTTTTTCACAGCAGCGACAATCCGCTCCCCGACAATGGCGTCGGCGGCTATTTTTCGGCGCGTGATGGCAAGCAGCTTCGCTATGCCCGGTTTTCGCCAACCGCGCGACCGGCCAAAGGCACGGTCATCGTGCTGCAAGGCCGCAATGAAACCATTGAAAAATATTTTGAAACCATTGCCGACCTGTCAGCACGCGGCCTAGGCACGGCCATTTTTGACTTGCGGGGTCAGGGCGCTTCCGATCGGCTGATCCGCAATCAAAACTACGGCTATGTGAAGAGTTTTCACGATTATGCTGATGATCTTGGAACGTTTTTCAAGCAGATCGTGCTGCCCGATTGTCGCGGGCCTTACTATATTCTCGCCCATTCCACCGGCGCGCTGATCGCCCTGCTGGCTGCACCACAACTGGTCAACCGCATTGAGCGCATGGTGCTGCTGACACCTTTCCTTGGCATTCCCGATGAACGCTATTCAATCAAGACAATCCAGCGGATGGCAACAGCACTCCAGCTTGCCGGGCTGGGGCGCATTTGCATCACACGCCGCCACAAAAAAGACTTTGAAACAAATCTGCTCACGTCAGATCCGCTCCGCTTTCACCGCAACAGCCAAATTCATGATGACCATCCGCATCTGCGGCTCAAAGGCCCAACCGTGCGTTGGCTAAAGCAAGCTTGCAAGGCAATCCTGAAGATCAGCGACCCGAATTTCATGGCCCGGATGCATATCCCGACGCTGATTGTTGCAGCAGGTGCCGACCAGATTGTCTCCACCCGCGCCATTGTCCATTTCTCCCGCCATTTGCGGCTGTCATCGCTGCTGACCATCGATGGCGCCCGTCACGAACTTCTTCAGGAAGCCGATTTCTACCGCGAGCAGTTTCTGGCCGCATTCGATGCCTTTGTGCCGGGCAGCGAGGAATGCCATGACAACCTTGCCGCCTGAGCGATAGAGCGCCCATGTGTCCTGTCGAGCGCACAAACCCGTTCATTACTTGTTTTAGAGCATGATGTTTTTCTTGAAACGTCATCATGCTCCAAGCTTTTGTTTATACGCATGATCTTATCTGAAAAGTCTGCAACTTTTCAGGATCATGCTTTACCCACGCAATGCCGCCATGGCAGCCTCGTGCAATTGCGGGGTGGTGGCGGCCAATATGTCACCGCCATTTTCGGCAGGCCCGCCTTCAAAAGTCGTAATAACCCCGCCGGCCTGTTCGATGATCGGGATAAGCGCCACAATATCATAAGGCTGCAATCCGGGGTCCATGACAATATCAACCGTGCCTGCCGCCAGCATGGCAAAGGCGTAGCAATCGGTCCCATAGCGGGCGAGACGTATTTTTTTCTCAAAATCATCATAACGCTGGCGCATCTTTCCCTTGAACAGGGACGGCGTCGTCGTAAAGGAAATGGCATCGGCAAGATTGACCGTCTTGCGAACCTCAAGCTGGCGCGAGCCACTCGGTCCGTCATAATGCGCGCCTGCCCCATCGGCATAAAACAGTTCGCCGGTAAAGGGCTGCGACATCATACCCGCCACCGCATCACCATCAATTGTCAGTCCGACCAGCGTGCCCCACACCGGCAGACCCGAAATAAAGGAGCGTGTGCCATCGATCGGGTCGATCACCCAGACATGGCTGCTGGACAAATTCTCGCTGCCATGTTCTTCGCCCAAAATGCCATGGCCGGGAAATTCCGCATTGATCAGGCGGCGAATTGCAAGTTCGGCCTGCTGATCAGCTTCCGTTACCGGATCAAAACCCTCAGCCTCCTTGTTATCGACCGCACCTCGCGTCCGGAAGCGCGGCAGGGTCTCAGCGGCAGCAACCGAGGCGATCTGCCGAAAAAAATCAGATGAAACGTGCAATTTCTTCTCCTGGGCAATGCGCCGAACGGCAGATCCGTTGAACTGCCTTTCTCATATCAAAACATCTGCCAAAGTCACGATGATTACAGGCTCTATTCCGCAGCCAGAGGCAATGCCCGGAAATGATGGTCGCTCAGGGCCATGAGATCGGCGCAAAATTGCGTCAAGTCAGCCGCCAGGGCACAAAAGCCATCCGTCTTTTCCAGACTGTGTTCGTTCATATAAAGGCTGCGATTGATTTCAATCTGCAAGGCATGAACCCCGCGCATGGGCTGCCCGTAATGTTCGGTGATAAAACCACCCGCATAAGGTTTGTTATACGCAACCGTATAGCCCATGGCCGAAAGCAAAGTGATGGCAATATTGGTCAGTTCCGGCATGGCCGATCTTCCAAAACAATCGCCAATGATGAAATCCGGTCGCAGCCCGCCACCGCCCGACTGAACACCTGCCGGCATGGAATGGCAATCGATCAGCACGGCAAAATTGAATTTGGCAAAGGTCTGAAAAATCAGATGCCGCAACATGTCATGATAGGGTTTATAGGCATGTTCAATGCGCAGGACCGCTTCCTCCAGCGGCAGCCGCCCGGAATAGATATTCTGCCCTTCTCCCACCAGCTTCGGCACCGTGCCAAGACCGCCAGCAACACGGGCCGAGCCGATATTGCAATAAGGCGGCAATCGCTCGACAAACATGCGTGGATCAAGTTCCCACGGCTCACGATTGGCATCCAGATAAGCGCGAGGAAAATTGGCCGCCAGAAGCGGTGCGCCCAGGCCGACACAGCCGCCAAACAGCTCATCGACATAGCAATCTTCGGAACGGCGCACCTGATGGGCATCCAGCCGGCTCATGGCCAGAAAGCGCTCAGGGTAATGGCGCCCGCTATGAGGGGAACTGAACACGAATGGCACACGCTGCTCAGCCGCACATTGCAGCTCAAAAGCGGAAATAACCGAAAAATCCTCGGCTGCACTCGTCACTTTCAACAATTCCCCGCTACAGCATTTTGTGAGCACAGACAGTACCGTCTAACACAAGCAAAATGCGGCTAAAACAAGAGCCTGGAGCATTTCACCCGTTTTCAGCAAGTCAGAAAAATGCTCTGGTTCCATTTTCAGTTCCCGGAAACTGCCACCCATGGCCTTGCAAGTCCAGCACTGCAAGATGACAGCTCTATATTTAGCCTGCCCCATAAGAGCCTGTATGCTGTCTTTACTTGATCTTTACCATGGCTAACTCATATACAATCACAGGAACAGGCTTGGCAGTAGCTGGCCGATTAAGTGATTCGGACGGGACATTATGGCAAGCATTCTGCTGGCAGAAGATGATGATGACATGCGCCGCTTTCTGGTCAAGGCGCTGGAACGGGCTGGCTATCAGGTCAGCGACTTTGACAATGGCGCAAGTGCTTATGAGCGCCTGCGCGAAGAGCCTTTCTCGCTTCTCCTGACAGATATTGTCATGCCGGAAATGGACGGGATCGAACTGGCGCGGCGCGCCACCGAGATCGACCCCGACCTGAAAGTCATGTTCATTACCGGCTTTGCAGCAGTGGCGCTCAACCCCGATTCCAATACGCCACGTGATGCCAAAGTGCTGTCAAAGCCCTTTCATCTGCGCGACCTCGTCAATGAGGTGGAAAAAATGCTTCAGGCAGCATAGCGGTCAAATTTTCTGCAACACGCTATTGACGGGCTGAAACAAAAATGGTGTAAGCCTGCCATTGGATGGGCGTATAGCTCAGCGGGAGAGCACTTCGTTGACATCGAAGGGGTCCCAAGTTCAATCCTTGGTACGCCCACCATCCAACCACTTCAAAACCATGAATTTATTATTGTTTATGAATACTTTATTCAGGTATTGACGACAGCACTTTCTGTGCGACGCCAGATGGTCGCCATCTGTACTCACAAAATGCTCTAAATTCTTGTTTTTACGAATTGTCGCGGACGCCAAATGTTTCCATTTGGCTGCAAAATGCTCCAGGCTAAAACCCTTACTGCTCTCTTTGGCCAAGCAGCATATTGATGACCAGTTCGCGCCCCTCGCGGCTGATGCCAACGCCATTTTCTCGCTGGACAGCCAATCCACGCTCAATCAAACGCTGGGCCAACTCAGGCGTCAATTGCGGATAAGGGCCACGGTTCATGCGCTTCAAAGCCGTGCGCTCTTCTTCTGTCAGATCACTCCAACTGGTCTGGTTCATAGGGTCAGTCTAGCACGTTACAAACAGGTTTTGCAGCACCCTCAATCACGCCGGAACCCTTCACTGGCCACCAGAAGATTGCGTGTATAATCCTGACTGACAGTTCCGCCGACAAGATCAGCAGCACTTAAAAGTTCAACTTCAGCGCCATTTTGCATGACCATCAGCCGGTCACACATATGGGTGACGACGGCAAGGTCATGGCTGACCATGATAAAGGTCAGATTGCGCGCCGCGCGCACCTCTTCCAGAAGGTTCAGCACTTCTGCCTGCACCGAGGCATCAAGCGCCGAGGTGGGTTCATCGAGCAGCAGAATGGACGGCTCAAGAATGAGCGCCCGCGCAATCGCCACCCGCTGGCGCTGACCGCCGGAAAGCTGGTGCGAATAGCGAAAGCGGAAACCAGATCCCAGCCCCACTTCATCCAGTGCCCGGACAATGCGGTTTTCCGTATCGTCAAAACCATGGATCGCCAGCGGCTCAAGCAAAAGCCGGTCAACCGTCTGGCGCGGATGCAGCGACCCGTACGGGTCTTGAAACACCATCTGCACCTGACGATAAAATTCCTTGCTGCGCCTGTGGTCAAGCAGCTTGCCATTGACCTTGATACTGCCGGCACTGACAGGGGCAAGACCGGCAACGGCGCGCAGCAGCGTGGATTTCCCTGAACCGGATTCGCCCACCAGCCCGAAAGATTCACCTGGCGCGACAGTCAGGCTGACAGAGTTCAGCGCCACGAAATCTTCAAAAGTAACGCGCAAGCCATCAATTTCCAGCGCCGGAATCATAGCGCCCACTCCGGCTTACGGTCGAGAACAGGCAGCGGATGACGATCCTTGCCAATGCGCGGCATACAATCAAGCAGCCCTTGTGTGTAGGGATGCTTCGCATTCGCCAGTTCCCCCGCCCGCAATTCTTCAACGATGCGGCCTGCATACATGACGATAATGCGGTCGCAGAAGGAAGAAACCAGCCGCAAATCATGGCTGATGAAGATCAGCCCCATGCCGCGCTCCACCACCAATTGGTCCAAAATACCCAGCACTTCAAGCTGCACAGTCACATCAAGCGCCGAGGTCGGCTCATCGGCAATCAGCAGTTCAGGCCCTGCCACCAGCATCATGGCAATCATGGCGCGCTGCCCCATGCCGCCTGACACCTCATGCGGATAAAGATCAAATACGCGCTCAGGATTGCGGATCTGCACCGCCTCCAGCATGTCGAGCGCCCGCTTGCGCGCCTCACGGCCCGACACTTTTTCATGTGTGCGCAACGTCTCAACAATCTGGCGGCCGATGGTCATCACCGGATTGAGTGAGTATTTCGGGTCCTGCAAAACCATGGCGATACGCCCGCCACGCAGTGCCCGCCGCTCTGCTTGCGAGCTTTTCAACAAATCAATGCCGTTGAATTCCAGCTTCCGGGCGCTGATCTGTCCATGTTCAGGCGTCAGCCCCATAATAGCGCGCCCGGTCTGCGACTTGCCGGAACCGGATTCGCCGACAATGCCCAGCCGCTCGCGCCCCAGCGTGAAGGAAACACCACGCACGGCCTCCACCACCCCGGTGCGGGTGGGAAAAGAAACACGCAAGTTTTCAACCTCAAGCAATGCTGTCATTGGCCGCTGCCCCGCGGGTCAAGCGCATCGCGCAGCCCGTCACCCAGCAGATTGAAGCCGAGGCTGACAATCAAAATGGCAAAGCCCGGCATTGCCGCCACCCACCACTGATCGAGAATAAAACGGCGGCCCGAAGCAATCATTGCCCCCCATTCGGGTAAAGGCGGCTGTGCGCCAAGACCGAGAAAGCCAAGCCCGGCAGCGGTCAGAATAATACCCGCCATATCAAGTGTGACCCGCACAATCAGCGAGGAAATGCAAAGCGGCATAATGTGGCGCAGCACAATGCGCCAGGGTGAGGCCCCCATCAGCCGCACCGCCGATATATAGTCGGAATTGCGCACCGTCAGTGTTTCGGCGCGCGCAATACGCGCATAAGGTGGCCATGAGGTGATGGCAATGGCGATAATGGCGTTGCCGATGCCGGGGCCAAGCGCCGCCACAAAGGCCAGCGCCAGCACCAGCTTGGGAAAGGCAAGGAAAATATCGGTGATGCGCATCAAGACCGCATCCACCCAACCGCCAGCATAACCGGCAACCGTGCCGACCAAAAGACCGATCGGGGCGGCAATGATTGCGACCAGCCCCACCACTTGCAAGGTCAGCCGCGAGCCATAGATCAGCCGGGACAGAATATCACGGCCCTGATCATCGGTGCCCAGCCAGTGCCCTTCGGTTCCCGGCGGCAAAAGTCGTTTGGTGGCAAGATCGCCCGTATAGGGTGAATATGGCGCCAGAGCAGGCGCAAAAAGCGCCACCAGCACCAGGGCGATAATCAAAAACATGCCGATGACGGCCAGCTTGTTGGCGCTGAAACGCCGCCATGTGACATAGGCGCGGCCAAGGCGGGCCTGAAGGCGCGATTGCGGCCGATCGGTCAAAAGCCATTCGCGGCGGGTCATGATGGTGTTGCTCATGCGCCTCAGTTCCTCGTGCGGGGGTCGAGAATGCGATACAGCACGTCAGACAACAGGTTGATGGCGATAAACACCGAACCGATGATGATGGTGCCGCCAAGCACGGCATTCATATCGGCATTCTGGAGCGAATTGGTGATGTAAAGGCCAAGCCCCGGCCAGGCAAAAACGGTTTCGGTCAACACCGAACCTTCCAGAAGACCAGCATAAGACAAGGCAATCACGGTAACCAGCGGCACCGCCGCATTGCGCAATGCATGCCCCCAGATGATGCGCGTTTCCGACAGGCCCTTGGCGCGCGCCGCCACAATATATTCCTGACTGAGCTCATTGAGCATGAAGGACCGTGTCATGCGGCTGATATAGGCCAGCGAAAAATAGCCCAGCAGCGCACCCGGCAAAATAATATGCGAAAAAATATCGCGGAACGCAGCCCAGTCGCGGTTGATGACAGCGTCGATCAGGTAAAAGCCGGTGACAGGCGTGAATGTATATTCAAACACCACATCCATGCGCCCCGGCCCGCCCGTCCAGCCAAGCTTTGCATAAAAGACCAGAAGACCGAGCAAACCCAGCCAGAAAATCGGCACCGAATAACCGACCAGACCAATGACGCGCACGATCTGGTCGGTCAGGCTGCCGCGCTTGACGGCTGCCAATACCCCCAGCGGAATGCCGAAAACCGCCCCGATGATCGTGCCAACTGTCGCCAGTTCCATGGTTGCTGGAAAAACGCGGCGAATATCGGTCATGACCGGATTGGTGGTCAGCACCGAGGTGCCGAAATCGCCTTGCAGCACCCCTTTCACATAAAGAATGAACTGTTGGTAATAGGGCAGATTGAGCCCCATTTCCTGCCGCACACGCTCCACCACATGCGCGGGCGCACGGTCGCCGACAATAGCCAGCACCGGGTCGATCGGCACGACACGGCCAATAAAAAAGGTAACCGCCAGCAGGCCAAGATAGGTGGTCAAAACAATCACCACAAAGCCTGCTGCCGATTTGAAGAAGGCCAGGGCGCGCCGGTTGGTGCGCCTTGGCTTTATGGATGTGTCAGTTGTGCTCACAAAATCTATCCGGCCCGATCAGTTCTTGCTGACAGGTGCAAGCGGGTTGGAATCAAAGCTTGGCCCAAGCCGGTAGTCTTTGACATTGTTGCGCACACCAGCAACCTCGATCTGCTGGAAGATCATCACAAAGGGACTGGTTTCCAGCGCCTCCTGCTGAAGCTCCTGATACATGCCGGCGCGTTTGTCATTGTCACGCTCCAGAAGTGCGTCCTGAACCTGCTGGGTCAGTTCCGGAATATCCCAGGCATTGCGCCAGGCCAGCGATTTGACCGCGGCGTCATCGCCATTGTCAGGATTGGAGGTGAAAGCATCCGCATTGGTGTTGGGGTCCCAATAATCCATGCCCCACTGGCCGATATACAGGTCATGATTGCGGGCACGGTACTTGGTCAGCGTTTGCTTGCCATCGCCGGGAATGATCTCGATCTTCACGCCCGCCTGTCCGGCAGTCTGCTGGAAGGATTCGGCAATTCCGGTCACCGGCTGGGTATTGCGCACATCAAAGGTAACGGAAAACCCATCCTTCAAGCCTGCTTTTTCCAGCAGTTCCTTGGCCTTGTCCACGTCGAAAGTATAGGGGTTGGAATCAAGTGACCCCAGCACGCCCTTGACCTGATAGGTCTGGTGAATTTCACCAATACCTTTAAGCAAAGTGGCGCCAATGGCATCATAATCGACCAGATATTTGAAAGCCTCGCGAACCTCGGGCTTGGCAAGGTTTTCATTCTTCTGATTGAGGCTGATATAATAGACCGTGCCTTTAGGGGCGCTGGTCGAGATCAGATCGGGGTTGCTCTGAACAGCCTCCAGATCACCCGGCTCCAGATTGCGGGCAACATCGACATCGCCTGCCTCAAGCATCAGACGCTGCGTGGCGCTTTCCTTGACATGACGGTAGATGACGCGGTTCAGGGCCGGTTTTTCACCATGATAATTGTCATTGCGCTCCAGCACCAGAATTTCATTGGCGCGCCAGTCACGAATCTTGAACGGACCCGACCCGGCATAATTGGTCTTCATCCAAGCATAGCCGAAATCAGTATCATACTTATTGTCAGCATCCGGCGTCCGCGCCTCGGCATGTTCCATCACCAGCTTCTTGTCGAGAATGGCTCCGACGGTCGCCGTCAGACAGTTGAGCACAAAGCTTGGCGCATAAGGCTTGTCAACGGTAAAGACGAAGGTCGTCTCATCCACCGCCTTTGCCTTTTCAGCAACATTATCACCGGTAAGGCCAAACTGGGTCAGGATGAAGGCCGGGCTTTTATCAAGCTTGACAGCCCGCTCGAACGACCAGGCGACATCTTCAGCCGTCAGTGGATTTCCAGACGCGAATTTGAGGCCGGGCGCCAGCTTGAAGGTATAGGTGAGGCCGTCATCGGAAATTTCCCAGCTTTCGGCAGCCCCCGGTTTGACCTGCGTGGTGTCGTCAATATCGAGGCGCACCAGCATGTCATAGGAATTACCGATAAATTCAGCCGGGCTCAGTTCAAAAGATTCAGCCGGATCAAGCGTGATCGTGTCATCAAAGGCCCAGGCCTGAACCAGCGTATCGGCAGGCGTTGCGGCAAAGGCAGGCGCCATGCCGCCTGAAACGAGCAGCAGCGATAAAGCGGCCCCTGCAAGCAGCGGCTGAAAGCGCAAATTGAATTTCCCCATGGTCATGCTCCACTCCCGTAATAAGCGAATTTCCTGTTCATGTGTCTTAAAGGGATAAAAACCGTTCTTAACGGCAAAGACAATCCCCTGATGGTGCAAATCCGCAAGAGATTGACAGAGCATGTCTTTACCTGCCCTGCATGAAAATGTGGCAGCGCTGGATAAGCTGGATAATTTGTATAATCTGGGACGGCTATCGGCGGCTGGAAACATGCTGGAAATATATTGACGCATGTGCAGACAGGACACTTTTACACAGGGTCCAAGACAAACTGACACGGCGCTTCAATTGCACTAAGATGCTATCGGGGGTTGAAAGGTGGAAAGAGCATGAGTGCCATTCCTGATGAGGTCCCCAAGCTGTGCGAGGCCTGCGAATCCCGGCATAAGGGTATGTGTGGGGCGCTTCAGGTAGAGCAACTCGCAATTCTGGCAAGAATTGCACATAAGCGCGAAGCCAAAAGCGGCGCAGAGCTTCTGGCCGAAGCTGAGCAGGCCGATGTCTATGCCAATGTGCTTTCAGGCGTGGTCAAACTGACCAAGACCCTGTCCGACGGTCGCCAGCAGATTGTCGGCCTTCAATTTGCACCGGATTTTCTCGGTCGGCCGTTCCGCAAGGAAAGTCACCTCAATGCCGAAGCGGCCACCGATGTTGTCTTGTGCACCTTTCCCACTGCCGCTCTTGAGCGCATGATACAGGAAACACCTGAACTGGAACGTCAGCTTTACCGGCAGGTCCTCAACGATCTGGATGAGGCCCGCGACTGGATGGTCACGCTGGGACGCAAGACGGCTTCTGAGAAAGTTGCATCCTTCTTGCTGCTGATTGCCCGCAATATTGACCCCGACAGCGATGCGGAATGCGCTTCAATCACCTTTGACCTGCCGCTGACCCGCGCCGACATCGCTGATTTTCTGGGCCTGACCATTGAAACGGTCAGCCGCCAGTTGACACGGCTGCGCACCGACAAGATCATCAGCATAAAAAACAATCGCTGCATCACCGTGCCCAATCTGGAACGGCTGGCGACACGGGCTGGCAATTGACATTCTTTTTTCCTGCCTGTCTTTATCGTGAACTCAAGAACCCGTTTCAGGACTGACAATTTCAGGCAAGACATGTTCGCGCTCAAAAGCAACATGGCGGCGTTTGGCTTCAAAAAAACCGCGCAGCATGAAACCCAGCGCCTCAGGATTTTCAACCGCACCGGTGCGGCCGAGCACAAGCAGCGCCTCTGTCAGCTCTGCGGCAAAAGATTCATCCTCGACATGTTCGGCAAGCAGCCGCTCCACTGAGGCGGCTCCCCTGCCCTGCTGCTCCAGAACCTGTCCATAGGCTGGCAGCAACGCCTCCTCCTCAAAGCGATGAATACCGCGCAACAGCGGCTCCAGCTCACTGGCAATGGTCAGGCACTTATGGCGATCCACATGATAGGGCAATGAATCGGCCACCTCTTCAAGCAGGTCACAAAGTCGCAATATCTGCGTATGCGCCAGTTCGACAATGGCCAATATGCTGGTCCGGCAGGACTGTTGTGCCACCTCTTCTGCGCCCTTTGCGCCAGAATTCATCTGCACGATTTTCATTCTGCCTGAACCGCCCCTCCAGCCTGTATTTAATTTTTGTGCTATGCATAATGGCCGCAGCCCTCCCCTCTGGCGTTGACATGGATCAATGCAGCGGTGATGTAAGCAGGCGATGAGAGACCATGACGGGCTTTAAGGCTCGACAGAACACATTCGGGGACTCTGGATGACCAACGGATCATATATTGTCGGTTTGGGGCTGTTTGCATTCATCGCCCTTATCGGTGCGGGCTTTGCAGTCGACCAGCCTTTTGCGCAGCACATGTGGCTGCTGTTTTTCATACTTGTCGGTTCCATTTTCGTATTGATACGCCGCACGCAATTTGCGCCGGTAAAAGCCCCTGACCCGAGCGCCTATATGGATGAGCCGATTCGCTACGGCGTTATCGCCACCGTATTCTGGGGTGTCGTCGGCTTTCTGGTTGGTGTTATTATCGCAGCCCAACTGGCCTTTCCCGATCTCAATCTGGAGCCATGGCTGAATTTTGGGCGTCTGCGGCCGCTGCATACCTCCGGCGTGGTTTTCGCCTTTGGCGGCAACATCCTGATCGCCAGTTCGTTTTATGTCGTGCAGCGCACCTGCCGCGCCCGTCTTTTTGGTGGTGATCTGGCCTGGTTCGTGTTCTGGGGCTATCAGCTTTTCATCGTCATGGCCGCCACCGGCTATTTGCTCGGCATCACCCAAAGCCGCGAATATGCCGAACCGGAATGGTATGTCGATCTGCTGCTGACCATTGTGTGGGTCGCCTATCTGATCGTCTTCATGGGCACCATCTTGCGCCGCAAGGAACCGCATATCTATGTGGCCAACTGGTTCTACCTGTCCTTCATCATCACAATTGCCATGCTGCATGTGATCAACAATCTGGCCATTCCGGTCTCCATCTTCGGCTCCAAGAGCTATTCTGCCTTTGCCGGCGTGCAAGATGCGGTGACCCAGTGGTGGTATGGCCATAATGCGGTGGCCTTCTTCCTGACCATCCCCTTCCTGGCGATGATGTATTATTTCGTCCCCAAGCAGGTGAACCGGCCGATCTATTCCTATCGCCTGTCCATCGTTCACTTCTGGTCGATCATCTTCCTCTATATCTGGGCAGGTCCCCACCATCTGCACTACACATCCGTGCCTGACTGGGCGCAGACGCTGGGCATGGTGTTTTCCATCATGCTGTGGATGCCCTCATGGGGCGGCATGATCAACGGGTTGATGACGCTGTCGGGCGCATGGGACAAGATTCGCACCGACCCGATCGTGCGCCTGATGGTGGCAGCTATCGCCTTTTACGGCATGGCCACCTTTGAAGGCCCGATGCTGTCGATCAAGGCGGTCAACTCGCTTTCGCACTATACGGACTGGACCATCGCCCATGTTCACGCCGGTGCGCTGGGCTGGAACGGCATGATCTCATTTGCCGCCGTCTATTATCTGGCGCCAAAACTGTGGAACCGCGAACGGCTCTACTCGATCCGCATGGTCAACTGGCACTTCTGGCTGGCCACCATCGGCATCGTGCTGTACGCCTCCGCCATGTGGGTGTCGGGCATCATGCAGGGTCTGATGTGGCGCGAATATGACAGTCAGGGTTTCCTGGTCTATTCCTTCGTCGAGACCGTCGCAGCCATGTATCCCTATTATGTGATACGCGTGATCGGTGGCCTGTTCTATCTGGCTGGCGGCTTCGTCATGGCCTGGAATCTTTACCAGACCATTCGCGGCCATCTCCGCGACGAGTCGCCGATGACCGGTATCGTCAAGGCCGGTAGCGCACCTGCCGCACAAGTTGCCCGATAAGGAGTGCATCCATGTCCATTTTGAGCAAGCATTCCAAACTTGAGCGCAACGCCACCTTGTTGCTGATCGCCTCGCTGGCGGTGGTGACGGTTGGCGGTCTGGTTGAAATCGCACCCCTGTTCTATCTTCAGAACACGGTTGAGAAGGTTGACGGGATGCGACCTTACTCACCGCTGGAACTGGCAGGGCGCGACATCTATATCCGCGAGGGCTGCTACACCTGCCACTCGCAGCAGATCCGCCCTTTCCGCGACGAGGTGGAACGCTATGGCCATTACAGCCTGGCGGCGGAATCCATGTATGATCACCCCTTCCAGTGGGGCTCAAAACGCACCGGACCGGATCTTGCCCGCGTCGGCGACCGCTATTCCAATGAATGGCATGTCCAGCATCTGATCGAACCGCGCTCTGTGGTGCCTGAATCCGTGATGCCGCGCTATGGCTTCCTGAAAGACAGGGACCTTCAGATCCGCAATTTCGAGACCCATCTGATCGCCAACCGGCGCGTGGGCGTGCCCTACACGGATGAGATGATCGAAAATGCTGTCGCCGACCTGAGGGCTCAGGCTGATCCCGACGCCGATACATCCGGCCTTGAGGAACGCTATCCAAAGGTCAAGCTCGGTGATTTTGACGGCAATCCCAACCGCCTGACGGAGATGGACGCATTGGTCGCCTATCTCCAGATGCTCGGCACGCTGGTTGACTTCACCAGCTATGACGAGCCGGCAAATCTGCGTTAGGAGGTCTTGATGGAGACCTACACTTTCCTGCGCCAATTTGCCGATTCATGGGTGTTGCTGCTCATGGTGCTGTTTTTCATCGGCGCCATACTCTTTGTCTTCTTCCGCCCCGGCAGCCGCAAAAAAGCCGAGGACGCTTCTCGCATTCCGTTTAAGGACGATGATTGACATGAGCCAGAAGGAAATCGACGAGATCAGTGGCGTTGCCACGACCGGTCATGAATGGGATGGCATCAAGGAACTCGACAATCCCATGCCACGCTGGTGGCTGTGGACCTATTACGCCACCATTGTATGGTCACTGGCCTATGTCATCGCCTATCCGGCCTGGCCATTGATCAGCAATTCCACAACCGGCTTGCTGAACTGGTCTAGCCGCGGCGATCTGCGCGCCGAAATGGTAGCGGCTGAAGCTGCCAAGGGTGACTATACCGCAGCTATCACCAATGCCACGGTTGAAGAAATCCTTGCCGATGACACGCTGCGCCAGTTTGCCATTTCCGCAGGGGGTGCTGCTTTCAGGGTCAATTGCGTGCAGTGCCATGGTTCGGGTGCAGCAGGCTCTCCCGGCTATCCAAACCTCAATGACGACGAATGGCTGTGGGGGGGAAGTCCGGAAGAAATCTATACCACCATTGCCCATGGCATTCGTTTTGCCGGTGATGATGACACCCATATTTCTGAAATGCCGGCCTATGGCGAGATTTTCACCCGTGAGGAAATCAACGACGTGGTGCAACATGTGGTGGCCTTGTCCAGCGGCGGCGATTTGTCTGGCCCCGGCGCTGAAATCTTTGCCGACAATTGCGCCGCCTGTCATGGCGAGACCGGCAAGGGCGACATTGAGTTTGGCGCGCCTGACCTGACCGACGCCATCTGGCTTTATGGTTCCAGCCCTGCGGAAATTACCGCTCAGGTACGCCAGCCACGCCATGGCGTGATGCCAGCCTGGCAGGCCCGCCTTGGTGACACCACGGTCAAGGAACTGGCCGTCTATGTCCATTCTCTGGGCGGCGGCCAATGATACGGATTTTAGAGCGCCGTGCGTCCTGTCGGACGCACAAAGGACGCTCTAACTCTTTGAATGAGCATCGGAATTATCCAAAATCGATTCCACTTTTTGGTCCGATGCTCTAGCCTGATCAAAGCAAAAAGGCCGGTATTCACACCGGCCTTTTTGGTCTGTCAATCCACGCAACGTCACTGTGACGCACCCTTATCTTGATTTAAATCAAGCACTTTCCATTGCGAAGCCCCATGTGTCTCTTTTATGATCCGTGTTGATCAGGAGAAGAAGCTCATGTCTGGCACTGTCGAGTTTGAACGCCACGATGCTGAGGCGGTCAACTCTGCCAAGCTGCGTCAGCCGCTCTACGCCGCGCGTAAAAAGATTTTCCCAAAGCGGGCCAAAGGCTCATTTCGGAATTTCAAATGGCTGGTCATGGTTGTTACGCTCGGCATCTATTATCTGACGCCGTGGATTCGCTGGGACCGTGGCCCGCACGCGCCCGATCAGGCCGTGCTGGTCGATATCGCCAATCGCCGCTTCTATTTCTTTTTCATCGAAATCTGGCCGCAGGAGTTTTTTCTCGTTGCCGGCCTGTTGATCATGGCCGGACTTGGCCTGTTTCTCATCACCTCCACGGTGGGGCGCGCCTGGTGCGGCTATACCTGCCCGCAAACCGTCTGGGTTGATTTGTTTCTTGTTGTGGAGCGTGCCGTCGAGGGCGACCGCAATGCCCGTATGCGGCTCGATCAGGGACCATGGACAGCCCGCAAGATCGGCCTGCGCACCTTAAAACATTCCATCTGGATTGCGATTGCCGTGGCGACAGGCGGCGCATGGATTTTCTACTTTGCCGATGCCCCCACCCTGCTGGTTGATTTTGTCACCGGAACGGCTGCCCCGATTGCCTATATGACCGTCGCCATCCTGACCATCACCACCTATGTATTTGGCGGGCTGATGCGCGAGCAGGTCTGCACCTATATGTGTCCCTGGCCGCGCATTCAGGCAGCCATGCTGGACGAGCATTCGCTGACCGTCACCTATAATGACTGGCGCGGAGAACCCCGCACCCGCGGCACCAAGAAAGCCCTGGCGCAAGGTGTGGAGGCAGGTGATTGCGTCGATTGCAATGCCTGTGTGGTGGTCTGCCCGATGGGCATCGACATTCGCGATGGCCAGCAGCTTGAATGCATCACCTGTGCGCTGTGCATTGACGCCTGCGATGATGTGATGGGCAAGCTTGGCCGCGAGCGCGGCCTGATTTCCTATGCAACGCTGGCCGATTATAACGCCAATATGCTGCTGGCCACCGGCGATGGCAGCCATGAAATCCGCCCCTCATTGGTACATGACAGTGCAGGCAAACTCACGGAAGCGGTATCAAAATTCCACATCCGCAAACTGTTTCGGCCCCGCACATTTGTCTATTTCGGCGGCTGGGTCCTGATCGGCCTGTTGCTGCTCTACGGTCTGGTGTCGCGCGAGCGACTGGAAATGAATGTCCTGCATGACCGCAATCCGCAATATGTCGTGCTGTCCGACGGGTCGATCCGCAATGGCTATACGATCAAGCTGCTCAATAAAATTCCTGAACAGCGCACCGTGACCATCTCGATTGACAATCTGCCGGGCGCAACCATGAATGCCCTTGGCCTTGATCAGGAAGAAGGCACAACCATTACGGTGGCGCTGGAGCCGGACCGGAGCCATTCACTCAAGGTTTTTGTGCGCCAGCCACGCGGTGAGGCAAAAAAACCGGGCGATGCACAGCCATTCGTTTTTCGTGTCGAGGACAAGTCAAGCCTCGACAGGGCCGACTATGTGGCCAGCTTTGAGACACCGGAGTAATTTATCCATGACCCAGCAATTTACCGGGCGTCATTTTCTGCTGATCATGATTGCGTTTTTCAGCGTCATCATCACTGTCAACCTCGCCATGGCCTATTTTGCCTATTCAAGCTGGACAGGCTTTGTGGTGCGTAATGCACATATTGCCGGGCTGGAATTCAACCGGAAGTCACGCGAGCATCAAGACCAGGTTGCGCTGGGCTGGCAAACCACTCTGGAGGGTGCAGACGGTATCTTCCGCTTTGCGCTGACAGATGCTGAAGGCAGGCCAGTGGAATTGAAAAGCGGCATGGCCATATTTCGCCGTCCGATCGGCGATACGCAAGACACGATGATTGCGCTGACGCCTGTCCCCAATGGTGCGCTGGATGCCCCATTTGCGCTGGGCGATGGTATATGGAATGTTGAAATCGAGGCGGATGCCGGGCGCGATGTGCCCTGGCATGAAATTCACCGCATCACCGTCAAAAACGGGGTGATCAAATGAGTTGTTGCGCACCTGGAAGTGAAGACCTTGCCAGAATAAGCGGTGCCCTGCCCTCTGACGAGGAACTGGTCTTTGCAGCCCATGATATGGGCGACGGGACGCACCAGATAGAGCTTTCGGTGCCCCGCGTTCATTGCGGCGCCTGCATCCATACGGTTGAAAGTGCGCTTCACAAACTCGACCATGTCGAGCGCGCACGGGTCAACCTGTCAACCAAACGCGTCAGCGTGCGCTGGCGTGGCGATGAACCGCCTCCTTTTGTGCAGACGCTTGATGAGCTTGGCTATACGCCAAATCTGTTTGACGACACACAAGACGGGCGCGATCCGGTGCTTTCGCAATTGCTGCGGGCGCTGGCGGTTTGCGGCTTTGCCGCCAGCAATGTCATGCTCTTGTCCGTCGGGGTCTGGTCGGGGGCTGATGGTGCGACACGCGACCTGTTCCACTGGATTTCAGCACTGATTGCAATTCCGGCTCTGGTGATGGGCGGTGGCATCTTTTATCGCTCGGCATGGAGCGCGCTGCGCCATGGCTATATGAATATGGATGTGCCAATCGCCGTTGGCATCACCATGGCCTATGCGCTCAGCATCTATGACACATGGCATTCAGGCCAGCACGCCTATTTCGATGCGTCGGTAACGCTGTTGTTTTTCCTGCTCATCGGACGCACCCTTGATCATGTCATGCGCAGCAAGGCGCGCGCCGCTGTTACCGGTCTTGCCCGGCTCAGCCCGCGTGGCGCTCTGGTGTTGTTTGACGATGGCAGCCGCGACTATCGCCCCATCGGTGAAGTCAGACCCGGAATGCGGCTCCTGGTGGCGGCAGGCGAGCGCATTCCAGTCGATGCAAGGATCCTGCAGGGCGCATCCGATCTGGATTGCGCGCTGGTCAGTGGTGAAAGTACGCCTCTTCCGGTATCAACCGGCAATGAGATTCAGGCAGGAACCCTCAATCTGACCGGGCCGCTCACGCTGGAAGTGCTGCGTCCCGCCACCTCGTCTTTCCTTGCTGAAATGATGCGGCTGATGGAGGCTGCCGAAGGTGGACGCGCCCTTTATCGCCGTATTGCCGACCGTGTTGCATCGCTCTACGCACCAGTCCTGCATCTGACAGCGCTCATCACCTTCATCGTCTGGATGTTGAGCGGTTCCGACTGGCATCAGGCCGCCACCATTGCCATTGCCGTGCTCATCATCACCTGCCCCTGTGCGCTCGGCCTTGCCGTTCCCATCGTGCAGGTGGTGGCGGCGCGGCGTTTGTTTGAGAACGGCATCATGGTCAAGGATGGCGCCGCCATGGAACGACTGGCACAGGCTGACACCGTCATATTCGACAAGACCGGCACGCTGACCCTTGGCCAGCCGCGCCTGACCAATGTGCATGAGACAGAGCCGAAACTGTTAGAGATTGCGGCAGCCCTTGCCACCCATTCCCGCCACCCGCTTTCACAGGCCATTGCCGCACAAGCCAGCCACACTCTTCTTCCCGCTTTTGACGAGGTCAAGGAACATCCCGGCTTTGGCATGGAAGCAACAGAGGGCAAAACGCTCTGGCGGCTGGGGCGCGCCAGTTGGGCTGCCAATACAAAGGAAGAAAGCGGCACAGTGCTTTCGCGGGATGGTGAAATCGTCGCCCGCTTCACCTTTGAAGATGAGGTGCGCCCCGGTGCACGGGCCGCCATTGCCGCCCTCAAGGCCAGAACCGGCCCGGTCGAGATGCTGTCTGGCGATACGGAAAATGCTTGCCGCCGTGTTGCGGCAACGCTTGGCATCGACACATGGCGCGCCGCATTATTGCCCGCACAAAAGGTGGAGCGCATTGAGGAGTTGAGCAATCAGGGCCGCAAGGTGCTGATGGTGGGAGACGGGCTCAATGATGCCCCTGCACTCAGTGCTGCCCATGTTTCCATCGCGCCCGCCACTGCTGCCGATATTGGCCGCAACGCTGCCGATTTCGTGTTCTTGCGTGAAGACATGTCGGCCGTCACCACGGCAATCGAAGTGGCAAAACGTGCCAACCAGTTGATCCGCCAGAATATCGGCATTGCTGTTGTCTATAATTTCATTGCCATTCCAATCGCCATTGCAGGCTATGTAACACCGCTGATTGCCGCCATCGCCATGTCAGGCTCATCGATCATCGTCATTTTCAATGCGCTGCGCCTCATGCGCACCGGCAAGACGACACAGGCTGCGCAACTGCCCGTCGCCGCAGAACCGGTAACAGCATGAGTGTCCTGATTTATCTTATTCCGGCAGCGCTGATTTTTGGCACAGCCAGCCTTATTACCTTTTTATGGACGCTGCGCAGTGGCCAGTATGACGATCTTGATGGCGCGGCCTATCGCGTGCTGATGGATGATGACGCCGACAAACCAGGCGACGATACGAAACCATAAAACCTGTCGCCACCAAGTTGATCAGGGTTCAGCAACCACTTCCTTCAGGCCCCGCAGGGCTTCTTGCACATCGTCACGCGCTTCTGCCGCTTCCGGATAGATGGCATAGGCGGGATAGGTAAATTCCGGTGCGCCCTCGACGCGCTCAAGTTCGCCGCTTGCAATATAAGGAGTGGTTACGCCTTTGCGGAAATAGCCAACACCGCCTGCCCGCAAAATATAGCTCAGCCCCAGCGGACCAAGCCCGACCATGAGACCCGGCTCGCCAAATTTCTGCCCAAAGCTGCGCTGGGCCGCAAAGCTCTCGCCCCAGTCAACATGCACATAATCCAGCGGCTGATTTTTTCCAGGCGTGCGCACTAAAACAAGCTGTTCTTCCTCAATCAGTTCAATCTTGAAACCCGGCAGCAGTTTGGGCGTATAAAGCACCGCCATATCAAGCACGCCGGTGCGCAACTGCTCCAGCAACTGATCCGGCACACCGACATGCGCATGGATGGCGATTTGGGGCTGCTTGCGCTTCATCCACACCAGCCAGTTCAGCAAGAGCGGGTTCCATAAGCTCAACTCGCCGCCAAGCGCCACCACACTGCTGCGTCCCGGCGGCACGGTCAGTTGCTGGCGCGCCCGCTCCCAGATCTGCACCATGGATTGCGCAAAGCGCTCAAACTCGCGTCCTGCCGGGGTCAATGTCGCGCCATTGCGGTTGCGCACGAACAATTGACGACCGAGTTCCTCTTCCAGCATGCGGATACGCGCACTCACCGTCGTCTGGGAAACATGCAGGCGATCAGCCGCTTTCAGGAAAGAGCCGGTGTGAATGATTTCCAGAAAAGTCAAAGCCCGGTCGATATCCATGTCCGCAGCCTCCCCCAAGTTCTGTCTAAAGTGCTGCATACACATTATTGATGCAATTATTTTGCACTGATAGCGCAGTTAATTCCGTTTGCCTTCCCTTTTCAAGACAGGCACTCTAGGGCTAAGCAAGCAGGTTTGAGCGCAATCGATGAGCGGTGATCCCGAAATCCAGCTAAAAGCCCGGCAAGCGGAGGCACAGGACCCCGAAGGCTGGAGCCAGATCATGCATTGGCGCAAGGCCGAGCGTGAGCGGCTGATTGCAGAGCGCATGGCTCTTAAACAGGAGCATCGC
Source organism: Aquamicrobium segne (assembly GCF_042656785.1). Lineage (NCBI taxonomy): Bacteria > Pseudomonadati > Pseudomonadota > Alphaproteobacteria > Hyphomicrobiales > Phyllobacteriaceae > Aquamicrobium > Aquamicrobium segne. The sequence continues at coordinate 213,433 of NZ_JBHSLL010000025.1, forward strand.
CATCAAGGTTCACTGCGCATTGCCGACAAGCTCGATGCCATCGTTGAAAAGCCTTCCGGGCGCATTATCGGGTCTTACTGGCCGTTTCGCGGCGAGCCGGATTTGCGCAATTGGGGTCTCGACATCATCAAGCGTGGCGGGCGGCTGGCTTTGCCGGTCGTCATCCAGAAAGGCTGGCCGCTGGAATACCGCATCTGGGCGCCGGGTGACCCGCTGGAACGCGGCGTATGGAACATATTGGTGCCTGCCCGCGGACCAGCCGTCCAGCCCGACATTGTCATTTCACCAATCGTCGGTGTCGATGAGGAAAAATACCGGCTGGGCTATGGCGGTGGATTTTTTGACCGGACATTGGCAGCCATGCCCCGCAAGCCGCTGGTGATTGGCGTTGGTTACACACAAGGAAGGATCAAGACCATCTACCCGCAAGCACATGACATTCCCATGGATGTGATCGTCACGGATTGATCATCTCCGGCACAGGCAAGCCCTGTTTTTGACCGCGACGGCTAGAGCGCCGTGCATTCAATCGGACGCACAAAGGACGCTCTAACACTTTGAATGAGCATCGGAATAATCCGAAAACCGATTCCACTTTTCGGTCCGATGCTCTAAAGCGCCGCCCCTTCCAAGACAGTTTCCTTGCCACTGGCAGGATGCAGACAGGAAGGAGAAAAGACATGACAGACACCACCCATGATGCAGGCCCCCACAAGCGGGGTTTTGTCACCAGATGGCTTTTCTCCACCAATCACAAGGACATAGGAACACTCTATCTGATCCTGTCGATGGTGTGCAGCATTCTGGGCACCGGGCTTTCGGTTGCACTGCGCATGGAGCTTCAGGAACCGGGCCTCCAGATTTTTGGCGATCCAAACGTTTATAATGTCATTGTCACCGCTCATGGGCTGGTGATGATTTTCTTTGTCATCATGCCAGCCCTGATTGGCGGTTTCGGCAACTGGTTCATTCCGCTCATGATCGGCGCGCCCGACATGGCATTCCCGCGCCTCAACAATATCTCGTTCTGGCTGCTGGTGGTCTCACTGGTCCTGTTCATCATGTCCTTATTCACACCCGGTGCACCGGGTGTGAACGGCCATGGTGGCGGCTGGACCATGTATCCCCCCTACTCCAGCAATGTCGGGCAGCCCGGACCAGCAGTCGATCTGGTCATTTTGTCCATTCACCTGTCGGGCGCATCTTCCATTTTGGGCGCCATCAACATCATCACCACCATTTTCAACATGCGCGCCCCCGGCATGACCATGCATAAAATGCCGCTCTTTGCCTGGTCCATGCTGGTCACAGCCTTCATGCTGCTTTTATCCTTGCCGGTGCTGGCTGGCGCCATCACCATGGTGCTTACCGACCGCAATTTCGACACAGCCTTTTTCGTGCCTTCTGCGGGCGGTGATCCGGTGCTTTACCAGCATCTGTTCTGGTTCTTCGGACACCCGGAAGTTTACATCATGATCCTGCCCGGCTTTGGCATCATCAGCCATGTCATCTCGACCTTCTCCAGAAAGCCGATCTTTGGCTATATCGGCATGGCCTATGCCATGGTGGCCATTGGCCTGATCGGCTTCATCGTCTGGGCGCACCATATGTTTACATCCGGCCTTACGGTGCAGTCACAGCGCTATTTCGCCTTTGCCTCAATGGTGATTGCCGTGCCCACCGGTATCAAGGTTTTTTCATGGCTTGCCACCATGTGGGGCGGGTCAATCACCTTCAAGACACCGATGTTGTGGGCAACAGGTTTTGTCCTGCTCTTCACCATTGGCGGCGTTACCGGCGTGCAGATCGCCAATCCCGGCGTCGACCGGCTGATGCATGACACTTATTATGTGGTTGCCCATTTCCACTATGTTCTGTCACTGGGCGCAGCCTTCGCCATCTTTGCCGGGTTCTATTACTGGTTCCCGAAAATGAGCGGCTATATGATGAGCGAGACGCTGGGCCGCCTGCATTTCTGGCTGATGTTCATTGGTGTCAATCTGGTGTTTTTCCCGCAGCACTTCCTTGGCCTGTCGGGCATGCCGCGCCGCTATGCGGATTATCCCGACGCCATGGCAGGCTGGAATTTCGTATCCTCGATCGGCTCTTATATTTCCGCTGTGGGGTTGCTGGTGTTTTTCATTGCAGTGGCAGAAGCCTTTGCCCGCAAACGTAAGGCCGGCGCCAATCCATGGGGAGAAGGCGCGACCACGCTGGAATGGACGCTGTCGTCACCGCCGCCTGTCCACCAGTTTTCCTCACTGCCGAGGATACGTTAAAGCATGACTTTAAAGCCTGCCTCCCGGTTCGGGAGACAGGCTTTAGATCATGCTTTAGACAGTGCCGGTCAGCGCGCTCTCAAGCAGTTTCAGCGCACCTTCCCTGGTCAGCTTGATCGGATTGCCGCCAGCGGTCGGATCGACAATTGCCATATCGGCAATCAGCCCCTTGCGCTCTGCATCCATATCAAGATCCTTGACCAGCCCATGCAAGGTGTTGGGCACGTTCAGCTCTTCACGCAGGCTGACGATTTTGGCGACAAAACCATCAAAGCCACCGTCAATGCCGCAATAGGCAGCAAGGCGCTCGATGCGCTCTTCAATGGCTTCACGGTTAAACGCCAGCACATAAGGCATGAATACGGCATTGGTCATGCCATGATGCGTGTCGTAAAGCGAGCCGATCGGATGCGACATCGAGTGGATAGCCCCCAGACCCTTCTGGAAGGCGGTAGCGCCCATGGCCGCTGCACTCATCATATTGGCCCGTGCAATCAGGTCTGACCCGTCACGGAAGGCTTTGGGCAGGTTTTCCAGAACAAGGCGCACCCCTTCAACCCCGATACCATCGGCCATCGGGTGATACCCCGGCGCACAATAGGCTTCCAGGCAATGGGCCAGCGCATCCATGCCGGTCCCGGCTGTGATGAAGGGTGGCATGCCAGATGTCAGTTCCGGGTCGGCAATGACAATGGCTGGCATCATCTTTGGATGGAAGATGACCTTTTTGGTGCGCGTGGCTTCATGGGTGATGACACCGGCGCGGCCAACTTCCGAACCGGTACCGGCCGTAGTCGGCACAGCAATGATCGGCACGATGCTGTCGGCACTGGCGCGGGTCCACCAGTCACCAATATCCTCAAAATCCCAGACCGGGCGGGTTTGCCGTGCCTGGAAAGCAATCAGCTTGCCAAGGTCCAGCGCCGAGCCACCACCAAAGGCGATCACACCATCATGGCCGCCCTTGTTGAAAACCTCGATGCCTGCGGTCAAATTGCTTTCAACCGGGTTTGGCTTGACGTCTGAAAACACGCCATACGGTATTCCGGCATCCTTCAGAATCGCAAGCGTCGAATCGACCACCGGCAGCTTCGCCAGCCCCGGATCGGTGACGAAAAGTGGGTTCTTGATAGCATTATCCGCCAGCGAGGCCGGCAGTTCCTTGATGCGGCCCACGCCGAACAATACGGTTGTGGGGTAGTTCCATTTGGAGATCGGATTGGTCATGTCGGCTCTTCTTGAGTGTCAGATTTCTTCACGCAGATGATAGCTTTTTGGCCTTGTCAGGCTGTCATAGCCAATGGCGGACAAGGCAGCCCCCTTGCCGGTATCCTTGACGCCGGTCCACACCAGCGCCGGATCGAGATAGTCGCAGCGGTTCATGAAAATGGTGCCGGTATCAACCCGGTCGCCAATGGCAACCGCATGGTCGGTATCGGTGGTCCAGATCGAGGCGGTCAACCCGAAGGGGCTGTCATTCATCAGCGCAATAGCTTCCTCATCATTGCGCACCTTCATGATGCCAACCAGAGGCCCAAAATTTTCTTCGCGCATGACGCTCATCTGGTGATCGACATTGGTCAGCACTTCCGGCCCAATATAAGGCGACCCGGCAACGTCACGCTCAACCTTCATGTTGACATGGGCAGTTGCGCCCTTGCGCAGGGCTTCGGCTTTCTGTTCGCGAACCAGATCGGCAAAGCGTGCCTGCGCCATCGGCCCCATGGTCGTGGCCGGATCAAGCGGATTGCCAACAACATAATTTTTGGTCTCGGCAATAAAGCCTTCGACAAATTCGTCATAGACCTTTTCATGAACATAGATGCGCTCAATACCGCAGCAGCACTGCCCGGTATTGAAGAAAGCGCCATCGACCAGACTGGCGACCGCATGGTCCATTTTGACATCCGGCAACACATAGGCCGGGTCCTTGCCGCCCAGTTCAAGACCGATCGTCATGAAAGTGCCCGCAGCCGCCTTCTCGATGGCGCGCCCGCCACCAACCGAGCCGGTGAAATTGACATGATCGATCTTGCCCGACGCCAGCAGCTTTTCCGTCTGGCCGTGGTTCAGTACCAGATTCTGGAACACGCCTTTTGGCAGGCCAGCCATTTCAAAGGCTTTTGCAAAACGCTCACCAACCAGCAATGTTTGCGCCGCATGTTTCAAAATGACGGTGGACCCCGCCATCAATGCGGGCACAATGGTGTTGATGGCGGTCAGGTAAGGATAATTCCACGGTGCAATGACCATCACCACGCCAAGCGGTTCTTTCTTGACGTATCGGCGAAAACCATCCTTGGGATTGGCGGCAGGCACCGCTTTAAGCGCCTGTTCGGCAATTTCCACCATGTAAGAGGCGCGATCACGCACACCGCCAGCCTCACCGCCATAGCGCGTGGGACGGCCCATCTGCCAGGCAATTTCCGGCACGATCTCATCATTCATGGAATCGAGCGCTTCCAGCATGGCAAGCATATATTTGCCACGGGCAGCAATTGAAGTTTCAGCCCAGCCGGCTTGCGCCGCCCTTGCACGCTCAACCGCAGCATTAACCGCCTGATCTTCGGCAATCGACCGCTCGGCATAGACCGAGCCGTCAATAGGAGAAATGAGCTTGACCGTATCGGCCATGATGGTTCGTCCTTCGTCGGTTAGGACGGCTGAAAAAGCCGTTTTTCATCCATGTTTTTTTCGATTGCATCCCTTTACAGCCAGACACAATGGCCTGGCTGTAAAGGTCAGGCTGCAAATGCCCTAATAGCGCTCGAAGCCGCGATGCAGTTCCCAATCGGTGATGCGCCGGTCATATTCCATCTGCTCCCAGCGCGCCGTATGCACATAATGATCGACCACCTCTTCACCAAGAGAGGCTTTTAGCATTTTTGACTTGGCCAGCGTCTCGGTTGCATCCCGCAGCGTCTTTGGAATTTCGGGCAGGCGTGCGGCCTGATAGGCATCGCCAACAAACGGCTTTTCCAGTTCCAGCTTTTCATCAATCCCGGCAAGACCTGAAGCAATCAGCGCAGCAAAGGCCAGATAGGGATTAAGATCTGCGCCACCAATGCGGCACTCCATGCGGATGGCCTTGGTGCCTTCGCCGCACAGACGGAAGCCTGCAGTGCGATTATCTTCTGACCACATGACCTTGGTCGGCGCAAAAGTGCCAGCCTGGAAACGCTTGTAGGAGTTGATATAGGGGGCCAGGAAATAGGTGTAATCCTTGGCATATTTGATCTGCCCGGCACACCATTGACGGCCAAGTTCAGAAAGGGTCCAGGGCGCATCCTTGTCGAAGAACAAAGGCGTCTTGCCATCCATGCTCCACAAGGAATTGTGGACGTGGCTGGAACTGCCAGCCAGATCATAATTATATTTGGCCATGAAGGTGATGGCCTTGCCTTGCTGATGGGCAATTTCCTTGGCCCCGTTCTTCAAGAACACATGCCGGTCAGCCATTTCCAGCGCCTCGGCATAGCGCACATTGATTTCTTCCTGACCCGGACCCCATTCACCCTTGGAACATTCCACCGGAATGCCCGATGCATTCATCTCATTGCGCAGACGGCGCATGAAATCTTCTTCCTTGGTGGTAATGTCGATGAGATAGTCGCCAATATAAGGTGAGGCGCTTTTCAGATTGCGCCAGTTCTTTTCACGCGCTGAATCATAGGTTTCCGACAGCAGGAAAAACTCCAGCTCCGACGCAAAATAGGCAAGATAGCCGCGCTCTTCCAGCCGCTTGAGTTGTCGGCGCAAGATACCACGCGGTGAATGCGGCAAATCATCATGATTGCGCGGGTCCTTGATGTCGCACAACACCAGCGCCGTCTTTTCCAGCCATGGCACGGGGCGGATGGTCTCCAGATCCGGCTTCATCAGAAAATCGCCATAGCCGCGCGACCAGCTTGCCGCCTTATAGCCAGGCACCGGCTCCATATCGATGTCGTCAGCCATCAGATAGTTGCAGCCATGGGTTTCTTCATAGCCGGAATCGACAAAGAACTGAGCGAGGAAACGCTTGCCGATCAGGCGTCCCTGCATATCAACGCCTGCAACAAGAACAGTATCAAATTCGCCTGCGGCGACAGCGCTCTTCAACTGAGCGAAAGAAAGTTTTCCGGCCATATTTTTCTCCGAAGGCGCACAGGCTCAATAGATTTTTAGAGCATTTTGTGAGTACAGATGGTTACATCTGACGTCGCACAAATGCGGTTAAACAACAGATTAGAGCATTTCATCTGTTTTTCGTGAAAACAAGAAATGCTCTAGTGGAGGTCACAATTGAAAAGGCCCGGCCGCCGGAGCGGCCGGGTAAAGGCAATTATCAGCCGTAGCGATAAGGAGCGCCAGCACCACGCATCGTTTCCTGATACTTCTTCAGGATTTCGACAACGCGCTTGTTACGGTCGCTCTTGGCGGCGATTTCATCCCAGAAATCCATCGCCATGTTTTCGACCTGCTGCCACTCCTCTTCAGGAATAGTGGTCAGTTCCAGCTTGCCGCCGGTGGTGCGGTAGTGGGCTTCACCCCACCAGTACCAATGCTGGCGATAGTAATGCGAGGAATCCATCGCAAGCTGGAACAGGGTCTTGAGATGATCCGGCACTTCGTTCCACTTGTCGCTATTGGCAAAGAACGACCCTGACCATGCACCCGAGATATTGTTGGTGAGGTAGTATTTGGTCACATCAGCCCAACCCACCGTGTAGGTTTCGGTGGCACCGCACCAGGCAATACCATCGATCTCACCCGTCTGGAGCGCGACCTCGATGTCTTCCCATGGCAGTGTCACCGGCACCACGCCAAGGCGTGAAATGAACTGGCCACCGGTCGGGAAGGTGTAAACGCGCAGACCCTTCAGATCTTCCACCGAGCGGATCGGCTTGGTGGTGGCAAAGTTGCACGGATCCCAGGCGCCGGCACTCAGCCAGGTCACGCCGGGGACTTCATTATAAGCCTCTTCCCAGATTTCCTTCAGGCCATACCAGTTCCACAGCACCGGAACGTCAAGGCTGTAGCGTGAAGCGAAGGGGAAATAGGCCCCAAACACCGCCACATCAACCGGAGAAGCCATCGAGTCATCATCACTCTGGGCTGCATCCAGCGTACCGCTCTGCACGGCGCGGAACAGCTCGCCTTGCGGCACAAGCTGGTCAGACGTGTACATTTCAATAACCATCTCGCCATTGGCCGCCTTGTTGAAAGCGTCAATGGCAGGCTTGCACACATGCTCGGCCAGTGCCGGGCCGGCATAGGTTTGCAGACGCCACCTGATCGGCGCCTGTGCCTTGACATAAGGCGCAGCCAGCGCAGTCGCGCCAACCGCACCAGCACCGGTCAGAACCGATTTGCGCAAAAAGTCGCGCTTGCTGATGGTTTTCTTGCTGTCAGTCATGTTTTTCTCCCTTTGAATTATCCCAAGCTGTCAACGCTTCCCCCACGGGGATGCTTCTGCACGGACAAGCATCAGCCTATGGCTTTAGCTGCCGCATTTCCAATATCAAAAACCCTTCCCTCGCATTACAGCATCACCCTTACCGCTTGCCCATATAGACTTCAGGCAGCCACATCGCGATGTCAGGAAAGATCATGACGATGATCATCGTCAGAACCATCATGAAGAAGAATGGAATGATCGACTTGTAAATGTCGACAATGGTGATTTCCGGCGGAGCCATGGCGCGCATCAGGAACAGATTATAGCCGAAAGGCGGCACGATATAGGCAATCTGACAGGTGATCGTATAAAGAATGCCGAACCAGATCAGATCAAAGCCAAGCAGCTTCACCAGCGGAATATAAAGCGGAGCCACGATGACCAGCATGGCGGTGTCATCGAGGAACATGCCAAGAATGATGAAGGAAAACAGCATCATCGACAGCACGCCCCATGGGCTCAATTCCCAGGTATGCAGCAAAAGATTTTCGATCGCCTTGATGGCGCCCAGACCATCATAGACGGCACTGAAACACAGCGCACCAAGGATGATCCACAAAAACATCGCCGACACACCCAGCGTGTTGCGTGTGGTTTCTTCCAGCACGCTCTTGGTCAACCGCCCGGTAAACAATGCGGCCAGAAGCGCCAGAAGCGCCCCCACCATCGAGGTTTCGACAAGGCTGGTAGTGCCGGTCAAAAACAGGCTCATAATGGTGGCGAACAGTCCAAAAGGCAGCAGCCCCTCGCGCAGCAGGACGAGCTTTTCACGCATCGTGATCTGCGCCAGTTCCTCCGGAGCGAGCGCCGGGCCCATTTCCGGCTGCAAGCGGCAGCGAATATAGATATAGGCGGTAAAAATGATCGCCATCAGGATGAAGGGACCAATCCCGGCCAGCCACAATTGCAGCACCGGCTGGCGGGCAATCATCGCATAAAGGATCAGCACCACCGAAGGCGGCCCCATGATGCCCAGTGACGAGCCTCCCTGAATGACGCCGGTAATCATGGTCTTGTCATAGCCGCGGCGCAAAAGCTCGGGCAGCGCCACCGTTGCGCCAATCGCCATGCCGGCAACCGACAGGCCATTGACCATGGAGATGATGACCATCAGCCCCATCGTGCCCATGGCCAGACCACCGCGCACCGATCCAAACCAGACATGGAACATGCGGTAGAGATTATTGGCAATGCCGGATTCGGAGAGCATATAGCCCATGAAAACGAAAAACGGCACGGTAATCAGCGGATACCAGTTGAGCACCTGAAAGGCGGCGTTGAAAGGCATTTCCGCCGAGCCATTGCCCCACAGCCACAGCGCAGCCCCCGCACCCACCGCACCGATAACGCCAAATACGCGCTGCCCCGTCGCCATCAGCAACAGCATCGAGGCAAACATAAACAGGGTGATAAGTTCCGAACTCATGCCAGCGACTTCCCGCGTGCTTCAGCCACATTCTTGAAAAAGGTGGAAATGGATTGCAGCAGCATCAAGAAGATGCCGAAGGTCATGATCATCTTGATCGGCCACATGGGCGGCGCCCAGGCAGTGTAATTCTTCTGCGCATAGGTGATGGCATATTCAGTGGACGAGACCCCCGCCCGGAACAGAACCGCCAGATAAAAGATAACAAACACAATGGTGAAGGCATCCGTCATGGCGCGCCGGCGCGGCGACATCATGCCGTAGAACAAATCCATGCGCACATGCGCGTTGATCTGGAGAGAATAGGCGCCGCCGAGCAGATAATAAGCCGACAGCATGAACTGCGACATCTCCATCACCCAGTTGATCGGATAGCCGAAAAAGACACGCATCACTGTCGAATAGAGCAGGATCGCACCCATCGGAAAAATCAGATACATGGCAAAGCGGCCGACCCAATAGCCAACCGCATCCACATAGCGCACGTAAAGCCTGACTGGTTCAGGCATGACGATTTCCTCCACCCATTCCGCGGTCACCCTCCACACGGATATTGCTCAATAGCGGACCAAGCAAACCAGCCCATTTGCGCTGACCTGCATCATTGGCAATCTCATCATTGCGAATCTCTATCATGGCGCAGGCAAGACCGCGTGAACGCGCATGGCGCTCCAATGTGAAATAAACCAGATCAGCCGGTGAATAAGGCTCATTGGCCCCAACCTTAATCCCGGCAACACCATTGAGCGCCCGCAGCAAAGGTGCCGCCAACCGCTCATCCTCATCATGAATGATGCCAATATGCCAGGGGCGCTGCTTGCCGAAAAAAACCGGCGTATAAGAATGTACGGACACAAGCCGCGTTTCACGCCCCTGCGCCTGCCGCTCGTCCAGTACGGCGGCAATCGTATCGTGAAACGGCTGCCAGACAAGGTCGATGCGGGCCTGCTTTTGCTCCGGCGTCAGATTTGCATTGCCCGGAACCGTCGTCGTCTCACTGACTTGCGTAATCAGATTATGCGCATCCAGCGGCCGGTTACAGTCAATGACCAACCGCGACACACAGGTTTCAATCAATGTGGCGTCAAGCGCCTGCGCCAGCATGGCGGCAACCGGCAATGCACCCGGATCCCAGGCAATGTGGCCCAAAAAATCTTCCTCAGACAGACCAAGCAGCCCAAGTTCAGCCGGCATGTAATTCGAGGCATGATCGCAGGTGAACACATAGGGACTGGTCCCTTCAGGATTCGTAACCCGCACTGCTTTTCTTGCTGAAGGCTCGTTGGCCATGTCGCTCCCATTTCCCAGCCCATTTCCCAAAGGGCGTATCATATGTTACTTATTGTTATTGATTTAGCCCTTATGAATGATTTGATACATATTTTCTGTCTTTGTCAAATCCGATTTGATATGCTGTGCATCAGCAAGGCCAGACTGGGGAAAATATGAAGTCCAATGTCGCTGAACTGATTGCCGAACGTCTCGACACCATGCCCGCAGGAGAGCGGCGGGCTGCACAAACGCTGATTGCCAATTATCCGCTGATCGGATTGAAAACGGTTGCCGAATTCTCACAGCAGGCCGGTGTATCTTCGCCTACGATTTTGCGGTTTGTCGCCCGCCTCAGCTTTCATAATTATGCTGAATTTCAGGCGGCCCTGCAAGACGAACTGGCCGCCCAGCTCCAGTCACCGGCCTTGCGCACCTATGAGCCGGGCAGCCTTGGCAAGGAAGCCGCCTCGCCGGTTCTGGAAGCAACCCTTGACAATTTGCGTGAAACCTTTCGCCATATTTCTGATCGGCAAATAGACAATATCGCTGCCTGCCTTGCCGAACCGCGCGGCCATATGTTCCTGATCGGCGGGCGTTTTACCGATCCGCTGGCCCGCTATATGGCCGCCCATCTGGCCATTATCCGTCCCAATGTCTTTCATCTGGCAGGCCAGGAAAGCATGTGGCGTGACCGGCTCATCGACATGGGCAAGCATGATGTCATCCTGATCTTCGACATCAGGCGCTATCAGGACAATCTGTTGCAACTGGCTGAAAAAGCCCATCAACGCGGCGTCACCATCGTGCTGATTACCGATCAATGGTTGTCACCCATCGCCCGCCTGGCCCGCCATGTGGTTGCGGGCCGCACCGCCATGCCTTCTGCGTGGGATTCTTCGGTTGCCCAGTTCACCATTGCCGAATCGCTGATCGATGCGCTGACAAGGCGGCTGGAGACCGAAAGCGCCAAGCGCATTCGTGAAATAGAAAGCCTGCGCTAAAAAACCTTACGCAGATTTAATGTGCGTTACCCAGGCAGAATTGCCATAAAGGCCCGGTACTGCGTATTTTATAACGCCCTGCGTCTGCTTTCAAAACACAAGCAGGCGCAAAAACCGGAGCACAAATGTCAGCCTGGAAGCAGACTTTCCTCGCAATAGCGATCCTCGCAGCCGCTGCCATTATCGGCTATATGTTTGTGCCGGGTGCTGCCTCCGTGCTGGCCCGTCTTGGCATCGGGTCGGCAGAAACTCCGGCCGCAGCTTCCGATTCTTCAGGCAGATGGGGAGACGGTGACGCGCCCATTGCCTCCGTCATCACGGCTCCTGTGAGCACGGCAACAATCAATGACCGCCTCAACGCCATTGGCACGGGTCGCGCCAGAGCAACGGTTTCGGTCATGCCTTATGGTTCTGGCCGCCTTGAAGAGTTGCTTCTCCAGTCGGGCGCGCGTGTGCAAAAAGGCGAAATCATTGCCCGCCTTGATTCGGCCACAGAAGAAATCGCCGTTGACCGCGCCCGCGCCGCCCGTGACGATGCCGCTGCCAAGGTTGAGCGCATGCGCCAGCTTCGCAGCTCCAATGCCGCAACACAGGTGCAACTGACCGACGCCGAGCTGGGTTTGCGCAATGCCGATCTTGGTCTGCATGATGCTGAAGTTGCGCTGGAGCGCCGCTCGGTCACCTCGCCCATTTCCGGCATTGTCGGCATCCTGCCGATCGAGGCTGGCAATTACGTCACCAGCCAGACTTCAATTGCCACCATTGATGACCGCTCGGCCATTCTGGTGGATTTTCATGTGCCCGAGCGTTTTGCTGCAATGATCGAGATTGGCGCAGCCATCACCGCCACCCCGCTGGCCAATCCAAATCAGGAATATGTCGGAACCGTCAGCGCCATTGACAACCGGATCGATGAAAAAAGCCGCACCCTCTGGGTTCAGGCCACCATTGCCAACCCTGCCGATTTCTTGCGCGCCGGCATGTCTTTTCAAATTGTCATGAAATTTCCCGGCCAGTCCTATCCAGCCGTCAGCCCGCTGGCCGTGCAATGGGGATCTGACGGGGCCTTCATCTGGCTGGTCGAGGATGGCAAGGCCAAACGTGTGGGCGTGCGCATTGTCCAGCGCAATACCGAATCCGTTCTGGTTGACGCACCGCTTCCCCCCGGCAGCATCATTGTCACGGAAGGCGTGCAAAGCCTGCGTGAAGGCGGCGGTGTGCGTATTGCCGATGGCTCAGTCGCAACCATTGATGCAGACGGCTAGCCATGAGTGACAAGAGCACCAGCGGCCAAAACAGCCTGACCGCCCTTTTCATCCGCCGACCCGTTCTGGCTTTTGTTTTGAATGTCTTGATTGCCGTGGCCGGTATTGCTGCCTTCTACGGCGTTGAAGTGCGCGAATTGCCCGACGTTGACCGTGCCGTCATCTCCGTCAACACCACTTTTACCGGGGCTGCGGCCGAAACCGTTGACCGCGAAATGACCGATGTCATTGAAAGTGCGGTGGCGCGTGTCTCGGGCGTCAAGTCGATTTCCTCACGCTCGTCCTATGGCTCCAGCCGCGTCACCATCGAATTCAACGATGGCGTCGATCTCAATGTCGCAGCCTCTGATGTGCGCGATGCGGTCTCACGTGTTGCCAACCGTCTGCCCGATGAGGCAGATGCTCCGCGTATCGTCAAAGCCGATGCCAATGCCGATGCCGTCATGCGGCTGGCCGTCACCTCCGATAATATGACCGTCGAAGACATGACCGTCATTGTCGAAGACCAGATCGAGGATGCGCTGGCCGCAGTATCGGGCGTTGCAGATGTGCAGGTCTATGGCAACCGCGAAAAGATTTTCCGCATCGATGTCAATCAGGCACGCCTTGCCAGTCTGGGTTTTACGGTTGCAGATCTGCGCCGCACGCTTGCCTCTGTCGCCTTTGACAAACCGGCGGGTTCCATCACCACCGGCAACCAGAACCTGATCGTGCGCACCACTGCCGATGTCAGCACCCCGGAAGCCTTTGAGCAGCTTTATATTGATGACACCACCCGCATCGGTGATGTGGCGACGGTGACCCTTGGGCCGGACATCGGGCAAAGCATGTTGCGCTCCGATGGCAAGGCGGGCATCGGCATCGGCATTGTGCGCGCTGCGGAATCCAACACGCTTGATATTTCCGAAGGCGTGAAAGCCGTCGTTGACACGATCCAGCAAAACCTGCCGCAAGGCATGACCATCAAGATCACCTCCGATGATGCCGTTTTCGTCAATGGCGCGGTTCATGAGGTTCAGATCGCGCTGGTGCTGGCCGTCTCCATCGTGCTGCTTGTCATCTATGTCTTTTTGCTCGACTGGCGCGCCACACTTATTCCGGGCCTTTCTATGCCGGTCGCCATGATCGGCACGATTGCAGCCGTTTATCTGGTCGGGTTTTCCATCAATATTCTCACGCTTCTGGCGCTGGTTCTGGCCACCGGCCTTGTCGTGGATGATGCCATTGTGGTGCTGGAAAACATTGTGCGTCGCCGCAATCAAGGGTTGGGGCCGCGCGCGGCTGCCGTTTTGGGCACTCAGGAAGTGTTTTTTGCCGTGGTGGCGACAACCGCCACGCTGGTTGCGGTTTTTGTACCCATTTCCTTCATGCCCGGTCAGACCGGCGGACTGTTTCGTGAATTCGGCTTCGTGCTGGCCATCGCCGTGCTGCTATCGGGTGTGGTGGCGCTGACACTGTGTCCAATGCTGGCTTCACGAATGCTCACAGCCGCTCCACAGGAACTGGAAAAGCCGCGCGGAATTGGTTCGCGCGTCGGCACAAAACTTGGCGGGCTTTACAAAAGCTGCCTGAACGCCTGTCTCAACGCCCCATGGCTGGTTGTTCTCGTTGCTGTCCTGTTTGCCGGGCTGGCCGTCATTTTATTTGGCACCATCCGGCAGGAACTGACCCCTTTGGAAGACCGCTCGACCGTGTTGCTGCGTGTCAGCGCCCCGCAAGGTGTCAGCCTTGACTATACGGCAACACAAATGCGCGTGATCGAAGATCTGATCGAGCCGCTGCGCCGCTCCGGCGAGGTTGAAAGCACTTTTCAATTTGCCGGTAACAATGGCAATTATAATAGCGGCTTCATGGTGATCACCCTTGCCCCATGGGATCAGCGCAGCCGCTCGCAGCAGGAAATCTGGGAAGAACTCAACACCAAGACCCGGCAGATGCCAGCCGTGCGCATCTTTCCCGTGCAACCAAACAGTCTGGGCATTCGCGGTGCCGGCAGCGGCCTGCAATTTGCCCTTGTCGGCAATGACCGGGAAAAACTTGGCGAAGCTGCCGACAACATCATCGCCATTCTGGAGCAGGACCCGCGCTTTGAGCTGCCACGCCTGTCGATCGACCCGACCCAGCCGCAGCTTTCTGTGGCCATTGACCGCGAACGCGCTTCTGATCTGGGCATCGACATCACCGGCCTTGCCAATACGCTGCAAGCCATGCTCGACGGCAATGATATTGGCGATGTTTATATTGGCGACCGCGCCTTCGGCGTGAAGCTGATGTCAACCACCACACCTATTAACGATCCGACCGATCTGGAAAACATCTTCCTTCAGACCGGCGATGGCCGTTTTGTGCCCATGTCCACCATCACCACGCTGGCTGAAAAGGCTGTGCCACCGACCCTGACGCGCGAACAGCGGCAGGTTTCCGTAGCCATCACCACCGGCTTGCGCGGCGACTTTGCACTGGGTGACGCCTATGCCCGGGTGCAGACGATTGCAGCCGAATTCATGCCCGCCAGTGCGCGTCTGCTGCCCCTTGCCGAAGCCGCCACACTTGGCGAAACCAACACCGGCATGTTGACCGTCTTCGGCTTTGCACTGATCATCATTTTACTGGTTCTGGCCGCACAATTTGAAAGTTTCGTCTCAGCCATCATCATCATGGCAACCGTGCCGCTGGGGCTGGCCTGCGCCATCTTTGCACTGGTGCTGACCGGAACCAGTCTCAACGCCTACAGCCAGATCGGGCTTGTGCTTTTGGTCGGCGTCATGGCCAAGAACGGCATTTTGATCGTGGAATTTGCCAATCAGATGCGCGACCGCGGGCTTGATGTGCGTCAGGCCATTGAAGAAGCCGCCAATGTGCGTCTGCGCCCTGTTTTAATGACCATGATCTGCACTGTGCTTGGCGGCCTGCCGCTGGTTCTCGCCAGCGGAGCAGGCGCTGAAGCGCGCATTGCGCTGGGCTGGGTCATTGTCGGAGGCCTGGGCCTTGCCACAATCTCCACCCTGTTTTTGACCCCCGTTGCCTATCTGCTGCTCGGGCGCTTCGTCACACCAAAAGTGGAAGAGGAAAGCAGGCTGCGCCGCGAGTTGGAAGAAGCAGCCTATGTCAATGTGGAGCCTGCTGAATAGCTGACCTTTTATGGCTTGCGTGCATGACCCCCGGGTGACAGGGCCGTTCTTGGCATGTATGGCTGCTGCCCGGGGTATCCCGTCATGTTTCAAGCATCAGGAGAGCGGCCACCATGCAACCGATCAGCCTTGAGCAGCTTCTGGCCAGTGTTGGCACTGAAGTTGGCGTCTCCCCCTGGCGCACAGTGACACAAACAATCATCGACCAGTTTGCCGATGCAACCGATGACCACCAGTTCATTCATTGCGATCCCGAACGCGCAGCGCAAGAAACCCCTTTTGGCGGCACCATCGCCCATGGTTTCTTATTACTTTCCCTGCTGTCAGCCATGACATTTGAAACATTGCCATCTCTGGAAAAAGCCCAGATGGGCGTCAATCACGGCTTTGACACCATCCGCTTTCTGGCTCCGGTCAAGACCGGCTCACGCATCCGCGCCCGCTTCCTGCTGGCCGATGTGAAGGCCAGACCATCCGGCTGGATACAGGTGACACATGATGTCACGATCGAGATTGAAGGTTCAAAAAAGCCTGCCCTGACCGCACGCTGGCTGACCCTGACTTTTATCGAGCCGGAAGCCTGAAACCTCTATTTTAGAGCATTTCTTGTTTCCATGGAAACGGATGAAATGCTCCAAGCTCTTGTTTAGCCGCATTTGTGCGACGCCAGATGGTGCCATCCGGCTGCAAAGTGCTCAAGAAGTTTCAGCGCCCCGACTTTTTTGGAGCACCAGATGTTTCTTTCTTCGGTGCACCGGGTATGGTTGACGTCACCACCGAAACCGGATCGCTGGCAGGAAACGTATCTTCCAGCCCCTCGTCCAGTTCATCCGTCTCCTCATGAAGCTCTTGCTCATGCTCAAGCGACTTGACCGCAGCCGTCTTGGGCGAGTTTTCGTCTGTTTTCCTGACCTTGCCTGCCATTTGCGTTTCTCCTTCAAGATGTTCCCGGCTTTACGCCAATCCCATAAAAAACGCAGGCAACCCCAAACTGGTTCCAGTTTGGGAAAAATGGCGTCATGCAGCCGTATCGCGCGCAGCCGCTGCCAGATGCGCAAAAATATAATCAGAAAAAGAACGCCAGCACTCGACCCTGAATTCCTGCTCGCTCACCCGGTAAAGCATGATTTCAGCCTTGCCAAAGACAGTGCGCGAACACGCGCCGACTGGAAATTCGGATAGAGAAAGATCCTGCGGACAACCGGCAGCCAGCATTTCTGCCGCCAGCGGCCCGGTGACCGCAAAAGCCACATTGCGATGCGAAACATCAACGGCTGAATGCAGGCCCTTCGCCTTGGCGCAATCGGCCATGATTGCCTCACCACCCTGTTCGTCAATCACGAACCACTCATCCGGCCCCAGCCAGAAAACCATACGCCCATCCTTGACGGCAGACGTTTTGGGTTTTTGCGGCAATGTCACCTTGATCGCCCGCGACAGCGAGCCAATCGCGTCTTCAGGCACCCGCAACGACACCCTGCCTGCCGGGGGCAGCACAAGAACTTTTACGCCACCGACAGATATGTCCTGACCAGCCAGAGCCGGGCGCCTTTCGACCGTCAAATTCCTAGCCATTGAGACGCTCTCCCTTTTCATCGAAGAACACCGTGCCTGTGACTTCCACCTCTATGGTGGTGTCTGCCATGGGAACGTAAAGCGTTTCCCCCATACGGCTGCGCCCGCCCGCAACCAGCGCCAGCGCAATCGAGCTTCTGCAATTTTGCGACCAGTAGCTGGAGGTGACATGGCCGATCATCTTCATCGGCACCGGCTGGCCCGGATCGGCGACAATCTGGGCGCCCTCTTCCAGAACGATGGAAGGATCACGGGTTTTCAGGCCGACAAGCTGCTTGCGCCCTTCCGCCACCAGATCAGGCCGCATCAGCCCGCGTATGCCGACGAAGTCGGTTTTCTTCTTGCCCACCGCCCAGTCAAGCCCGGCATCATCCGGGGTCACTGTGCCATCCGTATCCTGACCGACGATGATATAGCCTTTTTCGGCGCGCAGGACGTGCATGGTCTCGGTGCCATAGGCGCAGGCGCCATGTTTTTGGCCCTCCGCCCAAAGCGCTTCCCACACCGCTGCACCATAATCGGCAGGCACATTGACCTCAAAGCCGCGCTCACCGGAAAATGACATGCGAAACAGCCGCGTCGGCACCCCGCAAATCCTGCCTTCGCGCACCGACATATGCGGCAACGCCTCATCCGACAAATCGATGCCCTCGACAAAAGGTGCTATAATGTCGCGACTTTTCGGTCCCTGCACGGCGATCACCGCCCATTGCTCGGAAGTCGAGGTCAGATAGACTTTCAGATGCGGAAATTCCGTCTGCAGATAATCTTCCATGTGGTTCATGACCTTGGCAGCCCCACCGGTCGTCGTCGTCACATGAAAGCGGTCCTCGGCCAGACGCCCGACCACACCATCATCATAGATGAAGCCGTCTTCGCGCAGCATCACGCCATAACGGCACCGGCCTACCCCGAGCTTTTGCCATGGATTGGTATATAGCAATTCCATGAAAGCAGCCGCATCAGGCCCCACAACCTCGATCTTGCCGAGCGTCGAGGCATCAAACAGACCCGCAGTCTGGCGAACGGTTGCGCATTCGCGATTGACGGCCGCCTGCATGTCTTCGCCAGCCTTTGGAAAATACCAGGCCCGTTTCCAGTGGCCGACATCTTCAAACACCGCGCCATGCTCTTCCGCCCAGCCATGGGTGGCGGTACGGCGCGTCGGATCAAACAGTTTTCCACGCGCATGGCCGACAATTGTGCCAAACGTAACCGGCGTATAGGGTGCGCGGAACGTGGTCAGCCCCACTTGCGGGATCGGGCGTCCAAGCTCCTCAGCGGCAATGGCCAGACCGTGCATGTTGGACGTCTTGCCCTGATCGGTCGCCATGCCATTGGTGGTGAAGCGCTTCACATGCTCGATCGAGTGCATGCCCTCATGCACCGCCTGCCGGATGTCTTTTGCCGTCACATCATTCTGGAAATCGACAAAAGCCTTGACCGTGGTTCCAGCTTCCGCGCCGGGGCCGGCCCCCAACATGCCGCGTGACCAGCTTTCACTGGCCTCAACCTTGGGCTTGCCACCCCTGACCGCTTTGCCACCGGCTTCCCTGGCGGATTTGAGACCTGCCGCATAGGCTTCATCAAGCGTGGCGGCAAGACCATCCGTGCCATTGCAGGCGCCAACCGAGATGCAATCCTGCACATAGGTTCCCGGCAAGAAGCGCTTGACCTCCTCATTGAAGGCGACCTTGCCGCGCGACTGCGAAAACAGATGAACCGAAGGGGTCCAGCCAGCCGACATCAAAAGCGCATCAACAGGAATGGTGCGCTCACCATCACCCCCGCTGCGTGACTTGACCGTCATGGAATTGATGCGCAGCCGTCCGCCCACACGCACAACGCCACGCCCGCCATGAATGGCGATGCCAAGGGCGCGCGCCTCGTCGATCAGCGGGCCGACAGGATTGTCGCGCAAATCGACAATGGCGGCAATTTCAACACCGGCCTTCTTCAGGTCGATGGCAGCCGCATAGGCGCTGTCATTGGCCGTATAGATGCCGACATTCTTGCCCACCGCGACTCCATAATGGTTGAGATAGGTGCGCGCCGCCGACGCCAGCATGATGCCCGGCCGGTCATTGTCGGCAAACACCATATGGCGCTCGATAGAGCCGGTCGCCAGTATGACGCGCCGGGCGCGCACCTGCCACAACCGCTCACGGGCCAGATCAGCAGGGTTTGCCAGATGATCGCTGACCCGCTCGGCCAGGCCGATGAAATTCTGGAGATAATAGCCAAAGGCCGTGGTGCGGCTAAGCACCCTTACATTGTCCATCGCAGTCAGTTTGGCTACCGCAGCCTGCGCCCACTCCCAGCCATTTTGCCCGTCGATTCTGGCGCCCGATTCAAAGCGTAGCGAGCCGCCCAGTTCAGCCTGTTCATCACAGATGATAACCCGCACACCCGTTTCAGCCGCAGCCAGAGCCGCCGCCAGACCGGCTGCACCGCCACCCAGCACCAGCACCTCGCAATGGGCAAAGCGCGCTGCATAATGATCCGGGTCCGGCTGGTCGGGCGCCACGCCAAGACCGGCAGCCGAGCGGATGAAAGGCTCATAGACCGATTTCCACGCCGCCTTTGGCCACATGAAGGTCTTGTAGTAAAAACCGGCTGAGAAGAACGGCGAGGCCAGATCATTGACCGCGCCAATATCAAAGCCAAGCGAGGGCCAGCGGTTTTGTGAAACCGCGCTCAACCCGTCATAAAGTTCCTGCACTGTTGCACGCACATTCGGCGTCTTGCGTGAGGCGTCACGATGAATGCCTACCAGCGCATTCGGCTCTTCGGCTCCTGCTGAAAGAATGCCGCGGGGCCGGTGATATTTAAATGAGCGGCCCACAAGGTGCACACCATTGGCCAGCAGGGCCGAGGCCAGCGTGTCACCGGCAACGCCGGTATATCCCTTGCCGTCAAAGGTAAAGCGCGCGGTTTTGGCCTGTGCCAGACGCCCCTTGCCCGGCAGGCGGAAAGTTCCCGTCATTTATTCCACCTCTGGCAATTTTGCCGGTTTTGGCTCACCGGCCTTGTAGGTCATGAGGAATCGGTCGCTCACCGAATCGCGCACGGCATTGAAAAAGCGTGCACAGCCATGCACATGCCGCCAGCGCTCATAAACCGTGCCTCGTGTGTTGGAGCGAATGAAGAAAAACGCTTCAAATTCCTCATCGCTGATGGAGGCAATATCGGTCGGACGCATGACATGGGCTTCACCGGCATGGCGAAACTCGATTTCAGGGCGCTCTTCCTCACAATATGGACAATGGATCAACAGCATCTGGATGGCTCCTTAATGCGCCACGGCAGCCGCTGCCGCCTCATCGATCAGCCGCCCCGTGCGGAACCGTTCCAGCGAGAAAGGGGCATTGATCGGATGTGGCTCGTCGCGGGCGATGGTATGGGCAAAGACATGCGCAGAACCCGGCGTTGCCTTGAAACCACCTGTACCCCAGCCGCAATTGACATAAAGCCCCGGCACCGGCGTTTTGGCCAGAATGGGCGAGCGGTCGGGCGTCACGTCAACCACACCGCCCCAGGAACGCAGCATCTTCATGCGCGTGAAGATCGGGAACATTTCGCAAATCGCATCAACTGTATGCTCCAGATTGTGCAAGGCGCCAGCCTGAGAATAGGAGTAATACTGGTCCGTGCCAGCGCCGATCACCAGTTCACCCTTGTCGGACTGGGAAATATAGGCGTGAACCGTATTCGACATGACAACGCAGGGAACGACCGGCTTGATCGGCTCGGACACCAGCGCCTGCAACGGATAGCTTTCCAGCGGCATACGCACATCCGCCATGCTCATCACCACAGAGGTGTTGCCGGCAGCCACCACGCCAATCTTTTTGGCGCCAATAAAACCACGCGAGGTCTCCACACCTGTCACCGCGCCATCGGGCCCGCGGCGGATGCCGGTGACTTCGCAATTTTGAATAATATCCACCCCGCGCGCAGAAGCACCCCGCGCATAGCCCCACGCCACCGCATCATGACGCGCCGTGCCGCCACGCCGCTGCAAGGTCGCACCCATCACCGGATAGCGCGCATTGCGTGAGATATTGAGCGGCGGGCAAAATTCTTTCGCCTGCTCCGGCGTCAGCCATTCATTGTCCACACCATTGAGACGGTTGGCATGAACATGGCGCTTGAGCGACTGAATATCGCCCACATTATGGGCCAGCATCATCACGCCACGCGGCGAAAACATCACATTATAGTTGAGGTCTTGCGACAACCCGTCCCATAATTTCAGCGCATGGTCATAAATACCGGCGGATTCATCATAAAGATAGTTGGAGCGGATGATCGTGGTGTTGCGGCCGGTATTGCCGCCCCCCAGCCACCCCTTTTCCAGCACCGCCACATTGGTGATGCCGTGTTCCTTGGCCAGATAATAGGCTGCCCCCAGCCCATGCCCGCCTGCCCCGATGATGATGACATCATAGCCTGCCTTCGGCTCGGGTGAGACCCATTGCTTTTCCCAGCCCCTGTGGCCGCGCATGGCTTCGCGCGCAATGGCGAATAATGAATATTTCTTCAAATCCTCGCGCCTCGCAAATGCAAATGGCAACATTTCTGTCGCAGATGTTTTCTTGTATCACTAGCCAAAGCGTCCCGCTAGCCATGCACTGTTTGCGACAGCTCAAGCCGCAATAGACCCCCGGCCACTGCAAGCTCAACTGCCCGCCTCGTCTGCGGCGAAGCGCCTGTGGGTATTGCTTGCGCACCGCTTCGCAAGTCATGCACACAACTGTAAAAGCACCCTTGATTAAAAGGATCTGCAATGAAAGTCGAAATTGACATGGGAACGGCCTCCTCCGGGAAGCCCGCCATGATCGATCTTGAAGAATTACTGGCCACCCGACTGCTTGTGCAAGGCAATTCGGGATCGGGAAAGTCGCATCTTCTGCGCCGCCTGCTGGAGCAAAGCGCCCCCTGGGTGCAGCAATGCATCATCGACCCGGAAGGCGATTTTGTCACTCTGACCGACAAATTCGGCCATGTGGTGGTTGATGCCCGGCGCACCGAGGCCGAGCTGACCCGCATTGCCGGGCGTATCCGCCAGCACCGGGTGTCCACCGTGCTTGATCTGGAAGGGTTGGAGGTCGATCAGCAGATGCGCGCTGCGGCTGCTTTTCTGGGCGGCATGTTCGATGCCGAGCGCGATTACTGGTATCCGGTTCTGGTCGTGGTTGATGAGGCGCAGCTTTTTGCGCCCGCCGCTGCCGGAGAGGTTTCCGACGAAGCAAGGCGCATTTCACTTGCCGCCATGACCAATCTGATGTGCCGGGGCCGCAAGCGCGGGCTGGCCGGAGTCATCGCCACCCAGCGCCTGGCCAAGCTGGCCAAGAATGTGGCGGCCGAAGCCTCCAATTTCCTCATGGGCCGCACATTTCTTGATATTGATATGGCCCGTGCTGCCGATCTTTTGGGCATGGAGCGGCGGCAGGCTGAAATGTTCCGCGATCTGGCCCGCGGCAGTTTTGTGGCGCTGGGCCCTGCCATGGCGCGCCGTCCCAAACCCATCACCATCGGCGCGGTGGAAACTGCGGCCCGCTCGGTCAGCCCGAAGCTGATGCCCTTGCCCGACACACCTGAGGACGTGACCGATCTCGTCTTTTCGCCCGGGCCGGATGAGGCCCGCATGGCTGTACGCAAAACCGCGCCCCAGCCCATTCCCACCACTGACCTGATGGCACAGTTAAGTCGCCCACAGCCTGCACCCAAGCCGCAAGAGCAGGAGAAGCTGTTTCCAGAAATCGATGAGGCCGAACGCGAAGCCGCAATCGATATGGTGCTTAAGGAAATTCTTGAAGACCCCGACGCCGGGTTTCGCACCGACGCCATTTTATATCAGGATTTTCTGGTGCGCTGCCGCATCCGCCGTGTTGCGGGCGAACCGCTGCAAATGGCAGGGTTTCGCCGTCGGCTGGCCGTTGCCCGCGCAGGCGTTGATCACAAGACCGCAGATGGTGAAACATGGCCGCTCGCACTTCAGCTTTCCGAAAGCCTGCCAGATGATGTTCAGGGCATGTTCTTAATGGTGGCACAAGCTGCTGTCACCCATGCGCCCTGCCCATCTGACGCAACATTGGCGCGGGCTTACGGCACCCATTCGACACGCCGTGCAAGGCGTCTTTTGACTTATTTTGAAGAACGCGACCTCATCGTCATCCGTACCGATTTCCACAATAAACGCATTGTCGCCTTTCCTGATCTTGGCTGCGAGACGGCGCCGGGAGATCCCGATGCGGCAGATGAGGCAGCGCCTTTTTCTGCAATGGCCAAATAAAAAAGCCGTCTGCCCTGCCCACACAGATCCCGCCCGGACAAAGCGCTGTTTTCCTGTCTGGACAAGGAACGACAGCTCTGATATTAGCCCCCGCAAATTCGTGATGCGATCTGTCACGAAAAGGGGACGGCTGCGGTCGTTACCTCAAGATTCTAACACGACAGACAGGAACGCCCGTGCAGGTACTCGTCCGCGACAATAATGTTGATCAGGCGCTTCGCGCACTCAAGAAGAAGATGCAGCGCGAAGGCATTTTCCGTGAAATGAAAATGCGTGGCCATTTTGAAAAGCCTTCGGAAAAGAAGGCTCGTGAAAAGGCTGAAGCCGTACGTCGTGCGCGCAAGCTGGCCCGCAAGCGCGCCCAGCGCGAAGGTCTGCTACCAGGCGCAGCACCGCGCACCATGACCGCTTCCCGCTGATTGCAGTCTGTTTTATTCCCTTCATTTAAAGCCCGTCTCTCAAACCGGGAACCCGTTTCGGGATAAAGACAGGCATATGAATAAAAAAAATGGCGCGACCCCGGTCGCGCCATTTTTGTTTGAATACATGTTTTTTGTAGCTTTTACACATGTCTTTGGGAAACCGATTCCCACTTCTGAAAAACATGCTGTAGGCTAGAGCATCGGACCAAAAAGTGGAATCGGTTTTTGGATAATTCCGATGCTCATTCAAAGAATTAGAGCGTCCTTTGTGCGTCCGATAGGACGCACGGCGCTCTAAAAGTGAAATAACTCAAGGATATTCAGCCATGGAAACAGCACATGAACGGCATAATGCCCGTTACACATTTTCCATGGCTGGCGTGCTTTTGAGCGGTCTATTGCTTGCCGCCTGCCAGTCAGGCCCGATGCTGGATTTAAGCAATGTCGACACGACACAAGCCTCCAGCGAGAATATTTCTTCGCTGACACAGGTCATTAACGCCAATCCGCGCGATGCCGAAGGCTATAATGTGCGTGGCTCGGCCTATGGGCGGGGCGGGCGCTATGCGCAGGCGCTGAAGGATTTCGATACCGCCATCTCGCTCAATCCGAATTTTTATCAGGCCTATTCCAACCGGGCCTTGATCCATCGCTTCATGGGTGACAATGGCAAGGCCATCATCGATTACAACCGCGCCCTCCAGATCAATCCGAACTATGATGTAGCCTATATCGGGCGCGGCAATGTCTACCGGCAAGCCAACCGCACACAAGAAGCCTTCAACGATTTTGAGAAAGCAATCCAGCTCGACACCACCGACCCTCGCGCTTACCACAATCGCGGCCTGATCTATCAGGGGCAAGGTCAGCACAGCTATGCGATCGAGGATTTCTCAACCTCTGTTTCACTCGCCCCGGATGCGTCCGAGCCTTATAATGGACGCGGGCTTTCCTATCTGGCTCTTAACCAGGAAGATAATGCATTCGCCGATTTCAACATGGCAATCAAGCTGGATGCAAAAAATGCCGAAGCCTGGACCAATCAGGCGCTGATTTTTGAACGGCGCGGCGACAAGGCACGCGCCTCCAGATCCTATCGCAAGGCAATCCAGCTCAAGCCATCCTATCAGCCGGCAAAAGACGGGCTTTCACGCACACAATAAAATATTGCGCCATTTTCATGCCGTCTTTCGACGCAACACATCGCCATGTCAGACATTATCTGACATGGCGATGTGTTGCCATACGACCAAATTCAGGAGTTTTCCTATGATCAAGAAACTTGTTGCTGCCGCCACTTTCGGCCTTTTATCCATGGGGGCTGCCAATGCGACAGGACAATTCGAACTTGGCGTGCTCAATTGCCAGATCGACGGTGGCACCGGCTATCTCATCACCTCAAACAAGGGGCTGGCCTGCACCTTCACACCCTCCAGCGGGCGCGCCCCGGAATATTACAGCGGCATGATTTCCAAGCTGGGTGTTGATCTGGGTAAAACCCAGCAAGGCAATCTTTCCTGGGCTGTTCTGGCTGCCAGCCGCAATTATGACAGCGGCAGGCTGGCTGGAAATTATTTTGGCGTGAATGCGGAAGCCAGCATCATCACCGGCGGTGGCGCCAATCTGCTGCTTGGCGGTTTTCAGCGTTCCTATACGCTCCAGCCCCTGAGTGTGCAGGCGCAGACCGGCCTCAACCTCGCCGTTGCCGTGCAATCGCTCGAACTGGTGCATTCACTGAAGTAAAAAGCCTTGCCGGACTGGCAACCACCAGCATAAGGCAGGAGCATCAGTTTTTTTGATGCTCCTTCAGCCGTTCAGCAACCAGTTCGGCCAGTCGCTGCGCAACCTCCTGCTTACTTAACTCCGGCCATTCCTGTGCGCCTTGCCTGGTAACGATACACACCCGGTTGCGATCGCCTCCCATTACTCCCCCCAACACTCCGCCAGAGCCTATGCCACTATCATGTGACACATCATTGGCGACGATCAGATCGGCACCTTTCCTTTCCAGCTTGGCTTGCGCATTCTTGATTAAATCCTGCGTTTCTGCAGCAAAGCCGATAACCAGCAAGGGCCGCTGGGCATGGTGGCCAATACCGGCCAATATATCGGGATTTTCAACCATCTGCAGCGCTGGCGGCCCCTTGCCTGCCACCTTCTTGATTTTTTTATCTGCGGCATCCGCCATGCGCCAGTCGGCAACGGCCGCCACAAAAATGGCCGCATCTGCCGGAAGCAAGTTTTCTACCACCGCCTGCATCTGTCGGGCGGTTTCCACATGCGTGGTCAAAACCCCTGCCGGATCGGCAATCGCCACCGGCCCGGACACAAGCTGCACATCTGCGCCCAACCGGGCAAGGGCAGCAGCAATGGCATGGCCCTGCTTGCCCGATGAGCGATTGGCAATATAGCGCACCGGATCTATCGGCTCATGCGTTGGCCCGGAAGTGACAATAATACGCCGCCCGGCAAGCGGCTTTTCTACCGGCGCCAAAAGGGCCTCGATTGCTGCCACGATCTCCAGCGGCTCAGCCATGCGGCCCTCGCCTGCCTCACCGCTTTCGGCCATTTCCCCCCGCATCGGCCCGATGAAGGCAATACCGTCATTGACCAGCACCTTGTGATTACGGCGCGTGGCCGGATGCGCCCACATTTTGGGGTTCATGGCGGGCGCCAACAAAACCGGCCCGTCAGTTGCCAGAAGCACAGCACTGGCCAGATCATTGGCAAGACCATGAGCGTGTTTTGCCATCAGATCGGCAGTGGCAGGCGCCACCACCACCAGATCAGCTTCACGGGCCAGACGGATATGACCCACATCCTGCTCGTCTTGCCGGTCAAACAGATCGGTAAACACATGATCGGCCGCCAGTGCACCCACCGCCAGCGGCGTAATGAACTGCTGAGCGGCTTCTGTCATCACCGGGCGAACCAAAGCCCCGCGCTCACGCAGGCGTCGGATCAGATCAAGCGTCTTATAGGCCGCAATTCCACCGCCGATGATCAGCAGGATGCGTTTTTCGGAAAGGCTTTTTATCATGACATTGATTGCCTACGTAAACCCACCCTGATCAGACCCGGAACAAGGGTCAAACAAGCTTCCATGCTATAAACAGCAAGGTCAAAGCAATAACCCACAGCGCCAGCCTGCCCGAGCGCGTATAGCGGGCTTCAGCCTTGCCAATAGCCTGCGCGGTTTTTTCATCAAAACGCAAGCCGGTTTCAGCCATACGCTCCACCTCGCGCGACAAATGCTCGGTGCGCCGGGTAAATTCAGGCAATTGGCGCGCCAATGTCGACAGGGCGTGAAATCCGTCACGCGCATCCGCCAGCAGACCAGGTGGTCCCAGATTGTTGCGAATCCAGTCGCCGACCACCGGCTCCGCCGATTTCCACATGTTGAATGCCGGATCGAGGGTACGCGCCACACCTTCCACCACCACCATGGTTTTTTGCAGCAAAATCAGTTCCGGCCGCGTTTCCATGTCGAACAACTCTGTCACTTCAAACAAAAGCGTCAGCAGCTTGGCCATGGAAATGGTTTCGGCCGGCTGGCCGTGAATTGGCTCACCAATGGCCCGAATGGCCTGTGCAAAAGCTGCAACATCATGTTTTTGCGGCACATAGCCCGCCTCGAAATGCACTTGCGCCACCCGCAGATAATCGCGCGTGATGAAACCATAAAGGATTTCAGCCAGAAAACGCCGCTCCTTCTTGCCCAGCCGACCGGCAATGCCAAGGTCCACGGCAACAATCGTGCCATCAGCTTCCACAAACAGATTGCCCGGATGCATATCGGCATGGAAAAAACCGTCGCGCAGCGTGTGGCGCAGGAAAGACTGGATGAGATTGGCCGCAATGGCTTTCAGATCGTGACCCGCGCCAGCAAGGGCTGCCACATCATTCATCTTGATGCCATCGACCCATTCCATGGTCAAAACATCACGCCCCGTGCGCTCCCAATCAACGGCTGGAACCCGGAAACCCGGATCACCCTTGATGTTTTCGCCAAGTTCGGAAAGGGCAGCCCCTTCCAGCCGCAAATCCATTTCAATGCGGGTGGTCTGGGCCAGGGTTTCGGTGACCTGCACCGGGCGCAGCCTGCGGCTGGATGGAATCCAGCGCTCCTGCAAACGGGCTGCTAAAAAATAGCTTTCCAGATCCTGAAGGAAGCGGCGGCGCACACCGGGCCGGATGACCTTGACCGCGACCTTGCGCTGCCCTTGCGGGTCATCAATCTGTGCTGGGTGCACCTGCGCAATAGAGGCTGCGGCCACCGCATCGCCGAATTCACAATAAAGCTCATCCAGCTTGCGTCCCAGTGAGGCTTCCACACTGGCTTGTGCTTCCGCTTTGGGAAAGGTCTGCATCTTGTCCTGCAAGAGCGCCAGATCAATGGCAATATCATTGCCCACCACATCGGGACGGGTAGCCAGAAACTGGCCAAGCTTGACATAAGAAGGACCAAGACGGGCCACCGCATGCGCCAGCCGGTCGCTGCGCTCCTGCTTCAAGGCCCGGCGGCGGGCAAAGATGGTGGCCATGCGCCAGCCGAATTTTGGCAGGCCCGAAAGCTGATCGCCCGGCAAGGCGGAAACAACGCCTTCACGCACCAGAACCCAGCCAGCCCTGACGAGCCGAAAACCTGCACTCAAACTGCTCATGCGCCCAAGACCATCACAGCTTTTACCATCACAGCTTCCAGCCGGAATGCAGGGCCGCTATGCCGCCCGAATAATTGCGGAAACTGACCCGTTCAAACCCGGCATCGCCAATCATGCGGGCAAAATTATTCTGGTCAGGAAATTTACGGATCGATTCCACCAGATAGGCATAAGGCTCGCCATCGCCTGTCACCATGCGGCCGATTTTTGGAATGGCGTTGAACGACCACGCATCATAGATGCGGTCCAGAAACGGCATATCGACATCGGAAAATTCAAGGCACAAAAAGCGTCCACCCGGTTTCAGCACCCGGAAAGCTTCTGCAAGCGCCACATCAATACGCGGCACATTGCGGATGCCAAAAGCAATCGTATAGGCGTCAAAAACCCCATCGGAAAAAGGCAGTTCTTCCGCATTGGCCTCAACAAAATCAAGATAAGGCGCCAGCCCCTTCTTTTGCGCCCGCTCGCGGCCAACGCCCAGCATCGAGCCGTTAATGTCGAGAACCGTGGTATGCGCATTGCGCTCGCTTGCCTCAACGATACGAAAAGCAATATCCCCGGTGCCGCCAGCCACATCCAGGCTCTTGAAACCGGGGCGCTTTGGTGGATTGAGCCATGCAATCATGGCGTCTTTCCACACGCGGTGCAGGCCTGCCGACATCAGATCATTCATCAGATCATAACGGCTGGCGACCTTGTGAAACACCTCGTTGACCAGCGGCTGCTTTTCGCCCGTCCCGACCTGTTTGAAACCATAGGAAGTTTCCATGCCGCCATCGGCGGTGGTTCTTTCAACTGACATGCCTGTATTCCGCTTTTATATGCGACGCACCATACAGGAAGGGTTTTGACCGCGCCATGGCCTTTCATTTATCCGCAGAAATGGTCGCAGGCCCTGTGGACTTTGCAATTTGTCCGTTGCACAGGTCTTTTCTATTTGCCCGCCAGCCTTCACAATAAGATTTAGAGGGTCAAAGGTTTGTTTCCACCAAAACCGGACGGACCCTGAAAAATTGTTTGAAAACGCATTTGTGCGATGCCGGAGGTTTTTTCAATCCAGCCGCAAAATGTTCTGGCCGGAGAAAATCATGAAGGGCGTTACCATTATTGATCATCCGCTGGTGCAGCACAAGCTGACCATCATGCGCGATAAAAACACGTCCACTGCCGGGTTTCGCCGCCTGTTGCGGGAAATCTCGCTGCTGCTCGGCTATGAGGTGACGCGCGACCTGCAACTGACCACCACACAGATCCAAACCCCGATCGAAAAAACGGAAGCGCCGGTTCTGGAAGGCAAGAAACTGGTCTTTGCCTCCATTTTGCGCGCCGGAAACGGCCTGCTGGAAGGGTTGCTTGATCTGGTGCCAGCCGCGCGCGTCGCCCATATCGGGCTTTATCGCGATCATGATACGCTGGAGGCCATCGAATATTTCTTCAAGGCTCCCAGTGATCTGGCCGACCGGCTGGTGATCGTGGTTGACCCGATGCTGGCGACAGCCAATTCTGCCATTGCTGCAATTGATCTGCTCAAAGCGCGCGGGGCCACCAATATCCGCTTTTTATGCCTGCTGGCAGTACCTCAAGGCATTGAACGCTTTACAAGCGCCCATCCTGATGTGCCGGTCTATACAGCTTCCATCGACCGGCAGTTGAATGAAAGAGGCTATATCATGCCCGGCTTCGGCGATGCGGGCGACCGCCTGTATGGAACGAAATGAACCATCATGGCCAATGATGACAGGCTGATTACGCTGGAAATTCGCGCTGCCGAGCAGGAAAAGACCATTGAGGAACTGTCCGGCCAGATTGCCGAACAGTGGAAGATCATCGACCGGCTGCAAAAGAAGCTCGATGTGCTGACGGAGCGCTTTCTGGAACTGGAAGAGCAGGCTGCACCTGAAATCGGCATAACCAAGCCGCCACATTGGTAAGCCGTCGCTGCCCTTTTAAAGCGGGTCGCTTTTCTTTCAGATTCACGCAACCTGCTTTAAATTTTTATTTTACGCATGTCTTTATCTCGAAACTGGTTCTCAAGTCTCGAGAGACAGGCTTTAAGTTCGGGCGACAGGCTTTAGGTCAAAACACCCGTGGGGATGGGGCAGGACACGCCCGTGCCCCGCAAGCCACAATAGCCATTCGGGTTTTTTGCCAGATATTGCTGATGCTCGGCCTCG
This sequence comes from Aquamicrobium segne, assembly GCF_042656785.1. Lineage (NCBI taxonomy): Bacteria > Pseudomonadati > Pseudomonadota > Alphaproteobacteria > Hyphomicrobiales > Phyllobacteriaceae > Aquamicrobium > Aquamicrobium segne. Next base: position 244,383 of record NZ_JBHSLL010000025.1, read on the forward strand.
GCAAAATAAAATTGAGGCGCAGACTTGATTTCGGTGGTGATCCGGCCTCGCCCTGCTGCCTGCAACCGGGCTTCATAGGCTGCAGATGAGGCTTGCGCCTGCTTTTGCTGCTCTTCAGAAAAACTGTAGATTACGGAGCGATAGGTGGTGCCAATATCATTGCCCTGACGCATCCCTTGCGTCGGGTCATGGTTTTCCCAAAACAGTTTCAGGAGATCGGCATAGGAAACAATTTTGGGATCATAAACGATCAGAACCACCTCGGCATGGCCGGTCAGGCCGGTGCAGGTCTCGGGATAGGTCGGATTGGGCGTGACCCCGCCCGCATAGCCGGATGCGGTGAGCCACACCCCCGGCACCTGCCAGAAAAGCCGCTCCACACCCCAGAAACAGCCCATGCCAAACAAGGCTTTTTCAAACCCTTCAGGGTAAGGCCCCTTCAAATCATGGCCAGTGACAAAATGCGTGGCCGCAGTGGGAATGGGCAACACCCGCCCCGGCAGCGCATTTTCTGCAGCAGGCATGGTAATCTTCTGATGTAAAATAGTGCTTTGGAACAACATGTTGTTTTCCTCGACTTTTTTGCGGCCTAACCTGCCACATGCCGGGCTTGAGGGCGCGCACGCCTGTAGCCGATAGCATAAAGTAAAAACGCAAGCACTAAAAACACCACAAATCCGGGCAGCGCCAGAACCCAGTTAACCGCCACATCCCATACAAGCGGATTGAATTTTTCACGCACAAACATTTCCGCAGCGCCCAAAGTCTCGGGCGACACCCTGTTCCAGCTCGTTTTTAACGGCGTCATGACCAGCGCGGATACGGCCACCATGCGCGTGGCATCCAAAACCGCCATGATGACGGCCACCGATAATGAGACCATTGCCGCAAGTCGAAATAGAAAACGGAACATTCATGCACCTTTCCAGGTCAATAAATATGATTTGCGGGCCTGTCATGCAATCTGCGCGGATCATTTTAGCAATTTGTAAGCTATGTTGTGACACAATCCATTCATGATCAAAACACCTGCTTGTTATGAAGTCGCGGAGAAATTCCTTTTCAGGGTCACACTTGCCTTACTTGCAGTTGACGCATTTCTGATCACTTTTCACCAAGCCGCAATAGACTGGCCTGCCTATTCAATCCTAAGCGGCCTGGTCCTTATTCTACTGTCACTGGGTTTTTTTTACCGCCAGTCCGGCCGCAGTGCAGAATTGGGCAGCGTAACAACAGCAGCCGGGATATTCATACTGTTTACCGGCTTACTGTCCCTACTTAACTATTTACTCACCCCAAACCCACGTCCGACCATTGATTACTGGCTGATGCGCCTCGACACGATGCTTGGCTATGACTGGCCGACAATCGTAGCCTGGGCGGGGCAATATCCCTGGTTCAATCAGGTCATGCGTTTCGCTTATATCTCAACGCTTCCACAAATTGTCCTTCTGGTCATCATCCTGGCTTTGAGTAATCGAATAAGGGAACTTCACTCGCTCATGGTAAGTGTAGCGATCGCAAGCCTCATGGCCGTTATTTTCTGGACCTTTCTCCCAAGTCTCGGGCCAAGCGCCTATTTCGAGTTGTCGGCTGACGTCTTGCAACGCAGTCGACCGGTCGTGTCCTCTACCTACGGCGCTGAAATATTGTCCCATCTCAACAATGGTATTTCTCTTCTAAGCCCGGACGAATTTCGCGGAATGATTGCGTTCCCGTCCATGCATATCGTTCTGGCCGGCACCGCGACTCTCCATTCTCGCAGCATTCGCTGGCTGTTTCCCGCCTATATACTTATCAACCTTGCAGTCATACCTGGTGTTCTCGTGCATGGTGGCCATCATCTGGTCGACATTCCAGGCGGTATCGCTCTGCTTGTCGTGGCTCTTGCATGCACCCGTAAGGTTCTTGAGCCTGACCACCAGCAAGAACTGGCACCCGACATTAGAATAATTGCTGAGTCTCATTGACCAGATATTCTAGGCTCACAAATCCAAACAAGCGGTTCAGGCCTTTTGTTCCCATAGAGGCCCAACCTTCTCGACAAAGCAACGCAAATTATTCTGTCTTTGTTAAGCACATTTATTCGACATACTTCATTTACCATTGTATTTAACACAACTGAAAGTGGCGTCGGCGATAGTGCAATCACGGTTCAGCAAGAAACCGCCAAGAAGAAATTACAACCTGGGCAACAAGGAATACTGTCATGACCAAGATTTTTGCACGTTTCGTTAAAGACGAGTCCGGCGCCACCGCCATTGAATATGGCCTGATTGCAGCTTTGATCGCTGTCGGCATTATTGTTGCCGCCACCGCACTTGGCACAAGCATCAGCGCGACTTTTACTACGGTGTCTGGTAAGCTGGATGCAGCAAATGAGGGTGCTGTCACCCCTGATTCTTAAAACATCCGCTTGTTTCATCATACGGAAAGGCTGTCTTCGGGCAGCCTTTTTTTGTATTGTCACGGATCACTGCTTGCCTGACTTCAGGGGCCGACTACTGTGTTTGCACAGATCGAATCGGCACAGAATGGCGAAACCAAAAAAACAGGCACTGCGCAAAGCCAGAAGAGGCGAGAAAATTCGCCAGGTGGCGGCAATTCCCTTTCGCATCACAGCAGCGGGAGAATTGGAGGTGATGCTTGTCACCTCACGCGAAACACAGCGTTTTATTCTACCCAAGGGCTGGCCGATGAAAGGCAAGAGCGGGCGCAAGACCGCAGCCATTGAGGCATTGGAAGAAGCCGGGGTCGAGGGCAAAACCCTGCCTGTTCCTGCCGGCGCCTATTCCTACTGGAAGCGCCTGCCTTCAGCCTTTGTGCGGGTCAATGTCACCGTCTATCTCCTGAACGTTACCCGGCAACTGAACCATTGGCCGGAAGCCAAAAGCCGCAAACGCGCCTGGTTGCGCCCACAACAGGCCGCAACTTTGATCGACGAGCCGGAACTGGCCACGCTGGTGCGCAATCTTGAAGTCTCTGCCTTGCAAGAAAGCACATAATCGCTCTTTTTCTTTTTTTTATAAGGCCCGCTTATAAGGATTGCGCAATATCCTGTGGCTCCAGTTCCACCAGCGGGGCAGGAATGGAGGTGGTCTTTTCCGGCGATTTGCAAATATCGGCAATCACGCAGGCCTCACATTCAGGTTTGCGCGCCTTGCACACATAACGCCCATGCAAGATCAGCCAGTGATGGGCATGACGCATGAACTCGTCAGGGATAATGCGCACCAGTTCAGCCTCAACCTGTTCTGGTGTCTTGCCCGGCGCCAGACCGATGCGATTGCCAATGCGCATGATATGGGTATCGACCGCCATGGTATGTTGCCCGAAAGCCATATTGAGCACGACATTGGCCGTCTTGCGACCGACCCCCGGTAATTTAATCAGCTCATCGCGCTCGCCCGGCACTTCGCTGCCATAATCCTCAATCAGCATCAGTGAAAGCGCAATCACGTTTTTGGCTTTGCTGCGCCACAGGCCAATAGTGCGAATATATTCGCCAACCTGGTCTTCGCCCAGAGCCAGCATTTTTTCAGGCGTATCGGCCCTTTCAAACAAGGCGCGCGTTGCCTTGTTGACGCCAATATCGGTTGCCTGTGCCGACAATACCACCGCCACCAGAAGCGTGAAGGCGTTGACATGTTCCAGTTCGCCTTTGGGCTCCGGCCGCTGCACCGAAAAACGCCGAAAAATCTCATGCACTTCATCTGGCTTGTAGCGGGAGCGCTGGATGCGCCTGACAGTGGCCACACGTTTGGCGGGCTGCGGCATTTGTGTCTTTTGGGCCTTGTTTTCGGGCAGGTTTGATTTTTTTTGCTTGGGGCTGGTCATGATCACCCTATAGTATCAACAAATGAGCGAGACAAATGCCGAGTTTGCTGCGGATGAGCCTTTCTTTGAGGCGCTGCTGAAACCGCACCGATCGTTAGGCCGAACCGGATTTACCATTCTGTTCGGTGCATTGCTGTTTACATGGATGATAATTGGCGCCATTTTTCTAAGCCATGGCGCATGGCCGGTTTTCGGTTTTTTCGGACTGGATGTGATTGCGCTCTATATCGCATTTCGTATCAATTATCGCGCCGCCCGCGCCCGCGAGGAAGTGTCGCTATCACGCACCCAATTGTGCATCCGCAAGATTTCGCCTTCAGGAAAATCGGAAAACTATCGCGTCAACCCGTTCTGGACGCGGTTTTCCATCGCCCGTCACACGGAAATCGGTATCACCCGCATGGCCATTGAAACCAGCGAAAAGATCATCCCGATCGGCAGTTTTCTCAATCCAGACGATCGGGAAAGTTTTGCCACCGCCTTTTCCCGGGCTTTGGCAACCGCCAAAAGAGGCTAGAGCATTTTGTGAGTACAGATGGAATCATCTGACGTCGCACAAATGCGGCTAAAACAAGAGCTTAGAGTATTTCGCCATGTTTTCATGAAAACAAGAAATACTCTAAGCAGCACAGGTGGCAGGAAACGGGTGGGCAAGACACGCCATTCAGGCGATGGTTTTCTGTACTGATAAAAATTTGCGAGAAATCCCATGAATGCCCGCAGCCCGACAAGCCCCGTTCCCATCCTTGAAAAAGACATCACACCACAAGGCAGCGATTATCAAATTGTGCGCCGGGTGATTGAAAAAATCAGCCTCGACTATCGCGACCAGCCCTCGCTGGATGAATTGGCCAAAGCGGTTGGCGAAACCCCCACTGCTTTACAAAAACTGTTTCTGCGCTGGGCCGGGCTGTCGCCAAAAGCCTTTTTGCAGGCGGTAACCCTTGATCATGCCCGTCGGCTGCTGGAGGGTGGCTTGCCGCTTCTGGAAACATCGCTGGAGGTTGGCATGTCCGGTCCCGGCCGCCTGCATGATCTGTTTGTTACGCATGAAGCCATGTCACCGGGAGCTTATAAAAACCGGGGCGAAGGGCTGACCATTTTCTACGGCTATCACGCCTCCCCCTTTGGCATGGCGCTCATCATGATCACCGACAGGGGGCTGGCCGGTCTTTCCTTCAACGATCCGGGTGAGGAACAGGCTGCATTTTGCGATATGTCCAGCCGCTGGCCAAATGCCAGTTATGTCGAGGATCATGCCGCCACATCTGCCTATGCCGCTCGCATATTTGACCCCTTGCAATGGCGGGCAGACCAGCCATTGCGCGTCGTCATGATCGGCTCTGATTTTCAGATCAGGGTGTGGGAGGCACTTTTATCCATCCCCATGGGACAGGCCCGCACCTATTCTGCGCTTGCCGGACAGATCGGACAGCCCAAAGCCTCACGCGCCGTGGGGGCCGCCTGTGGCGCCAATCCGGTTTCTTTTGTCGTGCCCTGCCACAGGGCGCTGGCCAAATCCGGTGCGCTGACCGGCTATCATTGGGGGCTGACCCGCAAGCGCGCCATGCTGGGCTGGGAACAAGGGCAGGTTTTGGCGGCTTAGAGTCTTTCGTGTGCGGCGATAACCAAAAATCTTGAACTTGATGCCCGGCACAACCATATCTGTGACAGAAGGAATGCCGTTCGGGTTCCTTCATCTGATGTCGCTCTCAAGAGGACAAGACGCAATGAGCAGAATGACGCCTTTTTCCAGCCCGCTCCTGCTTGGCTTTGACGCCATGGAAAAGACACTGGAACGTCTGGCCAAGTCAGGCGACGGCTATCCCCCCTATAATATCGAACGGCTTCGCGGTGCGGACGGCACAACCGAAAAACTGCGCATCACGCTGGCGGTCGCAGGTTTTGCCGAAAGCGATCTGGAGGTGAGCACGGAAGAAAACCAGCTTGTGGTGCGTGGCCGCCAAACCGACGATTGCGAGCGCGAATTTCTTCATCGGGGCATTGCCGCCCGGCAATTCCAGCGCTTCTTTGTGCTGGCGGAAGGAATGCGCGTGATCGGCGCCGAGTTGAAAAACGGGCTGCTGTCGATTGATCTTGACCGACCTGAAGCCGAGCGGCTGGTGCGAAAAATAAACATATCGGTGAAAGACTGATCTGTGCCGATAACAGGAGGCCTGGAAACATGACCAGAACCGTTGATACCACCACTGTCGAAAATCCGGTGATGAGCACGAGCGAACTGGCCCATCTTGGCGAAGGCAGCGTCGCTTATTTGCGCAAAATGTCGAGCGACGATTTGCGGGGCCGCTTTCCCGGCCTTGCCCAGATCACGCCAGGTTTAGAGCTTTGGGCGCTGTTTGCCGCCAATGGCCAGCCCATACTGCTTGCCGATGAGCGCGACCGTGCTTTGGCTGGCGCCATGGAAAACGACCTGACCACAGTGGCAACCCACTGATTTTCCCACCATACAAAAAGGGCCGCACATGAAGGCGGCCCTTGGTTGTTTTCCTAGAGCATTTTGCAGTCAGATGGAATCATCTGACGTCGCACAAATGCGGCTAAAACAAGAGCTTAGAGCATTTCATCCGTTTTCGTGAAAACAAGAAATGCTCTAAAGCCTGTCTCCCGAACTTAAGAACCAGTTTCGGGAGGCAAGATTTAGGCAGCATAAGATGCCGGTGTTTCTGACAGCAGCGCATGGATGGCTTGCGCGTCACCTGCACCGCGGATTTTGGCCACAGTCTCTGTGTCACGCAACATGCGCGCAATCCGCGACAGGGCTTTGAGATGATCGGCCCCTGCCGCTTCCGGAGCCAGCAGCAGAAAGACCAGATCGACAGGCTGATCGTCGAGCGCTTCAAAATCAACAGGCGTTTCCAGCCGCGCAAACACGCCGGTAATTCCCTTCACACCAGCCAGCTTGCCATGCGGAATGGCAATGCCATTGCCAACACCGGTTGAACCCAATTTTTCGCGCTGCATGATCGTTTCAAAAATGTCGCGCTCAGCAATTCCCGACAAAGCAGAAGCCCGCTCCGCCAGAAGCTGGAGAACCTGTTTTTTTGAGGTCGCCTTCAACGCCGGCATGATTGCCGGAACGTCGACAAGATCCTTCAGAGCCATTTTTGAAATTCCTCTGCTTCGCCTGCCGTGGCGGGTCCGCTGTCACGGACCTCGCCTTATACCAACCCTTACGCGGTTTTAACCGTGGCCGGGTCTATCCAGCCGATATTCCCATCAGGCCGACGGTAAACGATGTTAAGTTGTTCAGTGCCACCATTGCGGAACACCAGAACCGGGCTACCCATCGTGTCCAGTTCAATGACGGCGGAAGCCACCGACATGGTTTTCAATGCCAGAGTTGATTCGGCCACGATGGTGGGCGCAAAATCTTCTGGAATGTCGTCCTCGTCATCTTCATCCAGCCCCTCAACCACCGCATAGGCGATGTTGACGCCATCCGTGCTGGCATTGACCGGATAATGCGATTTGAGACGGCGCTTGTAGCGGCGCAGGCGCTTTTCCAGCCGTTCAGCCGCAGCCTCGAATGCCTGGATCGGATCGTGAGATTCCCCGGCTGCCTGCAAGGAAGCGCCTGAATCGAGGCGAACGATGCAATCCGAAGTAAAGCGCGCACCCGACTTGATCATCGTGATCTGACCGGAAAACCCACGATCAAAATATTTCTGGATAATGTCGGTGACCTTGTCTGTAATGCGCTCACGAAGCGCATCGCCGACATCCATATGCTTTCCCGCAATCCGTAATGTCATTTGACTAGTGACCTTTCCTGTACTGCTTCGAACCAGTTTCGAGTTTATACCCGTAGTTTGTTCGTACAAGCCGCACAGCGACCTATCTGCCTAATTTGTTCTGAACTTTGCGGTCAAACACCCGACAGCCTGACATCAGCACCTGTAGTGTCCATATGCGGGCGGGCTTCTAGACACTTCGGCACAGCTTGTCAACGAAACCACGCAACCGGGTGATTCGACACCAGACCCTCCGGCTCCATTTGCAACACCAAAGCCTGTCTCCCGAACCAGGAACCAGTTTCGGGATAAAGACATGCGTAAAAACAAAAATTTAAAGCAAGCTCGTGAATCTGAAAGATCACGACACGCTTTAAAGCATCGGACCGAAAAGTGGAATCGGTTTTCGGATTATTCCGATGCTTATTCAAAGTGTTAGAGCGTCCTTTGTGCGTCCGATTGGACGCACGGCGCTCTAAAGCCCGAAAATCAGACTGGCATATGTCTTTCACCAGACAGACGGGCATTACAGGGTAAAACCTTCACCCAGATAGAGGCGGCGCACATCAGGATTGGCTACCACCTCCTCGGCCCGGCCATGGGTCAGCACTTCACCTGCATGAATAATATAGGCGCGGTCGATCAGGCCCAGCGTTTCACGCACATTATGGTCGGTGATCAAAACACCGATGCCACGCCGGGTCAAATGGCGGACCAATTGTTGAATATCGGCCACAGCAATCGGGTCGATACCCGCAAACGGCTCATCGAGCAGCATATAGGCGGGCCTGCTGGCGAGAGCGCGCGCAATTTCAAGACGCCGCCGCTCGCCCCCCGACAGCGCCATGGAAGGCGCATGACGCAAATGGCTGATATGAAATTCCTCAAGCAGTTCATCAAGATCCTTGTCGCGCTGCTTGCGGCTTTTTTCGACCACTTCCAGCACGGCCCGAATATTCTGCTCAACGCTCAGGCCGCGAAAGATCGAGGTTTCCTGTGGCAGATAGCCGATGCCAAGCCGGGCGCGACGATACATGGGCATGGAAGTAACATCATAGCCATCGATCTCGATGGTGCCCTCATCGACCGGGACAAGGCCGGTCACCATGTAAAAACAGGTGGTCTTGCCTGCACCATTGGGCCCAAGCAGCCCCACGGCCTCACCGGCACGCACGCCCAGCGACACGCCATTGACGACCCGGCGGCCCTTGTAGCTTTTGGTCAGGCCGCGCGCAATCAGCGTGCCTTTGAGGCCCGCTGTCACCTTGCTGTCATTGGTTTGTGGACCGGTCTTGTCTTTCGACAGACCCGGGATGGAAAATGAACGCATAAGGTTCCTATGGTTTCTTTTGCGAACCCGGCGTGATCGACATCTGAACACGCTTGCCACAGGAATCGACCTGCGCAAGGCCGGTCTTCATCTGCACTGTCAGCTTGCAGCCGGTCAGCACATTGTCACCATCCGACAGTACGACCTTGTCACCCGACAGCACCAGAACTTCGCTTGCCATATCGAAAGTCCCGCGATCGCCAGTTGCAATCTGCGTGTCAGACTTGATGTAGATTTTGTCCGACACTTCCAGCCGGTCGATATTGGCAGTGCCCGTGGTTGCAGACCCGGACGCCTGATCGGCCTGATCCCTGGCATAATAAACCTTCATGGCGCCTGCTTTCAAAAGGGTTGCCCCCTGAACCACCTGCACATTGCCGGTGAAAATCGCCAGGCTTTCGTTTTCACGCACTTCCAGCTTGTCACTCTCGATCTGGATCGGCTGGTCACCGGACAGTTTCAGGCCGGGCATGGAGCTTGCTCCGCCGGTCTGGGCAAGGGCCTGACCCACCATGACTTGCCCGGCCATGACCTGTCCGGCCATGACAAGGAAAAAGGCCGATACAAGGGTTTTAAGCCTCGCCAAATTATTGTGTCGCATTGTTATCTTCGTCCCTCTGCTGCTCCCCCCGGCCAGCGGCAGGATCGATATTCATGCGCACCCGATGCTCAAAAATCATGACCTTGCCATGGTCCTCCACCGACAGCCTGTCAGACGTAATGCGGGTGCCCGGCCGACTGATGTCAACTGGCTCAACTGTCTTCATATTGCCTTTATCAATATCGAGAAAGGCTGATTTCAACTTTGCAGTCATTCCATCGCTTGTGGTGAGAGTGATCTCGCTGTCGATTGTAAGTGTATTGGCAGTGCGGTCATATGTGCCTTTTGCGGCATCCACCCGAACCGTATTGTCGGCGCTGACCGGCAAGCGGGCATCAATGCCTTCCAGTTCGATAACCCCTTCAGCACCAGCTTCCTGAATCGCACGCACCGCCGTCATCGCATAAGGCAGCAAGGATTTGGTAAAACCTTCCAGCTTGGGATTGGACATCACCAGCTTGCCATCGGAAAATGCACTGCTTTGCGTCTCAACCTTAACAATTTCTGGCGAGGCGATATAAGAATAAAGCGGAAAGGCGACAGCCAGGGCAATGGCAAGGGCAGGAACAATGAATTTCAGCCTGCGCACCCGGCGCGAATGCTGGCGGGCGCGGCCAAAGGCTGCTTCCCGACCAAAAGCGCCGCTATGAATGCCCGCACCCGTTTCAGCATCGACAGCAGGTCTTGGCGGCATGTCATCCATGCCCATCAGTTTGGTCCCATATGACAAATTCACGGCTTTCCACAAACAGGCCAGCTTCCAATACCCCGTAATTCGGGATGCAAAGCTTCACAAACAAGTCCAAGGGGACCAAAACTTCAGAAATATGGCCAGCGTAAGGATACATGATGACACAAACGCACGGCAAGAGCCCAAGAGCGCATTTGTGCGACGCCAGATAATTCCATCTGACAGAAAAATGCTCTAAACAGGAACCATATTTCTTACAGAACTGGACACCAGCATGGCATATAGAGCCGATGACTTGATCGACCGGCGCAGATTGCGGCGAAAGCTGACCTTCTGGCGCGCACTTTTTGTCATCGCCATTGCGCTGGGGTTTACCGCTCTTGGCCTGTGGCTGCGCAATGACGGGCCAGGGACCGGCCCTCATATCGCCAAGGTCAAGATCGAAGGCACCATTACTGTGGACGACAAGCTGCTGGAGCGGCTCAATGATATTCGCCAATCCCCACGCGTGGCAGCTCTCATTGTCCAGATCAATTCCCCGGGCGGCACCACGACCGGGGGCGAATCAATCTATGAGGCCATCCGCAAAATTGCCGCCAAAAAGCCGGTGGTGGCGCAAGTAGACACATTGGCGGCATCAGCCGGCTATATGATTGCCGCCGCTGCCGATCATATTGTTGCACGCCAGTCCTCGATTGTCGGCTCGATCGGTGTCTTGATGCAATATCCGGATATGAGCGGCCTGATGGACAAGATCGGCATCAAGCTCGAAGAGATCAAATCCTCACCTCTCAAGGCCGCGCCCTCGCCTTTCAAGCCTACCAATGAGAGCGAGCGCGCCATGATCCGCGCTCTTATCATGGACAGCTATGACTGGTTTGTCGATCTGGTGACCGAGCGCCGCGCCATGCCGCGGCAACAGGTGCTGGCACTGGCGGACGGCTCCATTTTCACCGGCAGGCAAGGGCTTGAAAACCATCTGGTCGATGCGCTGGGCGGCGAAGAGGAAGCCGTAGCCTGGCTGGAAAACCAGGGCATCGCCGCTGATCTGAAGGTCATTGAATGGAAGCCTCCGGAAGGCGCCAGAAGCCTGTTATGGTCCAAGGCGCTGGGCCGCATGGTGGCGCGTTTTCTTGGCCTGCCGGAACAAAACAGCGATCTCATTCACGAAATAGGCCGCGAAACGGGGATGGAACGACTATTCCTTGACGGGCTGGTGTCGCAATGGCACCCTTGACAGTTTGAGTGCTGAATGAAAAAACCAAATAAAATCATTTGCATATTTGACCGGATACTTTCAAGGGAACCAGCCGCATGATCAAATCCGAACTCGTGCAAATCATCGCTTCACGCAACCCGCATCTGTTCTTACGCGATGTCGAAAATATCGTCAGCGCCGTTTTTGACGAAATCACCGATGCGCTCGCCGAGGGCAACCGTGTGGAACTGCGTGGATTTGGTGCCTTTTCGGTGAAGAACCGACCTGCCCGCACCGGACGCAATCCACGCACCGGCGAGACTGTCGAGGTTGAGGAAAAATGGGTCCCATTCTTCAAGACCGGCAAGGAATTGCGTGAAAGGCTTAATGAACAGGCATAGAAGATGTTCAATCGCATCACTCTTGTCCTTGTTTTTGTGCCGCTAGCCATTGTACTGATTGCACTGGCTGTCGCCAATCGTGCGCCGGTCGCCTTTACGGTTGATCCATTCAATCCCGGCAATCCGGCGCTGACCTATACGCTGCCGTTTTTTGTCTATCTGTTTATCGCAATCGCCCTTGGCATGGTGATCGGCAGTCTTGCAACTTGGTGGAAACAGGGCCGCTATCGTAAACTGGCCCGCCAGCGCACCATCGAGGCCGAAAGCCTGAAACAGGCTGCCAAAAGCCCCGCTTCTGCCATAAACACCACAGCCCTTCCGCATCGGTCGAACTGAGCCTGCAAAGCTCCGAACACCAGGCTCAGCATGTTGCGGGCAGCGGCAAAAGCGCAACATATTTGACCGGAGCATCCGCTTGAAAGCCACCCGCAACAAAAGCAAAGAGGCAGGACCGCGCATGGAGCGGGAGCGGGAGCGCGACAGCTCTGCTACGCCCAGGCGTCAGCCCAAGCGCCGGGAAGGCTTGCTGCCTGCGGAAAATCTGCCGGTCATTTTAGAGGTCACACCCGGTGCCGACTATGCGCTTCTTGACAGTGGTGATGGCCGCAAGCTGGAACAATATGGTCCCTACCGCATCGTGCGCCCTGAAGGGCAGGCAATCTGGCGCCCGGCCCTGCCCGACAGGGAATGGCAGTGCGCTGATGCCGTTTTCACCGGCAATACGGACGAAGAAGGCATGGGGCGCTGGCACTTTCCACGCAATCTACTGGGCGAAACATGGCCCATGAAACATGACGGCATCGATTATCTTGGCCGCTTCACCTCGTTTCGCCATGTTGGCGTGTTTCCCGAGCAAGGGTCGCACTGGGACCATATGGCGGGCCTGATCGAAAATGCCCGGCGACCCGTTAAAGTGCTCAATCTGTTTGGCTATACGGGACTGGCCTCTCTGGTTGCAGCACGTGCAGGGGCTGAAGTCACCCATGTCGATGCCTCGAAAAAAGCCATTGGCTGGGCTCGCGAAAATCAGGAAGTCGCCCGCCTTGCCGACAAGCCGATCCGCTGGATTGTCGAAGACGCCATGAAATTTGCCGAGCGCGAAGAGCGGCGCGGCAGCCGCTATGACATCATCCTGTTTGACCCGCCCGCCTATGGCCGTGGCCCCAAGGGCGAGGTCTGGCAACTCTTTGAGCATTTGCCCGCGCTTGCCGATATCTGCCGCTCGATCCTGACACCGAAGCCACTGGCCGTCGTGCTGACGGCCTACTCGATCCGCGCCTCCTTTTTTGCCATTCACACCCTCATGCGCGATACTTTTGCAGGCAAGGGCGGGACTGTAGAATCCGGCGAGTTGATCATCCGCGAAAAATCGGCAGATCGGGCGCTTTCCACCTCGCTCTTTTCCAGATGGGTCGCCAAATGAGCGAATATGAAAAACGCCGCCCGGTTGGCCGGGTCAAGCAAGTCACCAGCCTTTCCAATCCGCTGGTAAAAGACATCAAGGCACTGGCGCAGAAAAAATTCCGCGATCAAAACAACGCCTTCATGGCCGAAGGGCTCAAGCTGGTCATCGACGCACTCGATCTTGGCTGGGAAATCCGCACGCTGATCTTTGCCAAAACAGGACGCGGCAATACGGCCATCGAAACAATAGCGGCGCGCACCGTTGCCGCCGGTGGCGATATTCTGGAGGTTTCAGAAAAAATCCTCGCCTCCATCACCCGACGCGACAATCCGCAGATGGTGGTGGGGGTATTTACCCAGCGCCTTGTGCCGCTCAAAGACATTTTCCCTGCCAATGGCGATGTGTGGGTAGCGCTGGACCGGGTACGCGATCCCGGCAATCTGGGCACAATTATCCGCACAATCGATGCTGTTGGCGCAAAAGGCGTCATCCTTGTTGGCGACACCACCGATCCCTTTTCACTGGAAACGGTGCGCGCCACCATGGGCTCAATCTTTGCCGTGCCAATTGCCAAAACCAGCGTCGAGGCTTTTCTTGGCTGGCGCAAGAGTTTTTCCGGCCTTGTCGCAGGCACCCATCTGAAAGGGGCGGTTGATTATCGTTCAGTCGATTTTTCAGGCAAGCCGGTCCTGCTCATGATGGGCAATGAACAACAGGGCCTGCCTGGCAATCTGACGCAAAGCTGCGACAGACTGCTGCGCATTCCACAGGCAGGCCGCGCCGATTCGCTCAATCTGGCCGTTGCCACCGGGGTGATGCTGTTTGAAATCCGCCGCCATGCGCTGGCTTTGGAGGAGGCTGCACAGTGAATAAAAATGCAGCATCAAAAAACCCGGGTGCAGGAAAATCACTGGCTTTTTATGCCGTGCTGGCCCTTCTTGCCATCGTGCTCGACCAGTGGATCAAATATGGGGTGGAAACCAGCCTTCCCTTTCAGGAAAAGATCGACATCTTGCCGTTTCTGGCGCTGTTTCGCACTTTTAATACCGGCATTGCCTTTTCCATGCTGTCATCCTTTGGCGACACCGGTCTGATTGTCCTCTCCCTCGCCGTCAGCGCCTTCATCGTCTATATGGCCATTCGCAGCGAACCTCACCAGATTTTTGCCCGCCTTGGCTTTGCGCTCATTCTTGGCGGCGCAATAGGCAATGTGATTGACCGTGTCCTCTATGGCCATGTTGTCGATTACATTCTGTTTCACACACAAAGCTGGTCATTTGCGGTGTTTAATCTGGCTGATGCCTTTATCAGTGTGGGTGCGGCAATGGTCGTGCTTGAAGAATTCATCACCTGGCGACGCCAGCCACCCCCTCCGACATTTTAGCAAGTACCATTGAAGCGCATGATGGCGGAGCCTGCTGAAAAACAAGCCGAAGAAACAAAAAAGGCAAAAAAGCCCGCCACCTTAAGCCGCGCGTGCGCAAGCGCAGCATCACGGGCATACAGATTTACCGGCACCCCCTCCTCATGGCCGGTCAATGGCCTGCCCCTTGCAGCCAGCCTCATCATTCTTCTCTCTGCCGGACTGGTCTATCTGGCGGGCGCACCGGGCTATCTTGGCCTGAGCATAGCTGTGGTGGGGCTTGGCATTATTTGGCTTCACCAGAAAACCAAAGCAAAAGCCGCACTGGTTTTTGCCCGTGAGCAGGCCGAATTGGCCAATCAGGCCAAATCCCGTTTTCTGGCAACCGTAAGCCATGAAATTCGTACGCCCATGAATGGCATTATGGGCATGGCCAGATTGCTTTCCGACACCAGACTGTCGCCGGAGCAACAAACCTATGTCAATGCCGTTTCAACCTCGGCGGCGGCCCTGCTGGCCCTGATTGACGATCTGCTCGACTATACCAAAATCGAAGCCGGACGGTTTGATCCTGAACCACAGCCCGTCTTGCTGCGCGAACTGGCCGACACGATCGTGGAACTGCTGGCGCCGCGCGCCTATGCGCGCAATATCGGCATTGGCTGCCTTGTTGCGGCCGATATGCCCGAAACAATCATTGCCGACCCGGGCCGTGTACGCCAGATTTTGCTCAATCTGCTTGGCAATGCGATCAAATTTACCGAAAAGGGCGGTGTTGCACTGGTCATCACCCGTCAGCAACATGAGGCTGACGACCGCATCTGCTTTACCGTCTGTGACACCGGACCGGGCATACCGCACAGCGATCTGGAACGCATCTTCGACGATTTTGAACGGAGCAACAGCACCCCAACCCACAAATATGACAGCACAGGACTGGGGCTGGCCATTTCGCGCCGTCTTGCTCAGGCCATGGGCGGCACATTGCGCGTCTCCAGCACACAAGGCAAAGGCAGCACATTTACCTTTGAGCTTCCCATTGCCAATGCCGGTCCTCCTTTGCACAGCAGCACCGACATGCTTGCACAACGCAAGATCTTGATCCTCTCCCCCCACAAGGTTGAGGCAGAACTTATCGCCCGCTTCATTCAGATGCAGGCAGGGCAAGTCGAAATTGCTGACACATGGGCAAAAGCAACAGCCCTGGCGCAAGGCTGTGATACGCTGCTGATCGATGCCGGGCTTGAAAAACAAGACAGCGGCTTGCTGCACAGGCTGCGCAAAAACGGTCTGGCCACAAGCCGGGCCATCACGCTGATTGCTCCCGATGATCGCGGCCGGCTTGTCAACTATCGCAGCCGCGGTTACGAAAATTTCCTTGCCCGCCCGGTGCGGAGTGAAACTCTTTTGCGGGTGCTGCTGACCAGTGACCCCGCCACCACATCAAAACCCGATCCCCGCGAATATGTCACCCGCCCCGGTGAAGGGGAGAAACACCTGAACATCCTGATTGCCGAGGACAATGAAATCAACGCCCTGCTGGTTCGTGCCGGCCTTGCCAGATATGGACACAGCATCAGGCTCGTGCGCTCGGGCACGGAAGCCGTCGAGGCATTTCATGCGTCAAGGGACCAGCAGCCTTATGATGTGGTGCTGATGGACCTTCACATGCCGGTGATGGATGGGATGGAGGCAATTGCCCATATCAGACGCCATGAAGCAGAATATGGCCTGTCGCACATACCGATTCTGGTGCTGTCGGCCGACAATCAGGAAACAACACGCCATGCCGTGCTTGCCCATGGCGCGACCGGCTTTCTGACCAAACCGCTTGATCCTGAAGAACTTGCCACGCTTGTGCACAAGCAGGCTTTTGCCAAATGACACTTCTGTCACAATCTTGTTGCACCATCATCGTATCCCGCGCCATAAGGGATGGCACGTAGGAGAAAGCCCGTGCAGACAGTCAGGCTATCACAAGGTCACACTGGCCTTGACCATGTTTCCGGCCCCGCAATCGGATGTAAAATCTCCGCCCTGACCGGCACTTTAGGCCGGATCGGTTCGCTTGAAGTACGGCTGGCCCGTAATCCAGCCGAGATCAGAGCCGCGCAAAAAATCCGGTATCGTATCTTTTATGATGAACTTGGCGCACGGCCGGGCTTGCAGCATATCAACCGCTATGACAGCGACCGCTTTGATCCGCTTTGCGATCATCTTCTGGTGCTTGACCATGAACTGGGCGGCCCCGACCATCAGCGCATCGTCGCCACATACCGCCTGCTGCGCCAGGATATGGCGCAAGCTGCCGGTGGCTTTTATTCAGAAGGCGAGTTTGAGTTGAACCGCCTTACCGCCCGCCATCCACAGCAGCGTTTTCTCGAACTTGGCCGTTCCTGCGTCCTGCCCGAATATCGCTCCCGGCGCAGCATCGAGGCCTTATGGCAAGGCATCTGGGCCTATCTCAACCACTATAATATTGATGTGATGGTAGGGTGTGCGTCCTTTTCGGGCACCGATCCTTCCGCCCATGCCGAGGCGCTGACCTATCTGGCGCATCATTGCCGCGCCTCGCATGAATGGGATGTGCGCGCTGTCGCCGGACGCTACCAGCCCATGAAGTTGATCCCCATCGAGGCTGTGACTGCAAAAACGGCAATTGCCGCCATGCCGCCATTGGTGAAGGCCTATCTGCGCGTTGGTGCACGGGTGGGCAATGGCTGCGTCATTGATCATGATTTCGCAACCGTGGATATTTTTATTGTCATGCCGGTGAAGGAAATTGCCGCCCGCTATATCAGCTATTATGGCGGCACCAACCAGCCTTGCGCCACCGCATGAAATTAGAACATCATCTTAGAAAAGTTGCAGACTTTTCGGATAAGATCAGGCTTTAAGGAATATCTTCAGGGCGACGGCCGGGACGGCTTTTATAGCGGGGAATGCGCCAGCCAAAGCGGATCGCCCCTCCCCTGATCACAAAAGCAACCAAAAAGCCGCCAAGCTGGCAAAACAACAACGGCATGCCAGCCAGTTCACCCAGCGTATAGACACTGGCTCCGCCCACTGCCGCCGTTATATAGACTTCCGGGCGCAAGAGCACAGAAGGTTCTCCGGCCAGAAGATCGCGCAATATGCCGCCAAAAGTAGCGGTCAGCACGCCCATGATAATGGCAATGATCGGCGAGCCGGTCACAGACAGGCCCTTTGCCGCCCCCATCACTGCAAAAGCGGCAAGTCCCAGAGCATCCAGCCACAATAAAAGCTTGTAACGGGATTCAACCCGGTGGGCGGTAAAGAAAACCAGAATGGCCGTGGCAGTCCAGATCAGCACATAGTCATGATTGACCATCCAGAAAACCGGTACGCCCATAATAAGATCGCGAAATGTACCGCCGCCCACCCCGGTTGCGCCCGCAAGGAAAAGGAAACCGATAATATCCATCTGCTTGCGTGAGGCCGCCAGCGCGCCGGCTGCCGCAAACACGGCAACACCGCAATAATCAAGAAAAAGAACGGGATCCATTGCCTCTATCTGCTCCAGCAAACAGGGTGTAAACACATCTTTCTTTAGTATTTTGCGTCAGGCGGTTACGCCTGACGCAAGCACAAATACGGTTAAAACAAATAGTTGAGAGCGCCCTTTATGCGTCCAGCAGAATGCAGGGCGCTCTGATAAGCACCCTCAGCCTTGCGTGTCTTCATTGTCCGGCTTGACGGCCTTGGGCCCATCCTTGGAAACACCGACCTTGGCCGGACGAAGAACACGATCGCCTATCGAATAGCCAGTCTGGACAACCTGCAACACCGTCCCGGCCACAACTTGCGGATCAGGAATCTCAAACAGGGCTTCATGGAAGTTCGGATCAAATTTCTCGCCTTCCGGCGCCAGCTTTTTGACACCGTGACGCTCCAGAGTTGTCAGCAAGCCACGCGCGGTGATGTCAACGCCGTCGATCAGGGCCTTGAAGCCGGCATCACCCGAAGCCTTCGCCTCTTCAGGAATGGCGTCCAGCGCCCTTTGAAGATCATCGGCGACAGTGAGCATATCGCGGGCAAAATTGGCGATGGAATAAGCACGCGCATCCTGCACATCGCGCGCGGCACGGCGGCGCATGTTTTCCACCTCGGCAGCCGCGCGAAGCGCCTTGTCCTTCAGTTCTTCATTTTCCTGCATCAGCCGCATGAGCGCTTCATAATCATCTGCCGCAACTTCAGCAGGACCTTCTTCATGGGCTTCGACATTTTCAAGCTCTTCGGGCACGTGTGCATCTTCGGCCTGGTCATTCATGGTCAAGTTTCCATTTCTTCAAACAGCATGGTTGCGCCCGATATCGAGCTTCGACAACCAAAAATCAAGGGCTGGCAACCCTGCAACAGGCATGTTGCCAGCTTCATTTAACGCAAACTTTACCTTGTTGACCTGAACTTGAGCACAGGCAGGATTTCAACAAGGAACCAGAGCCGCTTGCAGGGAGTTCTCAAACCAACAGGATTTTAGAACGATGACCCGAAAAGGCGAAATAGCAGCACGCCAAAAGCTGGCAACAACAATCCAAAAGCAGATACGCAGCCCTGCAACACATGGCCTTTTGCTTTCCATGCCCTCTTTCAAGGTGACAAAAGAGATCCCGCAACATCTGCAAAAGCTTCTGGACAGGCTGGAAAAGCGTGAAATGCAGTAATCTCTTGTTTTAGCCGCATTTATGCGACGCCAGATGATTCCATCTGGCTGCAAAATGCTTTAGCCGCATGCGCGACGTCAGACGTGCTGGCCGCCATTGATGTGGATTTCAGAACCGGTCACATAAGAAGATTGGGTCGAGCACAGGAAGTAGATAATATCGGCCACTTCCTCCATTGTCCCAAGCCGTCGCAACGGAATGGTCTCAATCAGCTTTTCCGTGCCCGGAGACAGGATCGATGTGTCGATTTCACCCGGCGCAATGGCATTGACACGAATGCCATGCGGCCCAAAATCATGGGCCATCTCACGTGTCAGGGAGCCAAGGGCAGCCTTTGAGGTAGCATAGGCGGTTCCGGCAAAAGGATGCACCCGTGTCCCGGCAATGGACGAAACATTGACCACCGAGCCTTGCGCTGCCACCAGTTCCTTGAACAGGCCACGCGCCAGCATGATGGGGGCAAAAAAATTCACCTGAAAAACATCTCGCCACACATGCATCGGCGTCTCAAGCGAGTTCATGCGTTTGGCTCCGGGCAATTTGGGCGAAATACCGGCATTATTGACCAGCGCATGCAGCTTGCCGTCATGTTTTTCCAGCCGATGCCGAATTTCAGCAACCGCAATGCCAACATCTTCGGGGTCCGCCAGATCAACCTTGATGTGATCTTCAGGCCCGGCAGGCCAGGGGCAATTGTCGGAAAAATCCTGCCGCGAACAGGTGATGACGCGCCAGCCCTCCGAAGAAAAGCGTTTTACCGTTGCATGGCCGATACCGCGGCTGGCGCCCGTTAAAACAATGATTTTTCTGGTATCGATCTCGGTCATGAAAAATCCGGTCCGTTCAAAGGAAATACACTGCAAGTTCTGGAACCTGCAATAGGTAGCTATCTCACCCTCCAGTCAATATGTCCAGAATGGAGGCGGGCCCCTTCTTCATCGGCCCCCCAACATCACCGGGCGGTACGGGGCGTCTGACCGAAGCCGTTGTCCCCCGATCCGAGGGCATGACAGGGCGTGCAGCATTTTGTTGTCCGCCACTGGCCACAGGCGCAGAAGGCCGGGGCGATACGACCGATGACGGCCCCGTCGAATTGACCGGATTTTTCGGCTTTTCCGGGTTGCCGATTGCTACAGACGGCTGTTGTGGGACTGCGCCCGGCATCCACCGCTCACCCGGCAGTCGCGCAACAGGCACCCCTTCATGGGCCGCCACCATAAATTCATGCCAGGCTTGTGCAGGCAGCGCGCCACCCGTCACATTCTTCATCGGCCTTGCATCATCATTGCCAAACCACACACCGGTGGTCAGGTTGGCCGTATAGCCCACAAACCACGCATCACGCGAATTCTGGCTGGTACCGGTCTTGCCCGCGGATGGCCAGGCAAAGGCCGCCTTGCGCGCTGTGCCACTTTCCACCGTTCCCGCCATCATCGAATTCATCATGCCCACAATTTCCGGCTTGAGCACACGCGGTGCGCCACCACCG
Organism: Aquamicrobium segne; assembly: GCF_042656785.1. NCBI lineage: Bacteria > Pseudomonadati > Pseudomonadota > Alphaproteobacteria > Hyphomicrobiales > Phyllobacteriaceae > Aquamicrobium > Aquamicrobium segne. The sequence goes on from NZ_JBHSLL010000025.1 coordinate 265,138, forward strand.
GCATAATCATACAAGACCTTGCCTTTGGCGGTTGCCACCCGGCGCACAAAATGCACCTGTGGCCGATACCCTCCATTGGCAAAGGGCACAAAAGCAGCCGTCAGTTCCAGCGGGGTCACTTCCGAAGTGCCAAGCGCAATCGACACATTTTTTTGCAATTGCGAGCGCACACCAAGACGGTTGGCAACCTCAATCACCGCTTCCGGCCCCACTTCCATGGTCAGTTGAGCAGCAACCGAATTCAGCGACCGGGCAAGCGCTGTCGCCAGCGTAACCTTGCCATAATATTTGCCGCCATAATTGACCGGCTTCCATTTGCCGATCTGGATTGGCGCATCATTGCGCACGCTGTCAGGTGTGCGGCCTGCTTCCAATGCCGCCACATACACAAACGGCTTGAAGGCAGAACCCGGCTGGCGGCGCGCTTCGGAGGCCCGGTCAAACTGGCTGGTGGAATAGTCATAGCCGCCCACCATGGCCCGCACCGCACCGGAATTGTCGATCGACACCAGCGCACCCTGACTGACATCAAGCGTCTTGCCATTTTCGCCAATCAGTCGACGGATTGATTTTTCAGCCTGTTTTTGAAGGTCAAGGTCGATGGTGGTATCAACCACAATATCACCCTGAACCTCGCCGATCAGGGTTGGCAATTCTTCCATGATTGTATCGGCGACATAATTTTCCGAACCGGTCCAATAGGAAGGCACGCGCGCTGCTGGCGCACTCATGGCCTGCGTCATCTCGCGCGAACTGACCAGCCCTTCCTCCTGCATGGCCGCCAGAACCAGTTGCGAGCGCTCTTCAGCCGCCCTGGGGTCGCGCGCAGGCGACAGCCGTGAAGGCGCCTTGAGCAGACCGGCCAGAAGGGCCGCCTCAGACAGGTTCACATCGCGTGCACTCTTGGCAAAATAGCGCCGCGAGGCAGCCTCCACCCCATAAGCGCCCGAGCCGAAATAAACCCGGTTCAGATACATGGCCAGAATTTCGTTCTTGGTGTGCTTGTGCTCCAGCCACAGCGCTAGCAACACCTCCTGCACCTTGCGTTCCAGCGTGCGGTCGGGGGTCAAGAACAGATTTTTGGCAAGCTGCTGGGTAATCGTTGACCCGCCTTGCGAGAAGCGGCCCTGCATGAGATTGGTCGCCATGGCGCGGGCAAGCCCGACTGGATCGATGCCAAAATGCGAATAAAAACGGCGATCCTCAATAGCAATCACCGCCTTTGGAATATAGGCCGACATATCCGACAGATGCACAGCCTCGCCGCCGCTCATGCCACGATTGGCAATCAGGCGCCCATCCACCGAAACAATCTTGATATTGGGCGCCCGGTCAGGAATTGACCATGTGGTGGCCGCAGGCATTCTGGCCCCATAATAAACCACCAGTCCCGCAGCCGCGATGCCACCCCAGATCGCCAGCACAAAACCCCAATAGACCAGCCGCCCCAAAAGGCTGAACAGGCCGCCCCGCCTGCGCGCTTTGCTTTTTCTGGTCCTTGAGCCGGATCGTGCTCTGGGCGGACGTCGGGAAGAGGATTTTGGACTTGCCTTGCGCTTGCGCTGTGCGGGAACGACACGATCTTCCTCACGCAGCGAAAAGCCCCCGATCGAGCTGTTGCGCGCAGGTTCGTCAAAGCTCGGTTCTATACGTCTGTTTTTGCGGTTCACCATGCGTGATGCCGTAACTGCCCCAACCAATGGCGATGTGGTGGAGTTTAGTCAGGGCAATTTAAAGGCTGGTTAACCTCGCAAAACAACCCGCTGCGAGCATCAGGTCAGACGTAATCGTCTGTGCTCACAAAATGCTTTAACGAACAACCAGAACCGGTACATTTGAGTGGGTCAGCACTTCAACCGTCTGGCTTCCCAGCAGCAGGCGGCGAAAACCGCGCCGACCATGCGAGGCCATGACGACCAGATTTGCGCTGCGTTCATTTGCAATCTCGACCAGCGCATCGGCAGGCCAGCGATCCGGCACATGGACAGTTTCGGTCTCAATGCCCATGCCTTCCGCAACAGCCCGCGCTTTTGCCAGAAGGCCGGTCGCAAATTCTTCCTGCCCCTGCTCATAGCGGGCAATATCATTTGTGCCAGCCACCCAGCCCGCCGCCGAAGCACCTGCCGTCATGGGAAAAGGCTCCGTCACAGTCACGAAAGTCACTTTGGCGCCAAGCGCCTTGGCCAGCGAGAGGCCGTGATCAACACCTTTTTGGGCAAGTTCCGATCCGTCAGTCGCAATCAGAATATGGGTATACATGGCTGAACCTCTCATTATGCCTGAGCAAGAAACCAGAACTGCACAAGACCTGCAAGTATCCCTGAAAAACTGTTTTGCCCAGGGTCAGGGCTGGCACGGCCTTGATACAGGTCAATCACTTTACTTTCCCGCAAATATTTACACCAAAAGCTCGCAACAGGGAACCAGACGGGACTTCGTGCATTATAGTTAATTATCTGTAAATCCGTCTTTCAAGAGGGAGGTTGCGATGGATCGTCTACAGTTCTTTTCGCCTGTCCGCGTCTCGCTTGGAAAGGGGCAGCCAGTGCACGATATTGAAAATGTCACCGAGGCGCTGGCCTTCCTGCATCAATGGCCGGTTGTTCGGCGCGGCCCCGTCTATCATTGCGCCCTGAATTGCTGCATGGCGGCACTGGCTGATCAGATGAATGCGGAAGAAGCGCGCAAATCCTTTATCGGTTTTGCCCGCATCACCCGGCTGCTGGTCGATCAAGGACCCTCGCCGCGGATGCCAGGCCGACATTGGCCATTACGCCCGCCAGCAGGCTGACCGGCACCAGAAAAATGTCGTCCGCTCTGGCGGACGACATCAATATCAGTTCTGCTCGATGGAAACGCCACCTTCATCGATCTTTAATTCAATACCGCTGGGCTTGGTTTCTTGCCTGACCACATAGGTGCCAAGACCGATCACAATGACGATCAGCGCACCGATGAGTATATAGAGCATGTTTCTGTTCATGACAGTTCCTGCTCAGGCTGATTTCACAAGCCGGATCAAAAGCAACAGGATCACCGCGCCAATCACCGCATTGATGATGCTGGCGATAATATCCCCGCCAATATAAATCCCGACACGCGGCAATAACCAGCCTGCAATAAACGCACCAACAATACCGACAACGATATTTCCAAGCAGGCCAAAGCCATAGCCCTTGACGATCAGACCGGCGAGCCAGCCTGCAATGGCGCCAACAATCAAAAAGATGATAAGTCCTGAAGCAGCCACGTCATTTCCTCCGTGAGAAAGGGCTGACCCAGAAAAATCTGCACACATATGCGGGTACACAGACGTGCGTTCGTCCCGAATCAACCGCGGGTTTCAACACAAGCAACGTATGGGAATATGCCCGGCCCCGCCAGACGTTACATGAGAGCATTTTGTGGATACAGACAAAACCATCTAACGCAAGCACAAAAGCGGATAAAACAAACAGGCAGAGCCTCAAAGGCTGGCAAACTATCTATCCTCACCCGCCTCAAACTCATCCTCATCGGCTTGCGGACGCCATGTGGCAGGCTCGATCTTTTTCTGGGTCCGTGAATCCGTATAAGCCCACCATGCCTGATCATCTGCATCCCAGCGGGCCAGAGATTCATTCATCACCCCGTCACTGTCCGTCCAGTAAACGGTCACGCGCGAGCCATCTTTGGGGGCAGTGGAAATCGGTTCACGCTCAGCCATGTTTTTCCCCTTTTTCATTCAACCAATCGGCTACACCTGACTGTTATCTCAGCTATGGGCAAAAATATCTGTTTCATCCCAGCCCATCAGGTCAAGCTTTGCCCGTGTCGGCAAAAAGCGAAAACAGGCGTTTGCCTCATCAACCCGGTTTTCACGTGCAAGGCGGCCTGCCAGCACATCGTGCAACTGGTGCAGATATAAAACATCGGACGCCGCATATTCGAGCTGCTCCGGCGTCAGATTTTCTGCGGCCCAGTCTGAAGATTGCTGTTGCTTGGAGATGCTGACCCCCAGCAACTCATTGCAAATATCCTTCAATCCATGCCGGTCGGTATAGGTACGGGTCAGCCGCGAAGCGATCTTGGTGCAGAATGCGGGCCCGGCCATGACACCAAAGGACTTGTAGAGAACCGCCAGATCAAAACGCGCAAAATGAAACAGCTTTGTGATCGCCTCATTGCGCAACAGCGCAACAAGGTTTGGCGCTTCTTTCTGACCGGCTGCAATCTGAATCACGTCGGCACTGCCGTCACCGGGTGAAATCTGCACCACGCAAAGCCGGTCGCGATGCGGATTAAGGCCGAGCGTTTCGGTGTCGATGGCCACGGCATCGACATTATAATGGGCCAGATCAGGCAGATCGCCCTTGTGAAAACGAATTGTGCTCATGGATACAGGTCTCACTTCGTCAGCGCATCGAGAATACGCGCCCAGGAGCGCTGGCCCTTGTGGAAGGAAGACAGCTCATATTTTTCATTGGGTGAATGGATGCGGTCATCGGAAAGGCCAAAGCCGACCAGCAGCGATTCCATGCCCAGATAGGTCTGGAAGTCGCCAACGATGGGAATGGAGCCACCCATGGCGATCATCACGGCAGGCTTTGGCCATTCATCCGACAGCGCCTCCTTGGCCTTGGTCAGAAACGGTGAATCATACGACAATTGAATACCGGGCGAGCCACCATGTTCATGAAACTCGACAGAACAATCTGCGGGAATGCGCTCTTCAACAAATTTGCGGAAAGCGGCGCGAATTTTTGCCGGGTCCTGCTTGTGCACCAGACGAAACGACACCTTGGCCGAGGCTTGCGATGCAATCACCGTCTTGAAGCCCTTGCCGGTATAGCCGCCGATAATGCCATTGAACTCGGCTGTCGGGCGCGCCCACACCAGTTCCAGAACCGAGCGCCCCTTTTCGCCTGAGGGAATGGAAAGGCCGACAGCCCCAAGAAAATTTTCGGCTGTCTGGCCCAGTGTTTCCCATGATTTCAGCACTTGAGAGGGTGTTTCTTCAACACCTTCATAAAAATCAGGAATGGTCACGCGGCCATTTTCATCATGAATATCGGCAAGTATACGCGCCAGAATGCGGATCGGATTGGCGGCCGCACCGCCAAATTCACCCGAATGCAGATCACGGTCCGCAGCGTGAATGGTTATTTCCTCTCCCACCAGCCCACGCAGCGCCGTGGAAATGGCCGGTGTGTCGCGGTCCCACATGCCCGTGTCACAAACCAGCGCAAAATCGGCTTTCAACTCTTGCGCATTGGCTTCAAGAAACGGCTTGAGCGAGGGTGAGCCGCTTTCTTCCTCCCCTTCAAACAGCAAGGTGATGCGGCAGGGCAAAGCCCCATGAACCGCCTTCCATGAACGGCAGGCTTCCACAAAGGTCATCAACTGCCCCTTGTCATCGGCTGTGCCGCGCCCGGTAATGATCTTGCGGCCCGGCTCAACTTCTTTCAGCGCCGGAGCAAAAGGATCATCCTCCCATAAGTCCAGCGGGTCCACCGGCTGCACATCATAATGACCGTAAAACAGCACATGCGGGCTGTTTTCCGGCCCTTCATGATGGGCAACGACCATCGGATGGCCGGGCGTGTCACGCATAGAAGCCTCAAAACCGATTGTCTTGAGGTCTTCGACCAGCCATTGCGCCCCCTTGCGGCATTCAGCGGCAAATTCAGGATCGGTCGAGATCGAGCGGATACGCAGCAGCGAAAACAGCCGCTCAAGACTGTCATCAAGTGACTGGTCGATTTGATCGAGAACGGAAGAGAGTCTGGACATGAAATTTTGACCTTTTGATTCAGGCCACAAGCTTAAGGCGGTCAGGCAAAAACCGGAAGGCCAATGTTGACGCAGCCACACCTGAAAAAAGGGAAAAACCATAAAGAAGCGCCGCCGTGGCGGAGGGGAAGAACCACGGCGGCTTTGCTTCAAACGGCGCGGCAGCCCGGAGAGGGGGGAGAGGCTGCCGCGTTTATCCGGAAAAAGGCGGGGGACGGGCCTTGCTGTTCCGGATCTCGGCCAATGCTGCCGATGACTGATATCTGTAACCTGGAACATGGCGATTCAAGGGCACCAGGATTACATCTTTGTAACATAGATGTGATGCGCCTCTCATTTTCAAAACCACCGGAATAAAATGCCTTTGTGATGGACCCCGGCGGGCAGTCACGCTATCCCTTTGCCATGAAAAAAGGTGATCATCTCTTTCTTGTCGACGGCTCGGGCTATATTTTCCGCGCCTATCACGCATTGCCACCACTGGCCCGCAAGTCGGACGGGCTGCCCACCAATGCAGTGCTGGGTTTTTGCAATATGGTGTGGAAACTGATGCGCGATGCGCGCAACACGGATGTCGGCCATCCCGCAACCCATTTTGCCGTCATTTTCGACTATTCCTCAAAAACCTTCCGCAACGATCTCTACCCTGAATACAAGGCCAATCGCTCGGCCCCGCCCGAAGATCTGGTTCCCCAATTCGGGCTGATCCGCCACGCCACCCACGCCTTCAACCTGCCCTGCGTGGAAATGGAAGGCTATGAGGCTGACGATCTGATCGCCACCTATTGCCATATGGCTGAAGAAGCAGGTGCGGACGCCACCATCATTTCCTCCGACAAGGATCTGATGCAACTCGTCAGCCCTTCTGTGTCCATGTATGACCCGATGAAAGACCACCAGATCGGCGTGCCCGAGGTGGTTGAAAGATGGGGTGTGCCGCCTGAAAAAATGATCGATCTTCAGGCGCTGACCGGCGATTCTGTCGATAATATTCCCGGCGTTCCCGGTATCGGGCCCAAAACAGCAGCCCTGCTTTTAGAGCAGTTCGGCGATCTGGATACGCTGCTTGCCCGCGCCGGTGAAATCAAACAGCCCAAGCGGCGTCAATCGATCCTTGAAAACACCGACAAGGTTCGTCTTTCGCGTCAGTTGGTGACGCTCAAGCGCGATGTGCCCATTACCGAAACACCGGATGATTTTTTGCTTGAACCTTCCAATGGTCCAAAACTGGTCGCCTTTTTGAAGGCCATGGAATTTACCACTTTGACCCGCCGCGTTGCCGAGGCAACCGGCACGGATGCAGCACAAGTTGAAGCTGCTTTTATTCCCGTTGAACATGGTGCCAGTGCGCATGGCCCGGATATGGAAATTGTCTCTTCTCAAACAGATGACAAGGTTCAAGACACGCCAGAAAAGCAAGACACAGATGAAAAGGATGAGGGTGACACCCCTGCCCGGCTGGCGGCACAAAGAGCCAGGGCCGCAGCCACAGAAAAAATCGATGTCGAAGCCTACATTACCATTACCGATCTCCAGACCCTGAAAGACTGGATTGATGAGGCATTTGAAACAGGCATTGTCGCCTTCGATACCGAAACCACCTCACTGGACCCGATGCAGGCCGAACTGGTCGGCTTTTCGCTGGCCACACGGCCGGGGCGGGCTGCCTATGTGCCGCTTGGTCACAGGCAAGGTGCAGGCGACCTGCTGGGTGGCGGGCTGGTTGAAGGGCAATTGCCCATGCGCGAGGTGCTGGCGCAATTAAAGCGGCTGATGGAAGCGCCCTCGGTGCTCAAGGTGGCGCAAAATCTGAAATATGATCTGGTGGTGATGAACCGCCATGGCATCGACATTGCGCCCTATGACGACACGATGCTGCTTTCTTATGTGCTCGATGGTGGTGCGGCGCGCGGCCATGGCATGGATTTTCTGTCTGAAAAATGGCTTGGTCACAAACCCATTGCCTTTGGTGACGTGGCAGGCACCGGCAAAAAATTCATCGGCTTTGAAAATGTCGCCATCGACAAGGCCACGCATTATGCGGGCGAAGATGCAGATGTAACCTTGCGCCTGTGGCAGGTTTTAAAACCCCGCCTGGCCGCCACTGGGCTGGTTTCTGTTTATGAGCGGCTTGAACGCCCGCTGGCTCCGGTGCTGGCCAGGATGGAACAGCGCGGCATTCTGGTTGACCGGCAAATCCTGTCGCGCCTTTCAGGCGAACTGGCCCAGAATGCAGCAGCAATCGAGGAAGAGATTTACGCCCTGATCGGCGAGCGTATCAATATCGGCTCGCCCAAGCAGCTTGGCGACATTTTATTTGGCCGCATGGGCCTGCCCGGCGGCAGCAAGACCAAGACCGGCCAATGGTCAACCTCTGCCCAGTTACTCGAAGATCTGGCCGCAGAAGGCCATGAACTGCCCCGCAAGATCGTTGACTGGCGCCAGCTTGCCAAGCTGAAATCAACCTATACCGATGCCTTGCCCGGTTTTATTCACCCTGAAACCGGGCGCGTTCACACCAATTTTGCCATGGCCGCAACCACCACCGGGCGGCTTTCCTCTTCCGATCCCAATCTGCAAAACATCCCGGTGCGCAATGCTGAAGGGCGCAAGATCAGAACCGCCTTCATCGCCGACAAGGGCCACAAGCTGATTTCGGCGGACTATAGCCAGATCGAATTGCGGGTGCTGGCCCATGTGGCCGATATTGCCCAGCTTAAACAGGCTTTTGCTGAAGGCGCAGATATTCACGCCATTACCGCTTCTGAAATGTTCGGCGTGCCGGTAGAAAACATGCCTTCAGAGACACGCCGCCGCGCCAAGGCCATCAATTTCGGCATCATCTATGGCATTTCGGCCTTTGGCCTGGCCAACCAGCTTTCCATTTCACGGGAAGAAGCCGGAGCCTATATCAAGAAATATTTTGAGCGCTTCCCCGGTATTCGCGATTATATCGAAGAAACCAAAGCCACCGCGCGTGAACTCGGCTATGTCGAAACCGTCTTTGGACGGCGCATTCACTACCCGGAAATCCGTGCTCCCAATGCTGCCGTGCGCGCCTTCAACGAACGCGCCTCAATCAATGCGCGCCTGCAAGGCACGGCTGCCGACATCATCCGCCGCGCCATGGTGCGCATCGAACCGGCACTGGAAAAAGCTGGACTTTCTGCCCGGATGCTTTTGCAAGTGCATGACGAACTGATCTTTGAAGTGGCCGAAGACGAGGTCGAGGCCACCATTCCGGTGATTTGCAACGTGATGGAAAATGCACCGATGCCGGCACGCACTTTATCTGTGCCGCTGAAAGTGGATGCTCGCGCTGCCCACAATTGGGATGAGGCGCATTAAAGCATTTTGCTGTCAGATGGCACCATCTGGCGTCGCACAAATGCGGTTAAAACAAAAGCTTGCAGGCTGTCGGCTCATGCTGCATTTGTCCGGCAGCCTTCGCACAGGCCACGAAATTCAATCACCGCATGTTTGGGTGCAAAGCCTGTCGATTGCACCCATTCCTCCAGCCGGTGACCGACAGCATCATCGCATAATTCGGCCACCTGTCCGCAGGTGTCGCAAATGGCAAAAGCAGTCATGGAATGGCTGTGGTCATGGGAACCGGCACAGGCAACGAAGGCATTGAGGCTTTCCAGCCGGTGGACAAGCCCCTCCTTCATCAGCATATCAAGCGCCCGATAGACCTGTAAGGGTGCACGAAACCCTTTTTCGCGCAACTGATCCAGCAGCGTATAGGCGCTGAGCGGCCCGCTGGCAGCCTCCAGCTTTTCAAAGACCCAGCGCTGATTTTTGGTCAGATTGCTTCTTGTCGTCATGGCCCTGCCCTATCTTCCCGCCAAGAACACAGCTTGGCGCTGCTTCTTATGTAGTGACGATGAGACATATTCACCACCACGGCCTATTGACGCGACGGCCCGTCCCGTTCAGCAGATGCGGCCCATAAATTGATATTGGCATCTTGCGCATAAAGGTCGATCTCAGTCAGCTCTTCATCTGAAAAAGCCGAGTTTTCAAGCGCACCGACACAATCCTTGATCTGCTCAACCCGGCTTGCCCCAATCAGGGCAGAGGTGACGCGCCCGCCCCGCAACACCCATGCCAGCGCCATCTGCGCCAGCGTCTGTCCGCGCCGCTTGGCAATGGCGTTCAGGGCGCGGATATTGGCCTGTGTCTCTTGCGTGATAAAGGATTCACGCAGCGGTCCGCCTTTTTTGACCCGGCTGTCATCAGGAACACCAGACAGATATTTGCTTGTCAACATGCCCTGCGCCAACGGGGAAAACACGATGGAGCCAATCCCCAGTTCATCCAGCACATCAAGAAGCCCGTCCTCTTCCACCCAGCGATTGAGCATCGAATAGCTGGGCTGATGGATCAGGCAGGGTGTGCCCAAGCGCTTCAGGATTGCAGCAGCTTCACGGGTGCGCTGCGCATTATAAGAGGAAATAGCCGCATAAAGCGCCTTGCCTGAGCGCACCGCATGGTCAAGTGCTGCACAGGTTTCTTCCAAAGGTGTTTCAGGATCAAAGCGATGTGAATAAAAAATATCGACATAATCCAGCCCCAGCCGTTTCAGGCTCTGGTCAAGGCTGGACAGCAGATATTTGCGGCTGCCCCATTCGCCATAAGGCCCCGGCCACATATTGTAGCCTGCCTTGGTCGAGATGATGAGCTCATCACGATGATGGGCAAGGTCGGTGCGTAATATTTCGCCAAAAACCGTTTCAGCTTGCCCCTTGGGTGGCCCGTAATTATTGGCCAGATCAAAATGGGTAATGCCAAGATCAAAAGCCTGACACACCAGCGCCCGGCGTATCGCATGTGGTGTTGTCTCACCAAAATTCTGCCATAGGCCCAGTGAAATCACGGGCAGTTTCAGGCCGGAATGTCCGCACCTGTTATAGGCCATTTTTTCATAACGGTCGGGAGCAGGAATATGGGTCATGCTTCCTCTTAAGGCATTTTGTCCTCAGATGGAATTATCTGAGGCCGCACCCGCAGCCAAACGAGGGTTTGAAAGCAACAAAACTGTCCTGCCAGTGACAAAGTGGTTGCTTGTCGGCCTCTCTCAATATGTTAGTTTGACCCGGACTGGCCAAAGCTGGGCTTTTTCAAACAAATCAACAGGTCCTGACCCTGATGCAGGCAAAACGCAAAAGACTCTGGAATAACGCCGTGGCCCTGGCCGCTGCATGGTTCCTGATTCTGCAGTCTGTATCTGGCGCTTTCGCACTTGCTGCCTGGCCACAAACCATGCAGCTCGATGCCTTTGGCAATGTCATTTGCACCCATCAAGGCATCAGCGAACCTTCTGAGGGGCACACACCCGCTATGCAGCACCATTGCTGTGTGCTTGGCTGCACTCCGGCAACGCCCTTGCCTGCTGGCCTGCCCTCGCCTGTTCCGCTGCAAGCCCCACTCAGCTTCATAAACCAGAGTTTTAAAGCTTCCGCTCCAGATCATCTGTCTTTCATGCGTGAGCGTTCGCCTGCCATTCCACGCGCGCCACCCGTAATGGCCTGAAAGAGGGCTGACGATCAGTCAGCCCTTTCCACGCTCTTTACGTAATTTTTCTGGAGACAATTCATGTCCATTCTTTTAACCCGCCGTGGCTTTGCCGCTTTTACCCTTGCCGCCATGTTGCCTTTCAGCCTGTTAACCTCAACTGCCAGCGCCCATGGCTATAAGCTTGGTGAACTTGAAATCGGCCATCCATGGTCGCGTGAAACACCTGCCGGTGCAAAGGTGGCAGGCGGCTATCTCACCATCACCAATCACGGAACTGAAGCCGACAGGCTGATTGCTGTTTCATCAGACATTTCAGAAAAAGGCGAAATCCATGAAATGGCTGTCACTAATGACGTGATGACCATGCGCCAACTGGCAAACGGTCTGGAAATTGCTCCGGGTGAAAAGGTGGAACTGAAACCCGGCTCCTACCACCTCATGTTTATGGACCTGAAAACACAGCCAAAGCAGGGCGAGCCCTTTGCTGCAACGCTCAGTTTTGAAAAGTCTGGCGAGATCGAGGTTGAGTTTGTGGTCAATGCAATGGGCGACGACCCTGCTCATGATCACAAAGACCATTCCGCACATTAAAACCTGTCTCTCGAACTGGAGACCAGTTTCGAGATAAAGACATGCGTAAAAAATAAAGGCTTAAAGCCTAAAAAATCACTTATATGAAAAACTCAAAGCCCGGTCATGACGCCGGGCTTTTTTCATGCAAACCGATTGCACATTTACCTGCAAAATGCTGTGCCGATCTGCAACAGTCGAATTATTAAGGCGTGGTGGGCTTTTCTTTCATCTCCGAAGCTGCCTTAAAGAGAAAATTCTGCCAGTCCGATTGCGAACATGCGCGGTGGCATATCGACAAAAGGACTTCATGGCTGATGACCGACATCACCTGCAATGCAAAACGCCGCTCTTTGCAAGGCGCATTCAGCGCACTCGCACTGCTTGCCTGTGCAGGATTAACTGCCTGTTCGACAACTAAGACGACCCCAACACCACCGGGCTTGTCACCTGTTGAACCCGCCGCGGCTGCCCAAAATCAGTCACAAGCACTGGTGACACCACCGCGCCATGGCCCGCGCCCTAATGAGCGCTTCCCGCTGCCGGATCAGGATATTTCCCAAATACCGGAAAAATTCCATCGCCAGATGGTGAATTATCAAAGCGAATATCCAACCGGAACCATCATTGTCGATCCGGCCAGCCGCTTCCTTTATCTTGTTCAACCCAATGGCAAGGCGCTGCGTTATGGCGTTGCGGTCGGTGCAGCAGGACGCAGCTTCAGCGGCATAGCCGATCTTGCCTGGAAACAGGAATGGCCACGTTGGCGCCCCACAGATTCCATGATTGCGCGTTCACCTGAACAATATAAGAAATTTGAAAACGGCGTTGAGGGCGGTCCTCAAAATCCGCTGGGTGCACGTGCTCTTTATCTGTTCCAAGATGGCAAAGACACCTATTACCGCATTCACGGCACAAACCAGCCAGGCAGTATTGGCAAGGCGGTTTCTGCTGGTTGTATTCGGATGCTCAATATAGATGTCATCGACCTCTATCAGCGCGTCCGCACCGGCTCAAAGGTCGTCGTTTTATAGGTTTTTTCTCTCCAGCCTCATGAAAAGCCCGGTAACTGCATCTGGTTACCGGGCCTTTTCAAACATGAGACAATTTCATCACCTTGCGCCAAACGCAAAACGCCGCCCCGAAGGGCGGCGTTTTAATTGGAATAAATTATGTTCTGCATGACTGTTTTAAAGAAGATTTTGATGTGTTTAGCAGACCTGGCGGCGACCTACTCTCCCGCGTCTTGAGACGAAGTACCAT
>NZ_JBHSLL010000026.1:0-27389 GCF_042656785.1 Aquamicrobium segne
TCATGGGCTTCGTCAAACTCGCTGCAATCGCAATATGGCTCAGATAGTTAAATCGTCACCACAACCTAGCAGTGTGCGCAGTTCGTGAAGCTCCATGCCGATGGCATCTTCCATCACTTGGCGTTCATCATCGCTCATGTTTTTGATGGGTGTGGTCATGGCTTCACCGAGGCATGAGATATCAATACGGCGCAAGACACGAGGATGAACCACGCCGCTATGACCAGTGGCAGGAGTTCCGTCACGCCCATCAGCGATGTGCGCCCGACAGATAGATCAAGGAAGAACACTCCCATAGTCAGAAAGAATGCCGCCATCTTCCTCATACCAGCACCTCCCCCTGCTTGATGCTGGCATAGGTCAGCCAGTCGCGGTTGCCGCGCCGCACATTGCAGGTGTGGCAGGCCAGCGCCAGATTATCGAGATGGTTGGTGCCACCCTCACACTTGCGCCGCAGATGCTCGATGGTTACGCGACGCCTGCTTGTGCTTTGGTGGTTGCGCTCCATGGGTGCTTGCAATAGCAACACTTGCCGCGCTGTTTCGGCCATAGCAGTTTCCGCACTGCCTGCTTGCGCTTGCCCGTCATGCTGCACCTGTGGCGCAGCGGATGGCGGCAGACAGGGAGCGGAATTGACCAATGGTGACGAAGAACGGTTCGTAGGTCGTGCCTTCAAGCTCAATTTTGATCTTGAGGTCGTCGGCGCGCGTGTTTTTTAGAATCCCTTCGTTGAGCCAGCCCGTTATGGCGAAGGGTAGTGATGCCTCCAGAAGGTCCGGTGCTGCCGCGATTAGGCGGGCATTGGCGAAATTATGCGGGTGATCCCCCGGCAGTGCGATAGTCGCACCATATGGTCCGCGCACCGCCCACGTAGGCATGCGGTTGCCTTTCTCATTCGGCACCGATTCGACGGTCCATGGGGCGCCTGTATCAGGCGTACGCCCACCCACCGGCATTTCTGCGGCAATGGTCGTTGGGCCTTTCTGTGGTGTTGGGTAGGTACTCATACCGGCACCTCCACGGCACCCACCAACACCATGGCAAGGAAGATCTGGCCCATCATCAGCGATGGCCGCACGACAATGTAATTGATGGCCGGGGTCATAGCGTTGCCCTCCGCAGGATCGCCTCATTCGTCACGATGATGTTGGCGACGACGAAGCCGATTACATGCTCTGCGAACCACTCAGCGGGAAGGATGTCTTCCCGGTCGCCGCACGGCAATTCACGCTTGACCCAGACCTTGCCGCCGCTACCGAAAAGACGTTCGCAGCGGGCAAGACCTTCCCAGCCATTCTCCTCGATCAGGTAGACACCTTCGCAGATGTATTTTTCCGTTGGCACCACGACAACGCAATCGCGGTTTGGCGTCAGACCACGGACGGTTTGAGCCTGCACAGGGTGGATGCGCAATCGGCTGGAATGGAATGCTCTGGCATCCACTTCCGGGAAGAGAGCTAGCATGTTCATGCTACTGCCTCCTGATCCAGCTTTCCGGTGCAGACATGGATGGCCCAGCAGTCTTCCAGCTTTATGGTGCGCAGGCGCGGTTCAGGATCACCAAGAACGCGACCGACAAACAGCGCGTGGACCTCACTGCCCGGATTTTCTCGATATGGCATCTGCGACCACATCCGCGCTGACAGCTCCATCTCAGTTATCATCATGTAGCAGCGACCATTCCGAAGATGGACGCATACAAGGTCGCCGACATCCGGCAGGAACTGCGTGTCGATTTTCAGGGTGTCGCCGTCCTCGTACCCTTCAATGGTTTTGCCGTTGAGATTGAGAATCATTCCATAGACAGGAGGAAAGACCGGGGCGGCTGGTTCGATTGAGTGAATGGCGTTCATGGTATGGGTTGACTCCTCTTGAATTAATATCAAGTTGAGTTGTTATTGATTCAATTTGGATGGATGTCAAGCGCAATTGATAAAATCTCTAGCGCAGGCTATAAATGCACTATGATTACGCCCCAACAGATAAGAGGAGCGCGCGCCATGCTTGGCATGACGCAAGCGGAACTCGCACAGAAGGCCGGGATATCGACCACCGGGCTAAACAATATTGAGAAGGGGAACGCGGATCCAAAGGCATCTACCCTTAGATCTATCGAGTCAGCCCTCGAGTCAGCCGGCGTCGAGTTCATTGCCGAGAATGGCGGCGGCCCCGGCGTCAGGCTGCGGGATCGGCAGTAACAACGCAAACGCCAATCTGGCGGTTGCGCAGTAAGATCTGGACTATTGCAGCAAGAACAAAAAAGGCGGCCCTTGAGCCGCCTTTTCATCTTCAGACTATTGAATGGCCTCTACCACTTCACGCGGAAGCCGACATTTCCTTTCAGCGTGTAGCTATCGCCAAAGTTGTTCAGGCTGGTATTGACAAGGCCCTCGCCATAGATCGAGTATTTGTCATCATTCCAATTATAGGAGCCGCCAACACCAAGGCCGCCCCACAGGCGCTCCTGCTTCTGGCTAAACTGCGTATTGGCGACATTGACCCGCGTGCCTTCGCTGAAGCCATAATAAAGATTGGCGATGCCATAGACATGCGCACGATCCGTCATGCCGGCAGCATTTTGCCAGGAAGATTCATGATCGAGCGACAGCCCAAGCCGGCCTTCAAATCTGCTGCCCCGGTCGAGACTGATATGGGTGTTCCAGACATCGCGGAAGCTGTCAAAATCGACATTGGAATAGGTCAGTTGCGCCTGTGGCGTCAGCGACCATTCCGGCGTGATGGCAAAACGCTTGCCGGTCTCAAGCGACAGCGCATAACCAAAGCCCTTATTGCCGGAAACAAGGCCGGTATGGGCAAGGGTCGAGGCAAGGTCTGAATCATACCATGTCACCTGCCCCTGGCCATCGACATAAAAGCCTTCATTGCCATACCAGGTGAGGCTGCCGCCAAAGCCATAGCCATCGGTGGAAATCGTGCCATCGCCGTAGATTGAGCGAACATTGGTCTTGCCATGCGTGTAATGGGCAAACACGCCGCCAATCAGCGTACCGCTTTCAGCTTCAGACAAGGCCATATCAACGCCAGCCTGCATCTTGAAGACATTCTGGCTGTAGTCAGTGCCCGAGCTTGAGAATTTCGGATCTACCTTGTTATGGGCGCCTTCAATGCGGCCCCAGACGCCATTGCCATCAGCATAGGTGCCAGCTTCTTCTGCCGGGGCATAACCCCCAATGGTGTCAGCGCCTTGCGCGATAACGCGGTTGCCATCGCCGGACCAGAAGCGGTTGCCAACCCGCTGCTGCAACGTATTGAGACCATTTAGGCCAAGCAGCGACTGCGCATAGCTTTCATAGACAGGCACACCTGGCTGATAGAGCGGGGTTTCCGGGTCGGTCGGGATCAGCGATGAGCGCAGATACCAATGCCCGTCATCCAGGTCAGATGCTGCCCCCTGATAGAGCCTGTAGGCATAAGCGCCGCCAACCACGGCCTGATCGCCTTCAAACACATAATCCCCCAGCAGCGAGAAGGTAGCAGCAGATAACCCGTTAACATCAATGATCTTGATGCCGTCATCAGTTTGGGCGCCCAAGCCGCCAGCGTTGAAGACCTGAACGAGGCCATTACCTGCTGTATTTCCGTTGATCTGTAGAAAATCTTTTTCTGATAAATCATCACCCAGCGCGACATCCATTTCTATGACAGATGAGGCCCCTGCCGAGTAGCTTCCATTAACAGTGAAAATGTCACCGGCAAACGAATTCTCCAACCCAACACGCCCGGAGCTATTAGAAATGTTTCCTGTTGCAATAAACGAGGCGGGCGTAATCCCGGTGCCTCCAGCATCCAGCAACGCCCCGTCACTGAGGTTCAAAGTTGTAAAAAAGGTTTCAAGTTGGTTGCCGCGCGCCGCCAGCTTCCAAAGCGCTCCGCTATCCAGATCAATGTCAAGGCGTGAATTGCTTGTTCCATGAGTGGTTAGACCAATCAGCTGTGCCTTGTCAGAGGCTTTGAGAACCGCAGATGTTGCTCGATTTCCCCATGCAGATGAGTTCTGAACCTCCATCAACCAACCATTATTGGCCGCCGTTGCAATGGTTTCATTCCCTCGTAGAGCAAGCATAGCATTGGTTTGGCCTGCATCGATCCTGAACAGAGAACTGCTTGTAGAGGTTGTTTCAAATATAGTGTTATTGAAATGTGCTGAAATGTTGTCTGATGCTGATCGCAGAGGAATAAAAAACAGACCCTCATCGTTTGCGAAATGAACAGCGGTACCAGCCGAACGAACCTCTCCACTGCTGCCAGAAAAACCTGCATCTATCAAGGTGTTATCACCCATTAGATGAATAGATGAGGTATTGTTAGCATTTGTCGTATCAATTTTCATATGACCATAACTGTAGAGTTGAGCGCTTCCAGTAAGAACAGATCGCTCTTTACCCAGTTTTATAGCATGAGATAAATCTCCTTTCGTTGTGATATTGCTATCATTCAAATGAACCTGACTATCGCCACCTGATATATATATTCCAGGGCTGTAATATCCGGAAGTCGAAATTACTGTGTTTCCAGCTACGCTTAGATAACCGGAGGTTCCAATTTCTCCGGAAGAGCTGACATATTGCCCTGCTCGAATGCCAGCAGCGACTGCACTGCGTTGTGTGGAAGCTGAGTTGTCGATATTTATATTGATATTATCAAGGTATATTTTTGAAAATTCTACAGTGGGATCAAGTATATTTGGAATGCTATTATATTGTCCGGTGCCAACAACGATTCCATATCCAACGCTATTAGATGAGTTGTTTAATGCAATATCTATCTCGACGTCCTTGCCGACAAGGGTGGCGCCATTATCTACATGTATCCCTATTTTTTCAGTATCTATTCTATTTGCAGTGAGATCAAGAAATATATTGTTAGCAAGCAATGAGGCCCCTTGGGTGGGCGACCCCGGCAGCACACCGGTGACGTGTATCCCAAGAAATCGATTTCCATATGGAACATAGACGATGTTAGCATCATCCGTCAGTGTCAGAGTCGCGTTTTCGACTCCCATATAATACCATGCCCCTCTGGTCGTGGCTTGGGTGGGGTCACCCACGGGACCAACTGTCATCATGCAGTTAGAGCCTGCAGTTGCGCGGATCACCTCTCTTGGCGGACTAGGATCGTCAATGGTTTTCTGGCAAGCAGCGTAAGCCTCGTATGGAGTAATGCCGGTAGCGACGGCGAGAAAAGTTGAAGATAAGAATATTTTGTATCCTTTTCTTCTGCCACCCTTGGATGTTGGCAGTGTCGGGGAATTATGATGCTTTGCTCTACATGTGTTCACTGGGCGCTCCAAGGTTGCAATTCGTCACCTCCACACGATCCATATAACACTCAGGGGTTGCGCATTCTACATCAATTCAACTTTTTAGTGTATTTAAATTTTAAGTGTGCTAAAAAAATAACAATGGAGAAAGGCGGCACTCGGCCTTCAGGTCAGCCAAATCTAGCGCCATTTGAAAACTCCAGTTAGAAAAAATCTCACGCGTTTGCCCCCACGGTACCCAGCGAGCCGCGAAAAGTTGGCTCATACCCCCGCCCAGACGCAAAGCCCTGCGTCCTGGCCGTGTGTCTGGAATGGCAAGAGTGGCAAAATGGCCGTAAATTGGCCCAAACAAGCCTTAAATCAGACCGTTCACGGATGGATTGAATGTGGTCAACGTCCGTGGTGGGTTTCCCGCAGCCTTCGGTGCTGCATGTGAGGAAAGCCAGCAAGAATGACTGGCGCAGCTTGCGCCACGCTCGATCGTAGCCGCGCTTGCTGGTTGATAAGCGCGCCCGGTCTCAACCGGGTCGGTGCTCTCAACCGGCATGGGGTTAGCCACCACCGCCACCCATCGGATAGCGCGTTCGACAGCGCTATCTTCTGGCTCGGACAGGAGCGTGCGTCGGGAAAGCGAGCGGTAACCACGCGCGTCCAGCGCGCGCGCGTGGACCGGCATAGGTCAGTTGATTGCGCACCAGCGGCATCACGATGAACGACATGGCGCGAAGCTGCTTCAGCGGACCGCCGCGCATGCCCACACCGCGCACCTGCAATGCCTCCTTCAAGGCGCGGCCTTCGGCAGCAACGGTTTCAGCCATCGCCAGTGGGGCTGTCATCAGAAACGACAAGGCAGAAGGCACGCCTTTCGCTTCCAGCGCATCCGCCAGGTCGGCCAACCGCGTGGTCATCACGATTACAAGCCCGACCGCCAACGCCAGAAAAAGCCGCGCAAAGATCAGCGATGCGCGCGCCACTCCGTCCGGATAGATTTCCAGGGGGCCGACCGCCAATGCGGTGCCGGATGGCAGAAGCACCCCGTGGACTGCGAAAAGGCCTACGCCGATAGGCAGAAGCACCAGCAGCAAGCGGCGCGCCATCGAAACGCCTATGCCCGCACCGGCGCCCGCCGCCCAGACGGCGCAACCCGCCACGGCGAGCAGCCAGGCGGGAGCGACCACGAGGAAGGCGAGTGCCGGGAGCAGCAAAACCAGCTTCGTGACCGGATTCGCCCTGTATAGAACGCCCCGCCCGCTCTGATACAGCAAGGCTTTAGCGGCGGCTGTAGGAGAGGAAGGGCCAGTCTGCCACGACCCGCAGGGGCAGACCGCGCACTACCCCCCAGGCCAGCAACGCAGTGACGATCTTGTCTGCAAGGTTGGAGGTGATCACCGTCACCAGCACTGAACTGAAAAGATCGCGCCCCGTCTGGAGAAGCCATCCGGTAAGCAGGTCCGCGCCGCTGCCAGTAACGCCGCCAAACATCCAGACACGGATCGGCACGGCCACGAAAGAGAGCACGATCGCGATGATGAGGCCAGAGATCGCTGCATGGACAGGCGTGCGGAACATGCCAGCGCGTGCCAGCAAGCCTGCCGCCAGGCCGATGACGGGGCGGCCACCGGAGCGAAGGCGGCTGCGGTGGGCGAAGATATCAGCCCCCAAAGCAGGTTGGTGACGAGGCCCGTTACCAGCCCGGCCAGCGGCCCGGCCATGATGGCGACGATCATCGTCCCAAGTGAATCCAGAAAGATCGGCAGTTTTACCGCCTGCGCGATCTGTCCCAGCCCCATGTTCACTGCGATCCCGATCGCAATGAGCACCAGCACACGCGTCGATAGCCATCCGCCCGTTCTGCTCATGCTCTGATTCATCGCTCGCCCCCCTATTTGTTCTTGATGACGAGTTCCTCATATCCGGACGCCTTGCAAGGCTCCCGTGTGAAAATCAATTCCGGAAGGTCGAGCAGCACGATTTCGGCAGTTGTATAAACCGCAGATCCCGGCAACAGATGGCCGCCCCATGCCTTGCCATCTCCATCCGTGATCGTGATGTGGACGTGCTCGCCAATCCGGTCAATCGTGCCCACAAGCGATGTAATTTCAAAATGCCCCTCGTAGAGCGTGCCTTCATGTCTGTTGGCATGACGGATGACGACCCGCGTCAGGCTCCCCACTCAGGTCACAATTGCGCTGGCGTCGCTATTAAGGCCGATGAATGCAGCGCGCAGGCCGGCCAGCAGATCCTCGCCGGGCTTTAGCCGGAATGTAAAAAACGATCCGGAGGACCGCAGTTGTTCCCTGTTTGCCGTCTCCACCATGTCGTATCCCGCTGATCCGGTTCATTTCCGTATCAGTCATCAAGGCTGAACTTGCTCTTAGAGCATGCCTGATGTGGCCAATAGATCAAGTATATGAATACTCTTTGCCAATTATATTCACGCCAGGCTTGCCGCGAATGACGCTGCGTCTTTCTTGGGTGTCATAGCCTTTTGGAACGCCTCCAGCCCGGTGGGAGCGAGTTAGAGCATCAATCGCCTTGAAGGCAAACAGTTCGCGTCTGGCTGAGCTCATATCAATACCTCGCATATTCTTGACGCCTTTACGCGTGAGGCGTAGTCCTCAACGCCTCTCCGTATAAAATATCCTCTCCGCATAAAACGGCATTTTGACGATGGAAATTTTTACTGCATCCGGATTTACAGCCCTTCTTCAAGTCATTTTCATCGATCTCGTTCTAGCTGGTGACAATGCAATCGTCATTGGTCTGGCGGCCGCGGGTCTTCCTGCCGGGCAGCGCAGGAAAGCCATTCTGATTGGCGTTCTGGCGGCAACCCTGCTGCGCATCATTTTTGCGCTGATTGCCGTTCAATTGCTTGCCATTCCTGGCCTGCTGCTGATTGGCGGTCTCCTGCTCTTGTGGGTTTCCTGGAAAATGTGGCAGGAACTGCGCGTTCCTGATCACGATCGTGATGGCGATGCTTTAGCCCATGACCAGGCAAAAGAAGCAGGGCCAGAGACAAGAACAGGGCCGCGCAAATCCCTGGCGCAGGCTGCAACCCAGATCATTATTGCCGATGTCTCCATGTCTTTGGACAACGTGCTTGCCGTTGCCGGTGCTGCACGTGACCATCTGACAGTACTGGTTATTGGCCTGATCTTTTCAGTTGCCTTGATGGGATTGGCCGCATCCTTCATTGCAAGGCTTCTGCATCGCTATCGCTGGATTGCCTATGTCGGCCTGCTCGTCATTTTGTATGTTGCACTCAACATGATCTATCGGGGCGCAACGGAAATCTGGCCTTATATATCTGGCGTTGCCGTTTGATTTTAATATGAAAAATGACGCCACTAGAGCATTTTGCAGCCAGATGGAATCATCTGACGTCGCAACAATGCTGTGAATGCTCCACCGCCTAAAGGCGGTGGCTTCAGGTTACGGCTCAAAGCCGGATTGGTCCGCCTACGGGCGGACTGGGCGCCCGTTCAGGTAACGTTGAAATTGTCGTCAGGCTCGGGCGGCGTCTGGTTTTTGATGTATTCAACCCACATCTCATCCGTCACATTGCCGCTCGTGGCAACCCAATAACCTCGCGCCCACAAATGCTGGCCCCAATAGCGCTTACGCAATATCCCGAACTCGCTCAGCAACTTATGCGAACTGCGGCCCTTCAGGTGCTGCACTGCGCGCGATACCGACAGGCTCGGCGGGGTCGACACCAGCATATGCACGTGGTCCCGATTGATCGATCCGGCGTGCACAACCATCTCATGGGCACGCGCCGTCTTCCGCAGTAACTCACGGCAGCGCGTACCAACATCCTCACCAAGCACCGCGTAACGGTACTTCGTTACCCAGATCAGATGGTATTTGCAGTCCCAAACCGTGTGGCTGCCACGTTTGTATGCTTCCATCCAGACAATCTACACAAAAAATGGCACCATCCCAGCCGCCTAAAGGCGTGGGGTTTACAGATCCCCTATCGGGGACTCTAAAAAAGAAGCTGGAGCAGCGGAAGCTGCGTTCGTCAGAACGCCCGTTGCTCTAGCGCCCTTTTATCTCACAAGAAATGCTCTATTGCGGCAGTTGATCATCAATACCCTTGACATAGAAATTCATGCCAAGAAGGGTCTGGTCATCGGCAACCTCGCCCTCTTTCAGCCATTCCGAGCCGTCCTGGCGGGCAATCGGCCCTGTATAAGGGTTCCAGCCGCCCTTGATTTTCTCAACAGTAGCTTCGGCTTCCCTGGCAACCTCATCGGGCATATTGGTATAGGGTGCCATATAGATGATGTTGTCCTTAAAGCCTTCCCACAGGCTTTCAGCCTCCCAACTGCCATCCATGGCGGCCTGAACACGGCTGACATAATAAGGGCCCCAATTGTTCACCACAGCGGTCAATTGCGCTTCCGGTGCGAATTTGATCATGTCAGCTGCCTGCCCAAAACCATGCAGGCCGCGCTCTTGTGCAATTTGCAGCGGTGCGGTCGAATCGGTGTGCTGAACAATGATGTCTGCACCCTGATCAAACAGCGCCTTGGCAGCATCAGCTTCCTTGCCCGGATCAAACCAGGAATTGATCCAGACGATTTTCAGCTTGAAATCCGGGTTCACCGATTGTGCGCCAAGCATGAAGGAATTGATGCCCATCACCACTTCGGGAATGGGGAACGAGACGATGTAACCGGCAACACCTGCCTTTGAGGTTTTGGCGGCAATCTGACCGCTGACATAACGGCCTTCATAGAAGCGGATGTTGTAGACACCCATATTTTCGGAAGTTTTAAAGCCGGTTGCGTGTTCAAATTTCACATCCGGGAATTTGCTGGCCACTTCCAATTCAGCATCCATGAAGCCAAAGGAGGTGCCAAAGATGATCTTGCAGCCGTCACGCGCCATGCGTTCAAAAGAACGGGCCGCATCCGGTCCTTCGGAGACATTTTCAAGATAGGCCGTCTCGACCTTGTCACCAAACGCCTTTTCAACTTCAAGCCGTCCCTGATCATGCTGGAACGAGAAGCCGAAATCACCAATTGAGCCAACATAGACCCAGCAGGCCTTGAATTTATCCTGCGCCTGTACAGGTGCGCTCAGCGCCAGCGCTGCCGCAGTGGCCAACAGGCCGATCAATCGTTTTTTCATCTTGTCCTCCATCCGGGGTTTCATCGCTCCGGTCTTCTATCGTTCCGGTACGAAAGGTTGAGCCAGGGAAGCTGGCGTATTCATCATGGTGAGCCGCTTGTTTCGTGAAATCAATACAAGCACGATTATGGTCGCAAGATAGGGTAGCGACGACAAAAATTGAGAAGGCAGCGATTTGATCAGCACAATCGGCTGATAGATCAGCCATGAGGAATTGGCAAAACTTGCCAGATCAATAGCCTGTACATGCAATTGGCCAATCCAGATGGCCCCGAAAATATAAGCTCCGGCCAGAACCCGCCATGGCCGCCATGAGGAAAACACCACCAGCGCCAGCGCAATCCAGCCACGTCCGGCGCTCATATTTTCCACCCATTGCGGCGTGTAAACCAGCGACAGATGCGCACCGGCAAGCCCCGCACAGGCCCCGCCGAACATGACTGCCAGATAGCGATAACGGATAACGCTGATTCCCAGCGCATGGGCAGATACATGGCTGTCGCCGATGGCGCGCATGGTCAGCCCGGCCCGGCTTTTGAATAAAAACCATGAAACCGCCGCCACCAGAATAATGGAAAGATAAAAGATCGGATCCTGCCCGAAAAACAAACGGCCAACCACAGGCAAGGATGTCAGGCCCGCAATGTCCAGATTGGGCAGGCGCTGCCCCGGCAAGCCGACAAAACCGGTGCCAAGCATACCCGACAGCCCAAGCCCCAAAATGGTCAGCGACAGGCCGGTTGCCACCTGGTTGGTGGCAAGTGTCAAGGTCATGAAGGCAAACAGAAGCGAAAACAAAACACCAATGATAACGGCGGCAATAACACCGATCCAGGGCGATCCGGTCAGGTAACCGGCCCCGAACCCACCAACCGCACCCATGATCATCATGCCCTCGACCCCGAGATTGAGAACACCAGCGCGTTCCGCCACAAGTTCACCAATGGCGGCAATCAGCAAAGGGGTTGCAGCCGTGGCAATGGTCAAAAGGATGCTGACCCATATCTCCATTACTGCACTCCCTCCCCGGCTGCCGCACCATCAGGGGTAGCAGCTTTTTTGACCAGACGGATACGGTAGTGGATGAGCGTGTCGCAGCCCAGCACAAAAAACAGCAACATGCCCTGAAACACGCGCGCCAGCTTGTCGGAAACGCCAAGCGAGGATTGCGCCGCCTCACCGCCAAGATAGGTCAGGCCCAGCACCAGGCCCGCAGCAATGATGCCCAGCGGATTGAGACGGCCAAGAAAGGCGACAATAATGGCGGCAAAGCCATAACCGGGAGAGATCGCAGGCTGAAGCCTGCCAATAGCCCCCGACACTTCCGAGATACCGGCAAGGCCCGCCAGCGCACCAGACAGCATGAAGGCAAAAAACACCATGCGGCTGACGCTGAAACCGGCAAAGCGCCCTGCCCTTGAGCTGGAACCCAGAACGCGCACCTCAAAGCCCTTGAGCATACGGCTCATCATCAGCCATACCAAAACAGCAGCAATGATAGAGAGAATAAAGCCGAAATTGGCACGGCCCGAATCAAGCAGTTCAGGCAGGCGCGCCGTTGCGCCAAACCGCACTGTTTGTGGGAAATTATAGCCCATCGGATCGCGCCATGGCCCGCGCACAACCCAGTCGAGAAAAAGCTGGGCCACATAAACCAGCATGAGGCTGGTCAGGATTTCATTCGTGTTGAAACGGGTTTTCAAAAATGCGGGAATGCAGGCATAGGCGGCTCCGCCCATCATGCCCATCAAAAGCATGAGTGGCAGAAGATAGGCCCCTTGAAGATCAGGATAAAGAACCGGCAAAATGGAACCGGCGACAGCCCCCATCGTAAATTGCCCTTCAGCCCCGATATTCCAGATATTGGCGCGAAAACAGACGGCCAACCCCACCCCAACCATGATCAGCGGGGCGGCCTTGATGGCCAGTTCGTGCAGTTGCCAGACTTCAGTGAGCGGCGAGACAAAATAGGCATAAAGCGCCCTGGCCGGATTAACCCCCAGCATGGCAAACATGATGGCGCCGGCAATCACCGTCAGCACAAAGGCAATGAAGGGCGACAGCATTGAAAACAGGGCAGAGCGCTGCGGGCGTTTGACAAGCTCAAGGCGCAGCATCACGCAATCTCCGCAGCTATTGGCGCAGGTGCAGCCTGTGGCTGCCCCGGTTCGGCACCGCCCATCAGCAGGCCAATTTTTTCATAAGAAACCTCAGCAATAGGAATTGCGGCTGATAGTTCACCATTATGCATCACGGCAATCGCATCTGAAATCTCAAACAACTCATCAAGGTCCTGGCTGATAACCAGAACAGCCGAGCCATTGCGGGCAAGCTCGATCAGTGCCTGCCTGATATGGGCGGCAGCCCCCGCATCAACACCCCATGTCGGCTGATTGACGATCATGACCGCCGGTTTGCGATCCAGTTCACGCCCGACAATAAATTTTTGCAGATTTCCGCCTGAAAGGGCTGCGGCTTCCGGGTCGGTTGCACTTTTGCGCACATCCATCATCTCAACAATGCGCTGTGCAGCACTTTGAATGGCATGTGTCCTGATCATGCCCGCCTTGCTGACAAAGGCCTTGCCATCGGTGGCATGGCGTGAAAGCAGCAGATTTTCCGAAAGCTTCATGCCAGGTGCTGCACCATGGCCCAGCCGCTCTTCAGGCACGAAGGCCGCTCCCAGCAGGCGACGCCCGGTAATGTCGAGATTGCCGACTTCTTTATCGCGGATGCGAATGGCAGCCCTGTTCTGTTGCAAAACCTCACCGGATACGGCTTCAAAGAACTCGCTCTGCCCATTGCCCGCAACCCCGGCAATGCCAACAACCTCGCCTGCCCGCACAACAAGATTGATGTTTTTCAAGGCAATGGAAAATGGCGTGGCCGCCTTGCGGTCAAGTTTGACAATCTCAAGCAGGGGTTTTGCATCCGCCATGCCGACAGCCGGAGGCCGCTCGACACTGCGCACTTCAGAGCCAACCATCATG
Source organism: Aquamicrobium segne (assembly GCF_042656785.1). NCBI lineage: Bacteria > Pseudomonadati > Pseudomonadota > Alphaproteobacteria > Hyphomicrobiales > Phyllobacteriaceae > Aquamicrobium > Aquamicrobium segne. The sequence continues at coordinate 13,411 of NZ_JBHSLL010000026.1, forward strand.
CGCGCAAGCGACGCGGCTGTTTCCTCGCGCGGGTTGCAGTGCCCCACAACCTTGCCGTGGCGAAGCACCGTTGCCCGGTCACAGATACGTTTTACCTCTTCCAGCCGATGCGAAATATAAAGGATCGACTTGCCTTCTGCACGCAGCCGTTCCAGCGTCTCAAAAAGCTTGTCAGCCTCTTGCGGGGTCAGCACCGATGTCGGCTCGTCGAGGATGACAAGCTCAGGTGTTTGCAACAGACAGCGAATGATTTCGATGCGCTGGCGCTCACCAACGGAAAGGTCACCCACCAGCGCATTGGGATCGAGCGGCAGACCATAGCTGTAAGAAAGGGCGCGGGCCTTGGCGGCAATCGTGCCGATCGGTGCACCGTCATCAAGCGACAAGGCGATATTTTCGGCGGCAGTCAGCGCTTCAAACAGTGAAAAATGCTGAAACACCATGCCAATGCCAAGCTTTCTGGCATGGCCGGGGCTGGTGATGCGAACCGGCTGGCCATTCCAGAAAATTCCACCCGAATGCGGCTCGAGCGCACCAAACAGCATCTTGACCAGCGTGGATTTTCCAGCGCCGTTTTCGCCCAGCAGAGCGTGAGTTTCACCCTTGGCAATCCGCAGGTTGATTGCATCACAAGCTTTGAGAGAGCCGAATATCTTGGTCAGACCACGAACCTCAAGCAGGCTCACGGCACCTTCATCTGAACCCACAGTGCCTCCCATCTGTTGCCAGATATGTTTTATGTTCCCGCAAGCATGGTAGGCATGGTCGCAGTTTCACGCAAACCAATAGTTATATTGAAAGAGTTTCAACAAAGCCGATGGCATTCAACTCCTGTTTTACTCCTGTTTCACCTCAAAGCAAGAAGCATTTTACGGGATTAAAATAGTCGTGCCGGTCGTCCGGCGCGCTTCAAGATCGGCATGAGCCTGCGCTGCATTGCTTAGAGCATAGCGCTGATTGATCCTGATCTGAACAGCACCCGACAACCCCACATCAAACAGGGCTTGTGCCGATTCCTCCAGTTCCTTGCGTGTGACATTGTAGGAAAACAATGTCGGGCGCGTTAGAAACAGTGATCCCTTTTGCGCCAGAACACCAATATCGAAGGGCGGTATGGGGCCTGAGGACTGACCAAAGGAAACCAGAGTGCCAAGCCGTTTCAGGCAATCAAGCGAGCCCGAAAACGTGTCATTGCCGACAGAATCATAGACCACATCACATTTTTTACCTTCTGTGATGCGCTCTACTTCCCTAACAAAATCCTGCTGGCGGTAATTGATGAGATGATGAAAGCCATGGGCAGCGGCCAGTTCGATTTTTTCAGGCGAACCGGCCGTGCCGATCATGGTCGCGCCAAGATGGCTGGCCCATTGGCCAAAGATCAGCCCCACGCCACCGGCAGCGGCATGGTAAAGTACGGTGTCACCCGGTTTCACCTTGAAGGTACGGCGCAACAAATATTCAACCGTCATGCCTTTGAGCATCATGCCGGCGGCTTGCTCATCGCTGATGCCGTCGGGGATCAGCACAAGCTTGTCAGCCGCCACAATCTGCTGCTGCGCATAAGCGCCAAGGCGCACCACATAGGCGATGCGATCTCCAGGTTTTAACCCCTCAACGCCCTCACCCACCTCCAGAACCACACCAGCAGCCTCGCCACCGGGGGTGAAAGGCATGCCGTCTGGAGCCGGATACAGCCCGGTGCGATGATAGACATCGACAAAATTCACACCAATGGCGGTATGCCTGACCAGCACCTGGCCATGGCCGGGCTTTCCGGGCTCAAAATCCTCAAAGACAAGAACGTCCGGGCCGCCATGTTTGTGAACGCGGATTGCCTTTGACATTGCTTTCAAACCCTTCTTGCACCCAGCTTCGGGAAAAGCTGCATGATCGCGCCAATACAAAACAGATAAAGGCCGGTGGCTGAAATTCCAACCTTGGTAAACTGGCTGACATTTTCCGCCAGAATGCCGATCTGGCTGTAAAATTGCGCCAGCGCCGATTCAGCCAGCGCCAATATGCCGAACCCGCACCATAAAAATGTGATTGCCAGATTGAGCGGGCGCAGCCGCTTGACCCGCACCGGATGCAGGAAATTGACCGGAACGAAGGTCAGCAATCCGCAAATGACCACGACAGCAAAAGATGTCCATTCCCCGGTTCCGACGACAAACAGCGTAAACACCACCATGTTCCAGACCACAGGAAAGCCTTTAAAAAAATTCTCTGTGGTCTTCATGCCGGTGTCGGCATAGTAAATCGCACTGGAGACAACGATGATGGCGGCAGACAGGAAAGACAGCCCCTCGCCCATCAGGCCGAACTGATAAAGCGCAAAGGCCGGGATCAGCACATAGGTGACATAGTCGATGATATTGTCGAGCAATTCACCCGACCATGTGGGCAGAATTTCCTTGACTTCCAGCTTGCGCGCAATGGGGCCGTCAATACCATCGACGAAAAGCGCCAGCCCCAGCCACCAGAACATGGCCGTCCAGCGCTCCTCGCTTGCCGCCACCAGTGAGACAAAAGCCAAAAAGGAGCCGGAAGCGGTAAGAAGATGCACCGAAAAGGCGCGCGTTTGCGGCCAGGTCACCTTTTTGCGCGGCCGCGGAATCCGGTCTCTGATTTTCTTGCCGATCGGTTTGCTGTCCACGGCCATGGGTTCATCTCGCAAAGGCATTTACACATCTTCTTGATCGGCCACCTGCCGGCACGGGTCAATCAACAACTGCAACAGAATGGCAAGGCGCACAGTTTTTCTGCCCTTGTACAGCCTGTTCAGGCCCCAATGCCTGCTGGCGGCTGAAAAGTCGCGTTGAATAAAGCAGTTCTTGCGGCCTATAGCTGAACCATAAAGGAAATTCGATATGTCCATCACCGCTGCCGCCTTGCACTCTGATACGCGCATCCTCGTTGCAGGAACAGGTCCGGCCGGCCTGCTGGCGGCTCTGGCCCTTGCCGATGCCGGTTTTTCTGTCACCCTGGTTGGGCCGGAGGTAAATAGTGGCGACGGGCGCACCACCGCCTTGATGAACCCGGCGCTTGCCCTGCTTGAGCGGCTTGGCGTGTTAAAGACGCTCGCTCAAAAATCCGCCCCCCTCAAGATCATGCGCATTATCGACGGAACATCGCGGCTGTTGCGCAGTTCACCAGTCGCTTTCCGCGCAAGCGAGATCGGCGAACACCGCTTTGGTCTCAACATTCCAAATGCCATCATGGTTGCCACGCTTGGTGAAGCTGTCAGCACCCATTTAGCAATTGACTGGAAAAAAACGCTGGTGGAGCGTTGGGAATTGCAACCGGATATTGCAACCGCCCATCTTGGCGATGGCAGCCATGTGGAAACAAAACTGGTGATTGCTGCTGACGGGCGCTTGTCGCCAGCGCGTGAGGCGGCAGGCATTTCCATTCAAACGCACCCTTTCCCGCAATCGGCGCTGGTGCTGAATTTTGCCCATACGCTCGACCATAATTTTGCATCGACCGAATTTCACACGGAAACCGGGCCTTTTACGCAAGTTCCTCTGCCCGGACGCCGCTCAAGCCTTGTCTGTGTGGTCAAGCCCGAAACAGCAAAAACCCTGGCAGAACTCGATGATGACGCCCTTTCCTTGCATATCGAAAAGCAGATGCAATCCATGCTTGGGCGCATAAATGTTGAAAAAGGCCGCCAGATTTATCCGCTCTCAACCTCAACCCCCAAGCGCTTTGCCCACAACCGGGTCGCATTGATTGGTGAAGCAGCCCATGTGTTTCCCCCCATTGGTGCACAAGGGCTCAATCTCGGCATCAGGGATATTGTCGATCTCGTTGAAGTGGTTTTACAAAATAAAAATGATCCCGGCTCGGCAAAGGCTTTGCTGACCTATGATTTGAAGCGCCGCCCTGACATTATTGCGCGCACCACAGCCGTCAATCTTCTCAATCGCTCGCTGCTTTCAGACATTTTGCCAGCCCAGATTGCGCGCAGCGCCACACTTGGCATATTGGGTCGTTTTGCTCCGCTTCGGGCTTTTTTCATGCGCGAGGGATTGCAGCCCGGCAGTGGATTTTCTGCACTTGCCGGTTTGCTGCGACGGCAGGCACAAACAGATAATCCATCACATCCGCTACAGGATTGAATTATCCGACGCCTTGCGCCACATAGAGGCCATGGGAAATGAAAATATAAGAACAGCCAGATTTGCAATTGGACAGGTGGTTCGCCACCGCCTGTTTCCATTTCGCGGCATTATTTTTGATGTTGACCCTGAATTTGCCAATTCCGAGGAATGGTATCAGGCCATTCCAGCCGAGATTCGTCCCAGCAAGAAACAGCCCTTTTATCACCTGCTGGCTGAAAATTCAGAGACGGATTACATCGCCTATGTTTCCGAGCAGAATCTGCTTGAGGATGTCTCCGGCGACCCGGTGCAGCACCCGCAGGTTCGGGAACTGTTTTTAAAAACAGCAGACGGAAATTACGAACCCAGACATCAAATCCGGCATTAAAGCATTTTGCAGCTAGATGACTACATCTGGCGTCGCACAAATGCGGCTAAAACAAGAGCATTTTTCCACTAAAGCGTGTCGCAATCTTTCAAATTCACACGACCCGCTTTAAGCCTTTGTTTTTACGCATGTCTTTATCTCGAAACTGATTCTCAAGTCTCGAGAGACAAGCTTTAAAGAAAAACCCCCGCCAGCATGCCGACGGGGCTTTTTTATGAAATGAACCTGTAGGTTCAGTCTTCTTTTTTGAGCGGTGCAATGCGCAAGGCCAGTTCCCGCAATTGCTGGGCGCTTGCAGGTGCCGGTGCACTCATCAAAAGATCATAAGCCTGCTGATTCATCGGGAACATGGTTACTTCACGCAGGTTCTTGGCGCCAACCAGAAGCATGATCACACGATCGACACCGGCCGCCATGCCGCCATGCGGAGGCGCACCATATTGGAAAGCCCGGTAAAGACCGCCAAAGCGCTCCTCAACCGTCTGCCGGTCGAGCCCGACAATTTCAAACGCCTTGATCATGGCTTGCGGCAAATGGTTGCGAATACCGCCTGAGGCAATCTCAAAACCGTTACAGACCAGATCATACTGATAGGCTTTCAGGCTAAGCGGGTCTTCAGTATTAAGCGCTTCAAGACCGCCCTGCGGCATCGAGAACGGATTATGGGCAAAGTCGATCTTTTTCTCATCCTCATTCCACTCATAGAACGGGAAGTCAACAATCCAGCACAATTCAAAGCGCTCATGATCGACAAGGTTGAGTTCCTCGCCTGCACGGATGCGCGCAGCACCGGCAAAGATCGCAAATTTTTTCGGGTCACCTGCCACGAAAAATGCCGCATCGCCCTCTTCCAGCCCAAGCTGAAGCCGGATTGCCTCGGTGCGTTCCTCGCCAATATTACGGGCCAGCGGGCCTGCCCCTTCAAGCGCCTCGCCCTCCTTGCGCCAGAAAATATAACCAAGACCCGGCTGGCCCTCACCTTGCGCCCATGAATTCATGCGGTCGCAAAAAGCGCGTGACCCGCCGGTTTTTGCCGGAATGGCCCAGATTTCAGCCTTGGGATCATTGGCAAGAATATTGGCAAACACCTTGAAACCGGAATCGCGGAAATGGTCCGACACATCTTGCATTTCAATCGGATTGCGCAGATCCGGCTTGTCGGAACCATATTTGCGCATCGCCACATCATAAGGAATGCGCGTAAATTTTTGCGTTACCGGCTTGCCATTAGCAAAGGTCTCGAACACAGAGCGCATGACCGGCTCCATCGTGGCCAGAATGTCTTCCTGCTCGACAAAGCTCATTTCAAGGTCAAGCTGGTAGAACTCGCCCGGCAGACGGTCGGCGCGCGGGTCCTCATCGCGGAAACAAGGCGCAATCTGGAAATAACGGTCAAAGCCCGAGACCATGATCAATTGCTTATATTGCTGCGGGGCCTGTGGCAGCGCATAAAAATTGCCGGGGTGAATACGCGACGGCACCAGAAAGTCACGTGCACCTTCCGGTGAAGAGGCTGTCAGAATAGGCGTTGAAAACTCGGTAAAACCTGCAGCACCCATACGATTGCGCATCTCGGCGATGATTTTTGCGCGCATGACCATATTTTTGTGCAGCGTATCGCGGCGCAGATCCAGAAAACGGTATTTGAGACGAATATCTTCAGGATAATCCGGCTCGCCAAATACCGGCAGCGGCAATTCCTGCGCGGCCGAAAGCACTTCAATCTCGCTGGCAAAAACTTCAATCTCACCAGTTTCGAGATTCGGATTGATCGCCTCCTCGCCCCGCGCCCTCACCTCGCCATCGACACGGATCACCCATTCACCACGCATCGTTTCAGCAATCTTGAAGGCAGGAGATTCAGGGTCGGCGACAATCTGCGTCAGGCCGTAATGGTCACGAAGATCAATAAACAGCAGGCCGCCGTGATCGCGAACGCGATGCACCCAGCCCGAAAGACGAATTGTGGAGCCGACATCGGCCTTTCTCAACTGAGCACAGTTATGGCTGCGGTAACGATGCATCGCCTGACTTTCCGCTTAAACTAGATTTGATCGAGCCGAAGCACTTGCCCGGCTTTAAAATTGGCGCGAAAAGCGCATGAGCAGGCCCTTTTGTCAAGGCAACAGGGCCAAAACGGGCTTGACTGGCGTGATGTTCCACCATGTGAATGGTCTCCAACAGCTTGACGTGGGTTGCTGTGACTGGAATTGAGAATACAGAATTGATCCGAAAAGCGATTTCATGAATATTATTAGCACACAAAACGAACTCGAGAGCGTCATCCAAAGACTCGAACAGTCGGATTTCGTCACCGTCGATACGGAATTCATTCGCGAAACCACCTTCTGGCCGGTGCTGTGTCTGATCCAGATGGCCACCCCCGACTTTACCGCCTTGATCGATCCGCTGGCGCCCGACATTGATCTGGCTCCCTTTTTCCGGCTGATGGGCAATGAGCGGGTGATAAAAGTCTTTCATGCCGCACGCCAGGATATTGAGATCATTGTCCATCAGGGCGATCTGGTGCCCTCCCCGATCTTTGACACGCAAGTGGCTGCCATGGTGTGCGGGTTTGGCGACGCCGTTTCCTATGACCAGCTTGTGCAGAAAATAACGGGTGTTCAACTCGACAAATCATCACGCTTTACCGACTGGCGCCAGCGACCGCTGTCCACGCGCCAGCTTGAATATGCGCTGGCTGATGTTACCCATCTGATCCATGTCTACAAGCATCTGACGGCAGAACTGGAGCGCGAGGGCCGCGCCCACTGGCTTGACGAGGAAATGCAGGTTCTGACCTCACGCCAGACTTATGACCCTCATCCTGACGATGCCTGGAAGCGCCTCAAGATGCGGGTGCGCAAACCGCAGGAACTGGCGATCATGAAAAACGTTGCCGCATGGCGGGAGCGCGAGGCGCGTGAACGCGACGTGCCACGCGGGCGCATCATCAAGGACGACGCCATTTATGAGATTGCCCAGCAGGCGCCAAAAAATGCCGATGCTCTGGGGCGGCTGCGCAGCATCCCAAAAGGCTGGGAGCGCTCTTCAACGGCAGCCGCCTTGCTTGAAACCGTTAATGAAGCCCTATCCATTCCCAAGGACAAATTACCCAAATTGCCACGTCCTTCCGCACCACCTGAAGGAACCAATGCCGCAGCCGAATTGCTTAAAATGCTGTTGCGTATCGTGGCCGACAAGGAAGGTGTTGCCGCCAAGGTTTTAGCCTCCAGCGACGATATTGACCAGATTGCGGCTCAGGGTGAAAAAGCTGATGTGCCTGCACTTCAGGGCTGGCGACACGCTGTCTATGGTGAAAAGGCGCTGCAATTGGTACGTGGCGAAATCGCCATCAAATTTGAGAACCGCCGCATCTCACTGTTTGATATAAAAGAATAAAACCTGTCCCAAAAAAACTACAGATTTTTTAGGATCAGGTTTTTGTCAGACAGTGCCGTCTTACCTCACAAAATGCTGTAAAGTCAGTGCAAGATCTGACTTAAGAACAGCTTTGTGCGCTCATGCTGGGGGTTATCAAAAAATTCGGCTGGCGTGTTCTGCTCGACAATCTGGCCCTGATCCATAAAGATCACCCGATTGGCGACCTGACGGGCAAAGCCCATTTCATGCGTCACGCACAACATGGTCATGCCCTCTTCAGCAAGACCGACCATGGTTTCCAGAACTTCCTTGACCATTTCTGGATCGAGCGCAGAAGTCGGCTCGTCAAACAGCATGATCTTCGGCTTCATGCACAAGGACCGCGCAATCGCCACGCGCTGTTGCTGGCCACCTGACAATTGCCCCGGATATTTATTGGCCTGTTCGGGAATCTTGACGCGCTCCAGATAGTGCATGGCTGTCGCTTCGGCTTGTTTGCGCGGGATCTTGCGCACCCAGATCGGCGCCAATGTGCAATTTTCCAGAATGGTCAGATGCGGGAACAGATTGAAATGCTGAAACACCATCCCGACATCGCGACGTACTTCATCGATCTTCTTCAGATCATTGGTCAGTTCCTTGCCATCAACAATGATTTTGCCCTTCTGGTGCTCTTCCAGCCGGTTGATGCAGCGGATCATGGTTGATTTACCTGAGCCTGAAGGACCGCAAATGACAATGCGCTCTCCCCCCATCACCTTCAGATTGATGTCTTTCAGCACATGGAAATCACCATACCATTTGTGCATGCCGATAATTTCAATGGCGACATCCGTTTTTGAAACCCGCATCTTGCCGGTATCAACTTCGATGTCCGCAGCACTGACTGCGTTTTCGGTGGCCATGCGCGCTTCCTTATCTAGCGTTTGTGACTGGTATCGAGCCGACGCTCAATATACTGCGAATAACGTGACATGCCAAAGCAGAACACCCAGAAAACCGCCGCCGCAAATATATAGCCGGTTTTTGCCGTTTGTGGCGTTGCCCAGGTCGGGTCCCCCGAAATATTCTGTTTGACCACGCCCAGCAGATCCAGCATCGAAATGATCAGCACCAGCGTCGTATCCTTGAACATGCCGATAAAAGTGTTGACGATTCCAGGGATCACCAGTGTCAATGCCTGCGGCATGATGATGAGACCCATTTGCGGCCAGTAGCCAAGCCCAAGCGAATCCGCGCTCTCATATTGTCCCCTGGGAATGGCCTGCAAGCCGCCGCGCACCACCTCGGCCATATAGGCAGAGGCAAACAGCGCAACCCCGATCAATGCCCGCAAGAGCTTGTCAAAACTCATGCCCGGCGGCACGAAGAGCGGCAACATGAAACTGGCCATAAATAAAACAGCCACGAGCGGCACACCGCGCACCGTCTCGATGAAGATCACCGACAACAGTTTGATGATGGGCATATGGGAGCGCCGCCCAAGCGCCAGAATGATCCCCAGCGGCAATGACACCACAATGCCGACATAAGAAATCACCAGCGTGACCATAAGGCCGCCCCAAAGCGGGGTTTCCACATAGCGCAGCCCAAAAGCCCCGCCAACCAGAAGCCAGAAGGCGACAAAAGGAAAGACCCCGAAAAACAGGATCGCATTGAGCTTCTTAAAAGGCGCACGCGGAATGAGAAGCGGCGTCAGCAATGCGATGAAGATCAGGCCCGCAAGCAGCACACGCCAGCGCTCATCCATTGGATAGCGCCCAAACATGAACTGACCAAAGCGGCCGCTGACAAAGGGCCAGCAGGCGCCAGACCAGCCGACCGGCAACTGCCCCCCCTGCTCGGTTGTCAGACAGGCGGTTCGATCAGCCCCGCTCCAGATCGCATCAAAAAATAACCAGTTCAGCGAAGGCGGCAAAAGCCAGGCAATCACCAGAAATGCAAAAACACTCAAAAGCGCATCAACCGGCGTTGCAAACAGGTTCTTGCGCAACCATGCACCCGGCCCAAGATGCGACCGGGGCGCAACCTGAGAGGCAATCATTTCCTGGCGCACCCAGGAGAAATTATCTGCCTGCATGGCTTACCTCTCCTTCAACGCCATTTTGGTGTTGAACCAGTTCATCAACACAGAGGTGATGATACTGATGCTCAGATAGACGGTCATGAAAATGACCACCACCTCGATGGCCTGCCCGGTCTGGTTGAGAATGGTGCCACCGATCGCATAAAGATCCGGATAGCCGATGGCGACCGCAAGCGAGGAATTCTTGGTCAGGTTCAGATACTGGCTGGTCAAAGGCGGAATGATGATGCGCATGGCCTGTGGAATGATCACAAGGCGCAATCCGTCACTGGTGCCCATGCCAAGCGCAGAATAAGCCTCCGTCTGGCCCCTGGACACACCCAATATGCCCGCACGCACAATCTCGGCAATGAATGAGGCCGTATAAAACGACAAGGCCAGATAGAGCGACAGGAATTCGGGCAATATATTGATGCCGCCGGTCAGGTTGAAAGTTCCCAGTTGCGGGTAATCAATGCCAACAGGCATACCCGAAACCAGAAAAGCCAGGAGAGGCAGACCGATGAGCAGCCCGATACTGGTCCAGAAGACCGGAAAGCGTTTGCCCGTCGCCATCTGCCTTGCCCGCGCACGCCGCGCCACAATCCAGATCAACACAAATGCTGCGATAAAGCCGAACAATATAAGCTCGGAACCTTCTTCCCATATCAGTCCGGGAAAATAAAAACCGCGATTGTTCAGATAGGACCCAAATGGCAGCGACAGACTTTCGCGCACGCTTGGCAGCACCGCCAGAACACCCTGATACCAGAACAAGATAACCAGCAAGGGCGGGATATTGCGAAACACTTCGACATAAATCATCGCCAGCTTACGGATCAGCCAATTGTGTGAAAGCCTGCCCACACCAACCAGAAAACCCAAAATAGTGGCCGTCACAATACCGGCGGCAGCAACCATCAGCGTGTTGGTGATGCCGACCAGCAGCGCCCGTCCATAAGATGAATCGGGTGTAAAAGCGATCAGACGTTCAGAAATATCAAATCCCGCACGTCCACGCAAAAATGCAAAGCCTGTGGAGATATTTGAGCGTCGCAGATTTTCAATGGTGTTATCGACAATCCACCATACGCCCATCACCAGCAGCAAGACGATAAGCAACTGAAAGAAAATACTGCGTATTCTCGGGTCGTAAATCAACGGGACCCGGGCGGTTTCTTCCCTGATAATATGTTGTGACACATGGCGCCCCTTACAACCGGTGTCTGTTTCTGCCAGCCTGTTCTTTATTATTCTGGCAGGGAGGGTAAAAGGCCGGAGAAATCATCCTCCGGCCGATCTATACCTTTTCTTAAACCTAACGGATGGGCATGCCGTATTGCAGGCCACCCTTGGTCCACAGCGCATTGACACCGCGCGAAATTTTCAGCGGGCTGTCAACACCGACATTACGCTCGAAAATTTCACCGTAATTGCCTGTCGCCTTGATGATATTCACCACCCAGTCATTCTCAAGGCCCAGATCGGTCCCTATCTTGGTTTCGCTTTCGGTGCCAAGCAGGCGGCGAATATCAGGATTGGGACTGTCCTTCATCTCCTCCACATTTGCTTGCGTAACACCGGCCTCTTCCGCATTCAGCAAGGCATAATAGGTCCATTTGGCAATATCGAACCATTTGTCATCACCCTGACGCACGGCAGGCCCGAGCGGCTCCTTGGAAATGATTTCAGGTAAAACCACATGATCGTCGGGCGAGGACATCTGAAGACGAACCGCATAAAGGCCCGACTGGTCCGTGGTATAGGCATCGCAGCGGCCAGCATCATAAGCGGCATTGGCCTCTTCAAACTTTTCAAACACAACAGGATTATATTCCATCTTGTTGGCGCTGAAATAGTCGGCAAGGTTCAACTCGGTGGTGGTGCCTGCCTGCACGCAGACGGAGGCGCCCGAAAGTTGCAGCGCCGAATTGACGCCTGGAACCTTCTTGGAATTAATCATGAAGCCCTGGCCATCATAATAGGTGACGCCCACAAAGTTAAAACCAAGCGCCGTATCGCGGCTGATCGTCCAGGTGGTGTTGCGCGACAGAACATCAACTTCACCAGATTGCAACGCGGTAAAGCGGTCCTTGGCGCTCAGGCCGGTAAATTTCACCTTGGTGCCGTCACCAAAGATCGCCGCAGCCAGAGCGCGGCAATAATCAACATCAATTCCGGTCCATTCGCCCTTTTCATTCGGGGCAGAAAACCCGGCAAGCCCGACATTGCCACCGCACTGGAGGAACCCTCTGGCCTTCACATCATCAAGTGTATCTGCATGGGCGGCTCCCGACACCATGCCGATGGCTGCCGCCCCCAGAATACCAATTGCCCATTTCTTCATAATCTGTTGACCCTTTTTATCAATTATCCGGATCTGGTCCGGTTTTGTTATTACGGGTGATCTGCACCAGAACGCTGCCCTTCAAGGACAGATCGCTGCAAACCGTTCCCCACCTCTTCTTAATAAAGTGCATCGAAAGCGATTATGCTCTTAAGGTCAAGGAAAATGAATAATTCAGCCAACATTTATACCATATTTTACATAAACAATTGTTTATAAAAGATTTTATCTCATTTTCCCGTGGATTTTCTCAATTTTTTTGTAATACTGATCTGAAACATTTTTCCATCAGATAGTGCCACCTGTGCGCACAAAATGCTCCATGGTTGCACAGGTGCACAGAGCAGCATAAAACCCTGTTGCTTAAATTCTTTTTGGGGTGCGCTCGCATATGAACAAGACCAAGCTGAAACTGGGTACAAACACGCGGCTTGCCCATAGCGGCAGCAACCCCAGAGACTTTCACGGCTTTGTAAATCCTCCCGTGGTCCATGCCTCCACGGTTTTGTTTCCCAACACAGCCACGCTGGTGAACCGTTCACAAAAATACACCTATGGTACACGCGGCACCCCGACCACCGATGCGCTGGCGACAGCCATTGACGAGCTGGAAGGCTCTGCCGGAACGATCATCGTTCCGTCCGGGCTTGCGGCTGTGACCGTGCCATTGCTCGCCTTTGCCGCATCCGGCGATCATATTCTGATTACCGATTCGGTCTATTCACCCACGCGCCAGTTTGCCGACACCATGTTGACGCGGCTGGGTGTCGAGGTCGAATATTATGATCCCTATATCGGCGCTGGAATTGCCGCCCTGATACGCCCGAACACAAGCGTGGTTTTCACCGAATCGCCCGGCTCCAACACGTTTGAGGTGCAGGATATCCCCGCCATTTCCGCAGCCGCCAGAAAAGCAGGCGCCGTAGTAATGATGGATAACACCTGGGCTACACCGCTTTATTTCAAACCGCTTGAAAATGGCGTCGACATCTCAATTCATGCCGCGACCAAATATCCTGCCGGACATTCCGATGTGCTGCTTGGAACCGTATCGGCCAATGAGCAGTATTGGCAGCGCCTGCATGACGGCTTCATCGCGCTTGGCTGTTGTGCCGCACCTGACGATGTCTATCAGGTGCTGCGCGGATTGCGCACCATGGGCATAAGACTGGATCATCAGCGCAAGAGCGCATTCGACATTGCCCAATGGCTTGAAACCTGTTCCGGCATCAGCAAGGTTCTTCACCCAGCCCTGCCCAGCCATCCTGATCATGCCCTCTGGCAGCGGGACTTTTCAGGCTCCAGCGGTGTTTTCTCAATTGTTCTGGACAAGGCCAGCCAGGCGCAGGCACATGCTTTTCTCGATGCCCTGCAAATTTTTGGTCTGGGCTTTTCCTGGGGCGGCTATGAAAGCCTTGCCGTTCCGGTCTCACTTTCAGACCGCACACTTGCAAAGGGCGATTATGACGGCCCCGTTATCCGCCTTCAGATCGGTCTTGAAGACATTGAAGACCTGAAAGCGGACCTGACACGCGGCCTTGAGGCCTTATCAGCCTGAAGCATTTTGCAGTCAGATGGAATCATTTGACGTCGCACAAATGCGGCAAGAAAAAGAAGCTAGGTTGTGGTGACGATTTAACTATCTGAGCCATATTGCGATTGCAGCGAGTTTGACGAAGCCCATGA
>NZ_JBHSLL010000027.1:0-1603 GCF_042656785.1 Aquamicrobium segne
GTCGAGGCAGTGACGAAGGCAGGGGCCAAACTCATTCTGGTTGGGGACCCCGATCAGCTGCAGCCGATCAAAGCGGGTGCTGCCTTCCGGGCCATTGCTGATCGTATCGGCTATGCGGAGCTGGGCACGATCTACCGCCAGCGCGAGGGCTGGATGCGCACGGCGTCGGCGGATCTCGCCCGTGGCAGGATCAGTGCTGCCCTTGATGCCTACGACAATGCCGACATGGTGATCGGAGAATGGACGCGGGAGAAAACCGTCCAGTCCCTGATCGAGGACTGGAACCGCGACTACGACCCGGGGCGGACGTCGCTCATCCTTGCTCACCTTCGCCGTGATGTGCGTGAGCTGAACGATCTGGCCCGTCAGCAGTTGGTCGAGCGTGGGATTGTTGGTGACGGGTTTGCCTTCAAGACAGAAGATGGCATTCGCCACTTCGCCGCCGGCGATCAAATCGTTTTCCTCAAGAATGAAGGTTCGCTCAGCGTCAAGAACGGCATGCTGGCGAAAGTGGTCGACGCCGCCCCCGGCCGGATCGTTGCCCGCATTGGGGATGGTGACAATCACCGTGAGGTCACGGTTGAGCAGCGCTTCTATGCCAATCTCGACCATGGCTATGCGACAACCGTTCATAAGTCGCAGGGTGCGACGGTCGATGATGTGAAGGTGCTGGCGTCGCGTTCGCTCGATCGGCATCTCACCTATGTGGCGCTGACGCGGCATCGCGACGATGCCCGGCTCTATGTGCCCCTTGGCGATTTTGCCCGAACAGGCGGTATCCTCATCGATCATGGAGTTGCGCCCTATGAGAACAAACCTAAAAACCGCGACAGCTATTTCGTGACGCTGGAAAATGGCGACGGCCAGCAGAACACGATCTGGGGCGTCGACCTCAAGCGCGCGATGACGAAGGCCGCGCCCGAAATCGGTGATCGCATTGGCCTCGAACACAAGGGCTCGGGGCCAATCGTTCTGCCGGATGGCAAAACGGTCCAGCGCCATTCCTGGGATGTGGTCGATATCCGCGACCTCGCCATGTCGAAGCTCGTTGAGCGCCTGTCACGCGACGGCTCAAAGGAAACTACGCTCGATTTTGAGAATGCGTCTTCCTATCGTGCCGCGCTGCGGTTTGCCCAATTGCGCGGGCTCAACCTCATGAATGTAGCCAGAACTATTGTTCGTGATCGGCTCGACTGGACCGTTCGGCAAAAGCAGAAGCTTGCCGAATTCGGAATGCGGCTGCGTACCATTGCCGGACGGCTTGGCCTGGCCCCAGGTGCGCATCGGCAGGTTCTGTCCAGCAGCATCAGAGAAGCCGAACCCATGGTCGCCGGTATCACCGTGTTCCCGAAATCTATCGAGCAGGCGGCCGAGGACAAGCTCACTGCCGATCCGACCCTCAAAGCGCAATGGGAGGAAGTCTCCAGCCGCTTCCGTCTGGTATACGCAAATCCGGAAGCCGCCTTTGTGGCAGTCAACGTCGACGCCATGTTGAAGGATCCGGAACATGCCAAATATGCGCTGACGAAGATCACCGATGATCCGGAAAGCTTCGGGGTGCTCAAGGGCAAAACTGGCCTGCTCGCCGGTCGCGCCGATAAGC
>NZ_JBHSLL010000028.1:0-11751 GCF_042656785.1 Aquamicrobium segne
GTACATGCACAGAATCTGATTTCAAAAATTTACGCAATACTCTGATTGGGTTTCGACCCTAAAGCATTTAGACGCCAGACGGTTAGGTCTGACGTCAAATAAATGCGGCTAAAACAAGAGATCAGAGCATTTCATCCGTTTTTCGTGAAAACAAGAAATGCTCTGACAGCGTCAGCAGTGTCATCATCACAAAATGCATAAAGCGTCGTCTGCGGGCGCACAAGTTTGTGCAGCCAGACGAGGTCGTGCAGGTGCGGATGCACGTTCCAGCGTAGAAAACCAGCACGGCCTTTTTCGATTGCAGCTTTGGCCGGGCTGCCTGCCTCGACATGGCCGGTTATCAAAATCTGCACATTATTCTTGTTGGCAAAACGCGCCATGAGTGTTTTTGAAAGCCCTGCCGTAGTTGCGCCATTGGCGGCGATCATTGCCCCTTGTGCATCGGATTTGGCATCAAGACGGCCTGCATGGGAAAGCATATGGCCAAGGCGGTCCCGGCCGCCTTCAACCAGCGTTGCTGCGTCGCCTGCCAGCATCAGTTCGGCGCTGCGATGGTGTTGATCACATATGAAAACCGGACATCCGGCTTCATGCAACAGCACGGCAATTTCAACACCACGGCCTGTGGGCGGCAAAGGCAGCAGCAATGGGCCTTTGCGTGCAGCATCAATTAGAGTGCTGATGGCGTCGGTAATATCCGTGTCATACGCTCCATAGGACGCATCGACGATCAGCGTTTTTGCGGCAAGTGGCGTATCGACCGGATAGAGCAGGCTTTCTCGGCAAAAATCACCCGAATAGAGCACGCCTTCTTCTCCGCTGATCCGCATCCAGATGCCTCCGGCGGCGTGACCGGCGCGGCCGGTTTCCACAATAACCCCGGCAATTTCCACCTGACCCTGCAAAGGCAGGATCAATGCCTCCGCCAGCTTTGGATGCCCTGCAAAAGCCTTGGTCATGGCCGTGGCGTAAATGGGAGGATTGCCGACCTGATCAGCGAGATGGAGGCCGCCAATATGATCGGCATGGCCGTGGCTGATCAAGATGGCGTCCACCGTGCCGATGCCGCTGAGGTCGGGGAATTGACCTGGTGCGCCTTCGCCCAGATCGAGCAGAAAACGCGCCTGTCCGGTTTCAATCAGAAAGCAGGCGGGGGCTTTGCCGCCAAGCCCGGAAACGGCTTTGGCGCGGATCACAACAGGCTGCCTCTTTTGCCCATGAGGCTAAGAACCACGAGCGGGAACAAGGTGGTGATGAGAATGGTGATGAAAGCCATGGCCATGCCCAGACCAACCGATCCCTGTTCAAACTGACGCCAGATATAGGTGGAGATGGTCTGCATGCCTACCGGGGCAACAAGGATTGAGGCGACCAGTTCGCGCGTTGCAACGGCAAAGACCAGCAGCATGGAGGCAAGCAGGCTCGGGAAAATCAGCGGCAGGAGAATGCGGCGGAATGCGGTTAAGGGACTGGCCCCGAAAACCCGCGCGGCCGCTTCGAGATTATCGCCAAGCTGATGAAAGGCAGCCGTGGCATAGCGCACGGGTTGCGGCAGCAGAATGCAACAATAGGCCAGAAGCAGGATGAGCGCGGTGTTGTAAGGTGTGATCGGCAGCCAGGGCTGGTTCCAGGCAAGGATGAGGCCGACGGCAACAACAATGCCCGGCAAGGCATTGGGCAAGATGGTCAGCACATCGAGCACACCGCGGCCGCGCATTTTGGATTTCACCACGGCATAGGCTGACAAGGCGCCCAGAAGGCCGGTTAGGAGAGCTGCTGTAACGCCAAGACCCAGGCTGGTGCTCAATGCGCGCAGGGCGCCGGTGCTGTCACTGAAAATAGTGATAAAATTGCCAAAGCCCAGATTGGACCATGTCAGCCCCCCCGAAAGAGTGCGTGACAGGGCTGTCGCCAGAATGGCGAGGAGCGGAGCGCAAGTGGCAAGAAAAACCACCAGTGCAAAGACGGCGACGACTGGTGCTTTCCAGCGTCCGAGTTCGCGCTTTTCAAAGCTTTGCGGCTTGCCATTGGTGGTTTGATAGGAGCGGCGGGTAATGAGCCAGCGCTGTACCAGAAAAGCACCAAAGCTCAATACGACCAGAATCAATGACAAAATGGCGGCCCCCGGCAGATCGATGGGCCAGTCGGAAACGCGCAGATCAATGCCGGTCACCAGAACGTCGAAACCGGCGCGGCGGCCCAAAGCTGCAGGTGTTCCATATTCCTCGATGGCCATGGCAAAGACCAGAAGCAGGCTGGCGGCAAGGCCAGGTGTCGATAGCGGCAGCGTGATGCGCAAAAACGCCTTCCAGCCGGATGCGCCAAAGACACGCGCCACATCGGCATATCGCGACCCGACCGCTTCAATGGTGCGCGAGACGGCAAAATAGACCACCGGGAAGGTGTTGAGCGTCATCACAAAAATGATGCCCCAGATGGAAAACAGGAATGGCGCCAGATCAAAGCCGAACAATTGGAAGAGATAGCCGCGTGGTTGCAGCGACATGATCCAGCCCAGCGTGGCGATATAGGGCGGGATCATGAAAGGAACCAGCATCAAGATATCCCAGACCAGCGCTCCGGGCACACGAAACAGGGAGCGCATGACCGCCAGCGGTACGGCGATGAGTGCCGATAGTGCGGCGACACCAAGCCCCAGAAGCATCGTATTGCCGGTCATACGCAAGAGTTTTGCATCACCCAAGGTTTGGGCAAGGCGCGAGAAAGGTGCGGCCAGCGAGCCGCGCCCCAGTTCTGGAAAGATGGCCTGAAGAACAATCAGGGCGAAAGGCACAACGACAACGATGACAAGGCCGATTGCTGCCAGGAGCACTGCCGGATTGACCGGCTGAACGCTTTTTGCCCCCATTGCTCCAGAACCCTTTATTACTGACCGAAAATGGTGGCAAAGCTGGCCAGCGTATCTGCACGACCGGCATAGACGGCTTCAGAATCGATCTTGAGGATGTTGAGATCGTTGATCAGCGGGCGGTTTGCCGCAATGTCTGTGCGTGAGGGCATCAGATTGGTTGCAGCAATAATGGCCTGACCTGCATCGGAGAGCATATAGTCAATGAAAGCCTTGGCCTCATCCTGATTTTTGGACCAGTTGAGGATCATGGCCGGGCGTGGCGCAATCACGGTGCCTGATTCAGGGAAAATCACTTCGATGGATTCACCCTTTTCCTTGCCATTGAACGAGATGTAATCCACTGCGCCAAACACGGCGGCCTTGGCACCTTGCAAAACAGGGTTCAGCGCTTCGGCATTGGCTCCGGCAACGATGGCGCCATTGGCGGCAAGGTCTTCAAACAGCTTCCAGCCACTTTGCGCTTCGAGGGCTGCCACCAGTTCAAATGTTGCGCCGGACTGGGCCGGATCGGGCAGATTCACCAGATCCTTGTATTCCGGCTTGGCCAGATCGGCCCATTCCTTGGGTGCTGGCGTGCCGCTATTAGGGTTCCATGCGATGGCGAGCGCGGAAACACCCTGTGCTACAGTGGTTTCTGATTTCAGGAAATCAGGCACGTTTTTGGCGTTCGGGCTGGTGTAGGGCAAAAGCCAGCCGCGTGCGGTGAAGTCCGTGGCTGTATCCCAGGATGCGGAAATCAGCACATCCACAACCGGATTGGCGGCTTCCGATTCAATGCGAGCCATGACCTTGCCGGTGGTGGCCTGAAAAAATTCAACCTTGATGCCACTTTCTTCGGTAAAGCCAGCGGCCAGTTTTTCGATCAGCGAAGCAGGGCCGGCAGTGTAGACTGTAACATCGGCATGAGCGGTTCCGGCTATAGTTAAAGCGGCGAGTACGGAAAGACCGGCGCGACGAATATTGGTCAGCATATGACACTCCTGTTATTAAGTTTGGGCCTGTTAAGTTTGGGCTATTGAATTGAGGCTATGGGGCTTGGCCTGCTTGCGCCGGAAACCAGCGGAGGCAATCGGAGACAATCTCCAGCCCGATGCGCTCCCCCAGGCGCATGCGGGAATTGCTGGCAATCTGAAGCACCAGATTGTCAGCGCCCTCAGTGACAGCAATATCGGCCAGATAGGCATTGTCACGGAACTGCACCGCCTTGACCGCGCCGGTCAAAACTGCCTGCTCCGGGGCGCAGGCCTGAAGCGAATGCGGTGAGATCAACACCTGCGCTTCATGACCAAACGGGGCATCCGGGCCCAAAGCGTGATCGGACTGAGCAGAACCAAAGGCCCAGCCTGTGGCGGTACGGCGCATATTGGCAACAGTGCCAAGGCGCAAAAATTCGGCGATCTTGGCACTGGCGGGTGCTTCAATCAGCTCTTCGGGTGCTGCCAGTTGAGCGATAAGCCCATGATCCATAATGGCAACCTGATCGGCCAGGGTAAAAGCCTCGCTCTGATCATGGGTTACATAAATCGCTGTAAGGCCAAGCTGACGGATCAGGCTGGCCAGTTCACCCACCATGTTTTCACGCAACTCACGGTCGAGATTGGACAATGGCTCGTCAAACAGCACGATGCGTGGCTCGGCAACGATTGCACGGGCAATAGCCACACGCTGCTGCTGGCCGCCGGAAAGCGCGCCTGGACTGCGGTTGGCAAGATGTTCAAGCTCGACACGCCGCAGCGCTTCGATCACGCGCCGGTCACGTTCGGCCTTGCCGATTTTGCGCATTTCAAGAGGAAAGCCAACATTGCCTGCAACGCTCAGATGCGGCCAGAGGGCATAATCCTGAAACACCATGCCAAGACCGCGCTTTTCCGGTGGCAGGAAAATACCATTGCCTGCAACCAGCTCTTCCTCAATCCAAACCTGGCCAAAACTGGGAGCCAGCAGCCCTGCAATGAGACGCAACAAGGTGGTTTTGCCACAGCCGGATGGACCCAGAAGGGCCAGCGTATTGCCTGCTGGCAAGGCGATATCGATGCCTTTGAGAACAGGCGTGGTGCCGTAATCCAGACGTAAATCACACGTCGATACTGTGTTGGCTGTCATAAGGTGCCCAGACTAAAGCCTGTCTTTCGAACCGGGACCCAGTTCGAGATAAAAACAAAGGTTTAAAGCGGGTCGTATGAATCTGAAAGAAACGCGACACGCTTTAAAATCATGTTAGCCCTGAGGCCGTCCGAGCAAGACGCTAAACGTCTTGCATGACAGTTTGACGACAAGATAGCTGTTGTGCAGCAGATCGCTTGTTCATGCGCTCGTTCTTGGCGGAGAATATTTCAACGCTCTGCCAACCGACCAGAACCCGGGCCGTCGCACTGGCGAGGATGAGAAATTCCAGGTCACCCAATGGGCACTATTTGCTGAAGATGAATGGTGTATGACCGATACATTCGCCCTGACTGACGGGCTTGTGCATGGACCGCCTGAGTTTTTCTGCCCCGACATTCCCGGAACCGGTCACAAGAGTTTTGTTTGACACCGCGTGCACGGGTTTCCTAGTCTTTCCCGGCGTTCTTGCAGTTTATCCTGTTGCGAACCACTTTGGGGGGATCTTGCAGACAATGTCCGCCATTTCCTACTTTCTATCGAAAGATTACAGAAAAGGTGATCGCCTTGCAGTTCTGCATGATGTCTATGCTTCTGTTGAACGGGTCCATATTGATGTCATCGGAGATGAGGAACCGTATTTCAACGTTGCTACACGGTATCTGCCTGATATAGCACTGCTGGACGCGACAATCTCACCGATGTCGCCGCGCAGAACGCGCGAGCAGGCCAGTGACGGCAAGGATGATCTGGTCTTTGCCTTCATTGAGAGCGGCAAGGTGAGCTTTGCCCCGCAGGGTGGAAGCGAGTTCGAGTTGAAAGGCGGCGAAGCCTATCTCGGGCTCAATACGCGGGCGTCAAGCCACACATTGGTTGGCGCGCCGAGGTTTTTTGATATCACCATCCCCCGCGCCGTACTCGATCCTCGCGTTCAGGTGTGCGACTATGCGGCCATCGGCAAGCTCACACCAGGCCCGGCCCTGACGCTGCTCAAACACTATGCGCAGGCAATCATGCAGACCGAGAAGCGGTTTGATGAGGTGCTTGCACGCAGGACAGCGGACCATCTGCTTGATCTTGCAGCACTGACACTCGGTGCGCGCAAGGATTATGCCGAACATGCATCCGAAAATGGTCTTGCCTTTGCCCGGCTGGCGGCGATCAAGTCTGATATCCGCCAGCATCTGGTCGAGAACTGGCTGACGCTCGATGAGATGGCGCGCCGTCACGGCATCTCGCCGCAATATCTGCGCTCGCTTTTTTACAAAGAAGGCGACACCTTCACCGACTTTGTGCGTTCCGAGCGCCTCGAACGGGCGCACACCATGTTGAGAGATCCGAAGCAGGCACGACTGCGGATCAGCGAGATCGCCTATGCCTGCGGGTTCGGCGACCTGTCGCATTTCAACAAGTGCTTCCGCCAGCGCTTCGCCAGGCGACCCTCCGAGGTTCGCGCAATCGCTCTCGACAGGTGATAAGGCAGGCTGGGCACTGCCCCGAGTAGCGTTTCCCCCAAGCCCTGTGCCCAAGCCGAAATTGGCAAGCCCGATTATACAGTTCACCAACGAATATTTTTTGGGGGCTGTTTCTTTGATATGGCGAAGAAATACATTCCTGTTTGGCGGGACATGGGCAACTCATCAGGAAAACACTGATGATGCAGGCAAGACTGTTGCACCGGGCATGACCGTCCGCGCCAATTATGATGGCCTGTTCTCCAGCGACCAGTTCAGCCATTCCGGCTCCATCGACCTCAATATCAGGTTTTGAACATTCTTTTTGATAGGGGGACCATCAATGTCGAAAATCTTGAGATATGGGCGAGCAATTTTTGCAGCGACACTCTGCACGGCCCTTGCCGCTTGCCAGACCACCACGGGAACGCAAGCGAACCTTAATGACAGCACCCGGGACCGTGCCTTTTGTGAAGAACGGCCGCTTGTCTGCGCCCTGATTGGCGCGGTGGTCATTGGCGGTGTTGTCGCTATTGCCTCGAATAACCGCAGTAAAGGCAGCGTATCCACAGGAGACGACTCAGCAGGAAACGTATCCGATATCCGCCTCAAAACGGATGTCCAGTTTGTCGAGCAGCTTGAGAACGGCATCAATCTCTACGCTTTCCGCTACACTGGCGATGAGCGCGTGTTTGTTGGCGTGAATGCAGCAGAAATCCAGGCCGATCCGCGCCATGCACATGCGGTTCGCAATCTGGGAGGCGACTTTCTCGGGGTGGATTATCAGGCTCTCGGCCTTGAACTGGTCAATGAAGCTGAAATGCGCAAGGCCGGCAGCGCGGCTCTTGCAAGAGCTTTGGCTTCATAGCAACTGGTTGCCGCGGCAGCAAAATGGGCTGAGTTGAAGAGGGTTTGTGATGTTGTCGCTGCATTTGCATTGATTGTTGGTTTCACACCCGGCCTCGGTCTGGCATAGGCCCTGCCAGATGGGACCAGTACGCTCAGTGAGACGCATAGCGACTGAAAGTTCGCTTGCGTTGTACCCGAAGACAATGTGCAGTACTCGGTCTTGCAGTCGCAGGTGAGTGGGTAGAACAATCAGCGCATGCTGACCATCGAACTTGCCTTGCATGATGGCTTCCTACAGTTTGGTGAGGCTTGAATTTTCTCAGTTAGAGCGCCGTGCGTCCTGTCGACGCACAAAGAAAGGACGCTCTAACTCTTTGAATGAGCATCGGAATTATCCAAAAACCGATTCCACTTTTTGATCCGATGCTCTAATCTTTGATGCCACGCATGGGGTCCAGTTTGCGAAACGTCATTCATAACGAAAAGCAACAGCAATTGCGACGATATCTGACCGGCAGAAACGGGGTGGAAATCGGTTAGACGGCTTGTGGGCAGAGAGAGGATATCCACAAGCCGTAAAGGCCGCACAACTCCGCAAGGTATTGCCTGAGTGTCATGAGATTGCGCAGGATCAGACCGTCTCGGTACCCTTCACCATATCCGGGATGCCTTCCGAAACCAACCTCAGTTCTTTTGCCAGAAGTTTGGTCAGCTCCGGCAGATCGGCTTACGTAAGACCTCGATGCCTTGCTTGGTCAGGATCGTCTTGCAGCAGGTTTCGACAAGATCTTTTGCCGTCGATGGCCTCTGGCAGGCAATCGGCGACATCTACACCCTCTACTCACCAACCGAATGCCAGAACCATTTCAAAGCCGCAGGATATGTCTGAATACACGCCGATCCAGCGCTAAAGCCTGTCTCCCGAGACTTGGGAACCAGTTTCGGGATAAAGACATGCGTAAAAACAAAGGCTTAAAGCGGGTCACGTGAATCTGAAAGAAAAGCGACACGCTTTAGGTACCGCATTCGAATGACGCCATGCACGCGGCCCGTCTAGATTTTAACCAAATTCTAGCTATAGTTGCAATAATGGTGATATTATCACTTTATAATTGCATATATCTCGTGGGCATGACTGAAATTGAATATCGATTATGTGATTGCCTGGGTTAATGGAAATGACCCCTGGCATAAGAAAAATCGGCTGAAATTCCCGCCAGATCATTTGGTAAGACAGAATGATCAGGTCGTTGGGGACATACGCTTCGCAGAGAGCGGTGAAATTTACTACTGCATTTCATCAGTGCTCAAATACGCGCCATTTATCCGCAGGATTTTCATTGTTACGGACAATCAGGTTCCCGAACACCTCAACGCCTTTTTTGATGAAAAAAAGTGCGATACTGATTTTATCAAGATCGTCTCTCATGACGAGGTTTTTCATGGTTTGAACGCAGCGAGGCCAAATTTTAATTCTCTGTCGATCGAGTCGGTATTGTGGAGAATTCCAGACCTCTCTGAACATTTTATCTATTCAAATGACGATTTTTTTCTAAATTCGCCTGCCTGCGAAAAAGATTTCTTTGCAAGAGGAAAGCCCGTTCTGCATGGAAAATGGAACAAGCCTGAACGGAGCCGTATTAAGAACATCGTACGAAAAGGCCTGCGCAAGCTGACAGGCAAAGGGCCCAATACAAACCCCACCTTCCGGAAATCCCTCGACAAAGGAGCGATGATTGCCGGTAGTGTGAACGGCTTTTTAGGGATAGGGCATCATCCGCATCCTCTGAGAAAGTCGACGTTCCAGAAATTTTTCCGCCAGAACCCTGAATTGTTAGAACAACAGGTGAGCCATAGATATCGGAATGTCGACCAATTTAATCCTGTCTCTTTGGGTAATCACCTGGAAATTATCTGCAATCAGGTTCACTTCGAAAAGGCTCAAAAATATACCTATATTGACCCATCCAAGAACATGGACATTTCCAGGAAATTTCCAGAGTTGGCGGCAGGATCGACTCCGTTTGGCTGCATTCAAAGTGTTGAACGAATGACAAATTCTGATGCAGATTTATTACATGACATTCTGTGTAATAAATTTGGAGACACTTTACCTGCTCAAATCAGGGGCTTTTTAACTGCTAAAAACGGCCAGTACTCCCGGAAGGTTTTGTCGGGCACAGCCGATGGCCTGGCGACGGCATGGCCTGTCATGTCTAAAGAATGGCGGACCTGACAGGATACGGGTGATGAGCAAAAAGCCAGTCAGGATGGAGGATGCGTTTCCTCTATTGAAGCGCCTGTTTTTTGAAAATTTTCGTCCCTATCGCATACGCTATGCAATAGCATTGACACTCATGGCCATATCCTCGGCTGCGACAGCAGCAAGCGCCTGGATCATGAGGGATATTATCAATGTGCTCTTTGTTGAAGAGGGACAGGAATATATTATTTTCTATGGCGTGCTGGTGGCATTGATATCAATAATCAAAGGATTTTCTGTCTACGGACAGACCATTGTACTTTCCGAGATCGGAAATTCTATCGTCGCATCCATGAAAAGTGCGATGTATCAGAAATTGCTCTTGATGAAGAATGACTATTTTGCAGATAGTCATAGCAGCAAGTTTATTGCTAATATGAACCATAATGCAAACAGCGCCAGAAGTGCTCTAAACCTGATCGCTACCAGCCTGGGCCGTGATCTTATGACGGTTATTGCGCTGGTCATCGTCATGATTGCAGTCGATCCATTTCTGGCCATCGCAGCTTTTATCATTGCCCCTCCGATTATAATCGGCGTCACCAAAATCCTGAGAAAGATCAAGGCTCTGTCGGCGCAAGAGGCTGGTTTTGCCGCAGATATCATCCGTACGGCAATGGAAAGCGCGCGCGGGATCGATGTCGTGAAAACATTTGGCCTTCAGGAAGCCATGCGCACGCGCATGGCTATTGATCTGGCCAAATTCGAGGTGCGCACGAACCAGCTTCAACGTTTGCAAGCATCAACTGGTCCCTTGATGGAGACGATGGGGGGCTTGGCGGTTGGTGGCGTCATTATGTATGCCGCATGGCAATCGACATCAGCCGGGAAAACCCCCGGTGAGTTTATGGCCTTTCTTACGGCTTTCCTTCTGGCTTATGAGCCAGCCAAAAGATTGGCGCGTCTGCAAGTAACCTTACAGCGCAATCTGGTTGGTTTGCGGATGATGTATAGTTTTCTGGATAGTGGCCGGATTGAAAGGGATCAGCCGAATGCCGCGCCTCTCAACGTAACCGGTGGTGAAATCAAATTTGAAGATGTCGTTTTTTCCTATGAAAAATCGAAATCTCCAGTTTTGAAAAATGTGTCCATACAGGCAAAGAGAGGTGAGGTTGTTGCCCTTGTCGGTCCTTCTGGCGGGGGCAAGTCAACCATGTTCTCGCTTTTGCTGCGGTTCATTTCTCCTCAGTCCGGGAGAATTGTTATTGATGGGATGGACATCCAGAACTCTACCCTTGAATCGCTTCGTGACAATATTGCTTCCGTTTCACAAAATGCCTTTTTGTTTGGCGGAACTATTGAAGAAAATATCGCCATGGGCCGCACTGGCGCTTCACCAGAAGCGATAGTGGAGGCTGCGCGCGCCGCCTACGCATATGATTTTATCAAGGCGCTGCCAAAAGGTTTTGCGACGCAGATTGGTGAACAGGGCGCAAAACTTTCCGGCGGCCAGCGCCAGCGGATAGCCATCGCCCGCGCTTTACTCAAAGACGCACCAATTCTTCTGCTGGACGAGGCGACCTCAGCTCTGGACAATATTTCCGAGCGTAACGTTCAATTGGCGCTTGAGACGTTAATGAAGGGCAGAACCACACTTGTTGTGGCTCATCGCCTTTCAACGGTGGCCAAAGCTGACCGTATTTTTGTTTTGGAAGATGGCAAAATTGTCGAGCACGGCAAGCATCGGGAACTCCTCAGACAAGGAGGCCTTTATGCAACGCTTAACGAGTTTGGTTCGCACACCGATGATGCACAAGATTCAGTAGCGTTTCACGCCAGCGCAGCAGTCCACTCATCTTGAAGGAATGGCTGCAACGCCATTGTGATTATCCGTTATCCGGCAAAAGCCTGGATATTTCCTGATAGACCCGTTCACAGCAGCGACCATCGCGGAAGGCGAAGAAACTTTCGCGGCGCTGTGCATAGACAGGGTCTTCATTTCCTTCCAGCGCCTTCTCAATTGCATCCAGAACCTGATCTTGCATTTGAGCTACAGGGCCAAACCCATTGGCCGTGTAGTCAAAATAACCTGGCCGATAACCATGATTGCTGCTAAAAAAATCTGAGTGGTCGAATTGATAATATACAACTGGTTTCCGAATGTACGCGGCCTCAAAAGCAGTAGATGAATAATCAGTTATTAGGTTGTGGTGACGATTTAACTATCTGAGCCATATTGCGATTGCAGCGAGTTTGACGAAGCCCATGAA